>JAKLDR010000089.1 GCA_022703445.1 Planctomycetota bacterium | reverse complement strand
TGGGCGGCGGCGGCATGGCCGGCGTCTTCGGCTACCGCGACGGCGGCGGGCGCAAGAAGGCCGTGGGACGCTTCGGCGGCAGCACGGCCACCGAGAGCGCCGTGGAGGCCGCCCTCCGCTGGCTGGCCCGCCACCAGGAGGCCGACGGCCACTGGGACTCCGGCAAGAAGTACGAGGGCGGCTACTCCGGCAAGTGGGACGCCGGCGTGACCGGACTGGCCACGCTCGCCTTCCTGGGCGCCGGCTACACCCACAAGGACGGCGGCCCCTTCCAGGACAACATGCGCCGGGCCATCAACTGGATGCTCGCGCAGCAGAAAGCCCACGGCGGAACCTTCTACGCCACCGCGCAGTCCGCGGCCAACGACCACTGGACCTACGACCACTTCATCTGCACGCTGGCCATGGCGGAGGCCTACGGCATGACCCGGGACCCGGCGCTGGCCGAGTCGGCCCAGAAGGGCGTCGACGGGGTCATCCAGTGCCAGAACCCGTACTCCGGCTGGCGCTACGGCATCAAGACCGGCGACAGCGACATCTCCGTGTCCGGCTGGGCGGTGATGGCCCTGAAGAGCGCCAAGATCGCCGGGCTCAAGGTGGAGGGCACCGGCTTCCAGGGCGCAGGGACTTTCATAGACAAGATCACCGACCCGAGGACCGGCCGGATCGGCTACACCGCCCTGAACGACGCCAACTCCGCCGGAGCCGAGGGCTGCACGGCCATCGGCATGGTCTGCCGCGAGTTCATGGGCGCCCCGGCCACCGACCCCCTGCTGCGGAAGCAGGCCGACCTGGTGGTCCGGAAGCTGCCCGACTGGAACAAGCTCGACAAGGACGGCGCGCAGCAGTTCTATCACTGGTACTACGGCACCCTGGCCATGTTCCAGATGGGCGGGACCCACTGGGACTCCTGGAACAAGGCCCTCAAGGACACGCTGGTCCCCAACCAGTGCAAGGGCCCCCTGCCGCTGGGCAGCGGCCCGGAGGACAAGGACGGCTCCTGGGATCCGAAGGGCTGGGTCAGCAACTACGCCGGCCGGGTCTACTCGACGGCGCTGGGCGCGCTGACCTTGGAGGTCTACTACCGCTACCTGCCCATGTACACGAAGTAGACGGCAGCCAGGCCTTCTGTCACCGGGCGGCGGGGCACGAACCCGCCGCCCGGCTCATTTGCGGCGCAAACCGCAGCCCGCCGACGGGAGGATCGTCCATGAAATGGAGCGGTCCGTCCATAGAATGCCCAGCCGCGACGCGTGTATTCCCCAGTGAGCCTGGACAAGAATGTTGTCCATGCCCAGCAGCCTGTTGAAGAAGTGCCGGGGTCGCGACGCTCGAGATTGTGGCCTCAGGCGAGGAACGACGAGGAAGGCGTGTCCAAGAGACACGCCGACGAGGAGAGGCGAAGCATGAGGCCGCAAGATCGAGCGTCCCCTCGGGTTGCGCCCGGACCGCCCGTCTGCGGCGTTGCCCTTCGACTCGCCGGTGGGCTCGCTCAGGGCCCCGAGCACAGTCGAGGGGCTCGTCGTCGCCGTGTCGCTATGGACACGGCTTTCTCCTCGCGCCTTGCATCCGGGCGGTCCGGACGCAACGCGATCCCCGGCACTTCTTCAACGGGCTGCTAGCCAAGAAAGGGCCTGTGCCATGAAAACCGAACTGCGCCGTTCCCTGACGATGTCCGCCGCCATCTTCCTGGCCGCCGCGCTCGGCGCAGCCCGCGGTGCCGAGCCCTCAGCCGCGGCGGAGGCGCCGAAGACCGACCCGTCCTGGCCCAAGTGGCGACTGGCCATGACCGAGCCCAACACCATCTACAACATCAGCGACAACACCCTGGCCGGCATCAAGTTCACCTTCCCGGGCGGGAAGATCCCCACCCAGTTCAGCAACTCCGACGGCGAGGCCGGCACCGGCGGCACCATCTTCGGCTACGGCGGCGGGGCGCTCTTCACCGGCGTCGGCAAGTACGGCGTCCTGGTCTTCGGCTCGGGCGGCGAGAACTTCTCCGGCAACATGACCGGGGCGCTCGACCTCAACGGCGACGTCGCCCACTACTCGGTCTGGCAGGAGCCCACCTACCGCACCAAGGCCGAGCCGGGGGCGGAGTTCTACTGGAGCCCGGAGGAGGCCCAGGCGCTGCCCGAGAACCGCCGGATCCCGCACCTCAAGTTCGACAAGGCAACGAACTGGGACGGCCAGTTCCCCATGGCCATCGGCAACTGGGTCTACCCTGCGCCGGTGAAGTACCTGGAGCTCGCCGACCAAGTGCCGCTCGGCCAGTACCGCTACGACCAGCACTGCTTCATCCCGGCCGAGTACACCGGCCTGAAGACCGGCGCCTGGTTCATACCGAGCGCGTGCTTCACGGCCCCGGGGTTCTACTACGGGCCGGACAAGAAGGTCCTGGCCGACTTCTGGCCCTCGGGCAAGAAGAAGTGGTACGCCCACTACCAGCGCGAGGACACCAAGGCCTGGACGCGCCTGGCCGTGCCGGTGCCGGAGACCGTGGGCCCGGGCAGCTTCAGCAGCCAGGTGGTGGGCTTCAGCACCAAGCACAAGAAGGTGATCGTGCCCTACCAGGGTCAGAACGGCGACACCGGCGTCTTCGACGTCTCCGAGGGCCTGGCCAAGGGCACCTGGTCGGTGAAGCCGGCCCTGAGGAAGGGCAACGGCGCCCACGCCCTGCGCTGCGGGCAGAAGTCGACGATGTCCAACGGCCACCCCCGCAACCGGGCATTCTTCGTCTGGTACGGCGCCGGGCCGTACGGCGGCACGCCGGAGACCCTCAGCATCCTGGACCTCGACGACCCGGCCTACCCGACCTACGCGGTCAAGCTGCCGCTCAAGGGCGCCGGCGAGCGCATCGGGCTCCACTACATACCCTCCATGGACAAGTTCATCGCCTTCGGAATCTGGGGCAACCCCGCCCAGGTCCTCTGCCAGAAGATCACCATCCCCGACAAGCTCGACGACTTCGGCGCCTACAAGGTCGAGGACATGACGCTCGCCGCGGCCCCGGGCGTGGACCTGGTCTCGTCGTACACCAACTCCGGGATGGTCCAGTACGTGGAGAAGCTCGGCTGCTTCGTCTTCCTGGCCACCAACAAGCCGGCCAAGGCGTTCTTCGTCAAGTGAGCGGAAAGGGGCCAACCATGCGCATCGGGATCGGCTGCCTGGCAGTGTTGTTCGCGGCGAGCGTCTTCGGGGCCGAACCCGCCCCGGGCGGAGCGACGGCCGCCGATCCCGCCTGGCCCAAGTGGCGCCGGGCCATGACCGAGCCGAACACGGTCTACAACATCAGCGACAACGCTCCGACCGATGTGAAGTTCACGTTTCCGGGCGGAATCACCCCATCGCAGTTCGCCTGCGGCGACCCCGGCGTCGGAACACTGGCGCACGTCTTCGGCTACGGGGGCGGTGCGCTCTTCTCCGGCACCGGGAAGTACGGAACGCTCGTCTTCGGCTCGGGGGGAGAGAACTTCGCGGCCAACATGACCGGCGCCCTCAACCTCAGCAGCGACGCCGCCCACTACGAAGTCTGGCAGCAGCCCACCTTCCGGACAGCCGCCGAGGCCGGCGCGGAGTTCTACTGGTCCCCCAAGGAGGCCGAGGCGCTGCCCGAGGGCCGCAGGTTCCCGCTGTGCAAGTTCGACAAGGCCAAATGGGACGGCAAGTTCCCCGTGGCCGTCGGGGGATGGGTCTACCCGGCGCCGGTGAAGTACATGGAGATCGCCGACCAGGTCCCGCTCGGCTCCTACCGCTACGACGCCCACGCCTACATCCCCGCCGAATATACCGGCCTCGGGACCGGCGTGTGGTTCGTCCCCAACACGCACTTCATGGCACCGGGGTTCTACTACGGCATCGACCAGGCCTTCTGCGCCGACTTCTGGCCATCCGGCAAGAAGAAGTGGTATTCCCACTATCAGCGCGAGGACAACAAGGCCTGGGTACGACCGTCCGAACCGGCGCCCGAGTGGCTGACGCCCTCAAGCTTCGGCGGGCGGACCGTGAAGCTCTCGGCCAAACACAGGAAAGTCATTGTGCTGGGCGGGACGGGGGACAACGAGCTTGGAGTGCTCGACCTCTCCGCGGGCCTGGCCAAGGCCACGTGGTCCCAGAAACGCTTCACCAACAAGGGCAGCGGACACGGCGGTTTCATGTGCAGGAGCGCGGCACTGTCCAACGGTCACCCGCGCGGCCGCGCCCTCCTGGCCTGGCTCACCGGCGGGTACGGCCAGGTGCCAACCGCTATCAACGTCCTGGACCTGGACGATCCCGCCTATCCGATCTACGCCGCCAAGCTGCCGAACCTCAAGGGCAGGGGCGAGAACTTCGGCCTCCACTACAGCCCCACGCTCGACCGCTTCATATCCTTCGGGGTCGAGTTGGACGATCCCAAGGCGGCGAAGGCCTACTGCCAGAAGATCGTCGTTCCCGACAACCTCGGAGACTTCGAAGCGTACAAAGCCGAGGACGTGCCCCTGGCCCTGGCGCAGGGCGTGGACCTGACGTGGTCCTACACGCACGGCGGAATGGTCCAGTACGTCGAGAAGCTCGACTGCATCGTCTTCCTGGCCATCAACAAGCCGGCCAAGGCGTTCTTCGTCAAGTGACCTGACGAGCGACGGGAGCCGCCATGAGGACCGCCCTGCTGCTGCTCGGAGCCCTGGCCGGCCTGGCGCCGGGCCTGCTCGGCGCCGAACCGCCCAAGCCGCCCGGGGCTCCGGTGATCCTCGACCTGGAGCAGGGCTCCTTCGTGGGCTTCGCCCGCTGGCGAACCCCGTCGGTGGTCACCAAGGAGGGGAAGATCGTGCCCTTCCTGGAGCCGACCCGCAAGAACCTGGCCGAGGCCGATCGCAAGCCCCGGGCGGTCGTCGCGGCCGATCCGCCGGCCAGGGACTGGGCGGCGCCGGACTTCGATGACAGCCGCTGGGTGCGGGTCAGCGCGCCGCTGGTGGTCGACGCTAGCGGTGGCGCCTCCTGCGGCATGGCCGGGGTCTTCGGCGACAGCATCTACTTCGCCGGCAACACCGTCAACTGGGGCCAGCTTTGCCTGCGCGGCCGGTTCCGGGTGAAGGACCCCGCCCAAGTTAAGGACCTCCGGGTCTTTCTGAAGTACTACGGCGGCGCGGTTGTCTACGTGAACGGCAAGGAACTCTGCCGCGGCCACCTCCCTGCCCTGAGCCCGTCGAATGGGCCGCAGGGAACGATCGAACCCGATATGCTGGCCGAGCGCTACCCGGAAGAGGCCTACGTCCGGCCCGATGGCAAGATCTACATGAACAAGGACGCCAAGGAGTTCGCCGATCGGATGAAGGTCCGGCTGCGCGAGTTCCCGGCGGAGGGCGTCCCGGTCCCGGCGACGATGCTCCGCAAGGGCGTCAACGTGATCGCCATCGCCTCGCACGCCGCGCCGATGGGCGAGGCGCTCTACGCCTGCTCGGCGGTCATCCCCGACCCGCTGCCCTGGCCGCACGCCGGGGTCCAGGAGGCCCGGCTCACCGCGGCCGCCGGCGCGGCGCCCAGCCTCGGCGCGGGCGCGGCCATCGAGCTGTGGACCAGCCAGCAGATGCAGACCGACGAGGCCTGGCACTACGCGCTGCCCGCCGAGGCGATCCGGCCGATCCGGATGATCGGCGCCAGGAACGGGACCTCCTCCGGCAAGGTGGTGCTGAGCTCGGGCGCGGCCATCAAGGGTCTCAAGGCTTCCGTCACGGAGCTCTCGACGGCTGATGGGAAAGCGCGGCTGCCGGCCGCGGCGGTCCAGGTGCGCTGGGCCGAGCGGGCCGGCTTCGCGGTGCGCTCGGGACTGCACTGGAACGCCACTTGCCACGACGAGTTCGACCGTCTGCTGGGCGACTTCCCGGCAGAGGTCCCGGCCGTCAGCCTTCAGCCGCTGGCCACCAAGTCCCGCGGGGCCAGGGCGGTCGTGCCGGTCTGGGTCACGGTGCGGGTGCCGGCCGACTCCGCGGCCGGCGAGTACCGCGGGACGCTGACCGTGGAGGCGCAGGGCGCCAGGTTCGCGGTGCCAGTGGAGCTCAAGGTCCACGACTGGCGCATGCCGGATCCCAAGGACTTCACCGTACACCACAACCTCTACCAGTCGCCCGACTCGGTGGCCAGATACTACAAGGTCCCGCTCTGGAGCGACAGGCACTGGGAGCTCCTGGGCAAATCAATGGAGGTGCTCTTCCAGGCCGGGAACAAGCTCTGCGTCGTGCCCCTGGTGGAGAAGGGCATGGCCCTCGACAACACCGAGTCGATGGTCCGCTGGATCCGGAAAGCGGACGGGGCTTACGACCATGACTTCTCGATCCTCGACAAGTACCTCGATCTTTACGCCGCCAAGTGCGGCAAGCCCGGCATTCTCCAGCTGAACGTCTGGGAATCGGCTGTCAGCATCGGCAAGGACCAGCGGCCGCCCCTGGCCGTGACCGTCCTGGACCCCGCCACCGGCAAGCTCGACCACCTGCCGCAACCGCCGTACGGCACGCCGGAGAACGAGAACTTCTGGAAACCGGTCATGGCCGGTCTGCGGCAGCGGCTGGAGAAGCGAGGCTGGTTCGACGTGACCGCGGTGGTCCACGCCTCCTACTGCACGGACCCGCAGAAGGAATACGTCTCCATCTACAAGCACATCTGGCCGGACGGCAGGTGGATGAAGTGCGCCCACGCCGGGGCGGTCATGTTCCAGGGGACGGACGCCTCCGACCGGATGCCGGTACCCTACGTCGAGGACGTCTGGGGAAGCGGCGGGCCGCTGTACGACCCGGACCACGACGAGAAGAAGCGCACCGCCTACCCCCGCTCCTGGACGCTGGGGGCCAAGCGCATCGTCTGCTGCAACGTCCGCACCGGCGCCGGCATCATCGCCAACCTGCGCGACGGCTCCCCGCTGGTCTTTTACCGGATGGTCTCGGAGGCGGCCATGCAGGGCACCGACTGCCGGGGCATCGGCCGCGTGGGAGGCGACTTCTGGCCGCTGCCGACCGGCAAGGACGGCCAGTTCCGAGCGATCGGCGGCAACTACGGCGGCTGTTCGTGGTCCGAGAACACCATGGCCATGGCCAGCCCCGGACCGGATGGAGCGATCTTCAACACCCGCCTGGAGTCCTTCCGCGAGGGCGTGCAGGTTGCCGAGGCCATCGTCTTCGTGCAGAGGGCGCTGGACCCTTCGACAAGCTCAGGGCCTCAGGCCGTGAGCCCGTCGAACGGGTCCGGCAAGGTCGGCGACGACCTGGCCAAGCGGGCCGCGGCGCTCCTGGACGAACGCGCCCGCTACTACCTCCGGACCCGCTACCCGCACTGGGTGGCCAAGATGTCCCTGGAGTGCTCGAACTGGCAGGAGCGCGACGACAAGCTCTTCGCGCTGTGCGCCGAGGTCGCGAAGGCCACGGGCGCCAAGTAGGCCGCGGGTGTGCTGCCGCTCTGCATAACCGTCATGCTGGTCAACGAGGCGCTGTGTGCGGGTGCTGCGGAGCGAGACCCGAAGACAGGAGCCGATCATGAGCCAGAGATGTCTGGTTGCCGCGGGCGCCGCGCTGCTGCTGGTCCTGCAATCCGCCGCAGGCGCCTGGGAGATCCCGCTGGTCGTGGACAAACCCATGCAGGGCGCGATGCCGCCCTTCGTCTCCGGCGGCGTGCCGCTGCTGCCGGGGCAGGCCAGGGAGACGGCTGACCTCCGCCTGGCGGTCAAGGACTCCGGCGGCAAGCTCGCCGCCATCCCCGCGCAGTTCCGGGTCCTGGCCCGGTGGTGGCAGGGGGACCCTTCGACGGGCTCAGGGCCTGGCGGCAAGTCCATCCGCTGGGTGCTGGTCGACTTCGCGACCGCCGACGTGCCCGGCGAGAAGAAGATGGTGGTGCTTACCGACGCCAAGCTCGACGCGGCCAAACCCAAGGCGCCGGCGGCCGCCGAGGACACGGGGGAGGCCGTCGTCGTCTCCACCGGTGCCGCCAAGTTCACCGTCAGCAAGAAGAAGTTCAGCTTCCTGCAGAGCGCGGTCGTCGATGGAGAGGAGTTGCTCGACTCGTCAGCCGATCTGGGCACGGTGATCGAGGACACCTTCGGCGAAAAGTACTACGCCTCCGAAGGCACCAAGACCGTCGAGGTGCTCGAGAGCGGCCCGGTGCGGGTCTGCGTCCGGGCCCGGGGCCAACACCTCGCCCGCGGCGGTAAAGGCTACAGCCGCGGGATGTACGGCTACGACGTCTTCCTCAACTTCTACGCCGGCAGCGCCGACGTCTATGCCGACGTGATCGTCACCAACAACTTCCAGAAGTCCATCGGCTCGCCGACCATCGAGGACGCCTCACTGCTGCTCAAGCTCAAGGGCGGGGCCGGAAGCTGCGCACTGTGGGGTGACAAGGGCCCGACCGAGGCCAAGCCCGCCGCCGGCGAGTCGGTCTGCCTCTACCAGGACTCCAACGGCGCCGACTCGTGGGAGAAGTGCCCGGGCTTCGGCGACATGAAAGCCGACGGCTGGTCGCCGTTGGCGACCAAGATCACCAGCTTCCGGGGCTACAAGGTGCTGAAGCGCGCCGCTGGAAAAGAGGAGGAACTGGGCACCGGCAACCAGGCCAGCGGGCTGCTCTCCGCCGCGAGCGACCGCGGCGGCGTGGTCGTCCACACCCGCAACTTCTGGCAGCAGTTCCCCAAGGCCGCGGAGGTCGCCGGCGACGGCACCGTTCGGCTGGGCCTATTTCCCCGCGAGTGCGCCGTGCCCCACTATCTGGAGGACGCCTCGGCCAAGGGACACGAGATCGTTCTGCGCTTCCACAGCGCCAAGTCCGGCCGCCCCAAGCCCGAGGCGGTGGCCGAGGCCTGGGCCGCGCCGGCCCTGCCGCGCTCGCCCCTGGAGCACCAGGCGGCCTGCGGGGCGCTGGCCGACCTCGGCCCCTTCACCGTCCCGACCGGCGGGCTCGGCGAGAAGCCCAACGACAAGACCGCGATCGACTCCAAGCGCGCCCTGACCGGCGACGAGCTCTACGGCAACGCCTACGGCTGGCAGGTCTTCGGCGAGCGCTGGCGCTCCAACGGCGGGCACTCCACCCACGGGGCCCGCCAACCCATCAAGGAGGACTGCTACCTCTTCCGCTGGAACCTGGCCGGGGCGCCCGAGTGGCTGGCCCTCGGCGACGCGCGCAGCCGGCAGTTCCGGGACGTGCGCGCCTTCCGCGTCGACGACCAGGATGCGATGGGTTTCAAGAC
This sequence comes from Planctomycetota bacterium, assembly GCA_022703445.1. GTDB lineage: Bacteria > Planctomycetota > SZUA-567 > JAKLDR01 > JAKLDR01 > JAKLDR01. Next base: position 12,816 of record JAKLDR010000089.1, on the reverse strand, counting down.
CTGGAAGGAGTTCCAGGGCGGCAACACCCGCGAGCACGGCAACACCCGGCCGCTGCCCAGGGACGAGGAGCTCAAGAAGCACCAGGCGGGCTTCTGGCCGCGCTCGCCCTGGGAGTTCCCCAACCGCGAGCACACCACCGTCGACCTGCTCTACGACCGTTACCTGCTCATGGGCGACCAGCGCGCCTTCGAGAACATGCGCGTGGCTGCGGCCCACGGCGTCTTCTATGTGATCGGCAGCTCCAGCGCCGACCCCAAGAGCTGGTCCTTCGTCAACCGGGACATCGGCTGGTCCTGGCGGGCCTTCGACCGCTACTGGGAGCTGACCGGCGACGAGCGCGCCGGCGAGCTCTACAAGGAGCTGATCAAGGCCGAGGCCCGCAAGATCGGCAAGGCGCCGCTGGTCATGGCCGGGTCCAAGCCCGCGGACAAGAACGGCCTGACCCACATCTGGTGTCACGCCCTGGCCATGGGCGCGCTGCACACCCGCGATCCGCAGCTCGTGGAGCTGGCCAGGACCGCGGCCGAGGGCAAGGAGGAGTGCGGCGACTACTTCTACGACCTCTTCGCGGTGCTCTACCATCTCACCGGCGACGCCAAGTACAAGGAGATGGTCACCAAGAAGATGGACGAGGCCAGGCTGCTCAAGGCCTCCATCGGCGAGCACGAGTACTTCCCGCCGGCCATCCACTGGCTGCTCAACCAGCCGCCGAAGACGCAGAAGTAGTTGCTCGTTGCCAGTTGTCAGTTGACAGTGGTCGGAGACGACTTGAACCGGCCAAGCTTGCAGGAGACAGGCCCATGAACGCTAAGGTGAAGGTGGTTAGCTGCGTGCTCTTGCTCGGGCTGCTGGCCACGGTGCTTCCCGCCGCCGCCTGGGAGATCCCCCTGACCGTGAAGAACGACGCCCGCTCGGGGCTGCCGCCCTTCGTCTCCGGTGGCGTGCCGCTGGTGGCCGGACAGGCCAAGGAGACCGGCGACCTCCGCCTGGCCTACCGCGACCGTGAGGGCAAGCTCGTGGCCATTCCCGCGCAGTTCCGGGTCCTGGCCCGCTACTGGCGCGGCGACCCTTCGACGGGCTCAGGGCCTGGCGGCAACTCCATCCGCTGGGTGTTGGTGGACTACGCCACCGGGGACGTGCCCGGCGAGAAGGTCGACTACGCCACCTCCGGCACGCCGCGCAAGGGGCAGACGGTGGTCCTCACCGACGCGAAGCTGGACCCGCCGGCCGGCAAGCCGGCCGTAACCGTTCAGGAAAGCGATGACGCCGTGGTCATATCCACGGGCGTCGCCAAGTTCACGGTCAGCAAGAGGAAGTTCAACCTGCTCCAGAGCGCCGTGGTCGACGGCGAGGAGCTGCTCGACCCCACCGCCGACCAGGGCGTGGTGGTGGAGGACACCTACGGAGAGAAGTACTACGGCTCGGAGGGCGCCAAGTCCGTGGCCGTGCTCGAGAGCGGCCCGGTGCGCGCCTGCATCCGGGCCCAGGGCCGGAACCTGGCCCGCGACGGCAAGGGCTACAGCCGGGGCATGTACGGCTACGACGTCTTCATGAACTTCCACGCCGGCAGCGCCGACCTGACCCTGGACGTGGTCTTCGCCAATAATGCCCAGAAGGCCATCGGCTCGCCGACCTTCGAGGACGCCTCGCTGCTGGTCAAGCTCTCCGGCGGAGCCACGGGCTGCCGGGTCTACGGAGCCGGGCCGCTGGACTCGAAGCTGGCCGCCGGCGAGTCGGTGTGCCTGTATCAGGACTCCAACGGCGCCGAGACCTGGGAGCAGTGCCCGGGCTACTCCAGCGGTACCGGCGGGCGGTACTACGGCACCAAGACCGTCAGCTTCCGCGGCTACCGGGTCCTGAAGCGCTCCGCCGGAAAGGAGGAGGTTCTGTCCTCCGGCGACCAGGCCCGCGGCGTGATCCACATCTTCAACGAGAAGGGCGGTGCGGTGCTCCTGATGCGCAACTTCTGGCAGCAGTTCCCCAAGGCGGTCGAGGCCTCCGCCGACGGGGTGCTGAGGCTGGGCATGTTCCCGCGGGAGTGCGTCCTGCCCCACTACCTGGAGGATGCCTCCGGCAAGGGCCATGAGGTGGTGCTCCACTTCTACGCCAAGGGCAAGGCGCACGGCGCCGCGGACGAGAACGGCCGGACCTGGCCTCACTGGCTCGCCGACGCCTGGGACCCGCCGGCCTTTCCCCGGCCGACGCTCGAGCACCAGGGCGCCTGCGGGGCGCTCGCCGACCTCGGGCCCTACACGCCCCCGACCAGCGGCTTTCTGGAGTACAACACCCCGGTCGAGATGCGCCGGATGATGATGACCGACAAGTTCCTGGGCAACGGGCTCGGCTGGCAGGTCTACGGCGAGCGCTGGACCTCGCACGGCGGCCACTCCACCCACGGCGCCCGCCAGCCGGTCAAGGAGGACTGCTTCCTCTTCCGCTGGTACTTCACCGGAGACCCGGGGTGGCTGGACGTGGGCATCAACCGCAGCCGTCTGTACCGCGACGTGCGCCAGTACCGCATCGACGATCAGGACGCGCTGGCCTTCGGCAACTGGAACGAGTTCAGACAGTCCAACCTCCGCGAGACCGGCTTCTGTTCGCGGCCGGTCCCCCAGGACGACGAGCTCAAGAAGCACCGGCAGGGCTTCTGGGGGCGCGAGCCCTGGGAGCTGCCCAACCCGGAGCACACCACCCTGGACCTGCTCTACGACCGCTATCTGCTCTTCGGCGACCAGCGGGCTTTCGAGAACATGCGCATCGTGGCCGCCAACGGCGCCTTTTACGCCATCGCCCACTCGCCCAAGCTCCAGCGCGACGTCAGCTCGTCCTGGCGCGCGTTCCACCGGTACTGGGAGCTGACCGGCGACAAGCGCGCCGGCGAGCTCTACAAGGAACTGTACAAGGCCAACGCGCCGCTCCTCGGCAAGCCGGCCCTGAACGGCGTGGGCGAGACCGACCCGAAGAAGGCGGGCACCTGGACGGTTAAGTGGGATCACGTACTGGCCATGGCGGCGCTGCACACCGGCGACCCGCAGTGGCTGGAGCTGGCCAAGACCGCCGCCGAACAGAAGGAGGAGTGCGGCGGGCAGTTGCACGACCTTTTCGCCGTGCTCTACCACCTGACCGGCGAGCAGAAGTACAAGGACTGGGTCCTGAAGAAGACCTACGACGGGAACCGGCTGCTGCGCGCCGATCTGGGCGAGGACTTCTACTTCCCGCCCACGTCGCACTGGCTCCTCAACCAGCCGCCGAAGACGCAGAAGTAGCTGCCAGCTGTCAGTTGCCGGTTGGCAGGAGCCGCTGGCGCCTGGACCTGGCCAAGCCCGAGGGGCGCCCCACGCCCGGAATAGACAGCAGCAGGCATTGTGTTCTGCCGCGGTTGCGGCTAGGATCCCGGCGAATCTCCAGGACGCGCGGGAGATGCGGACGGGACAGGAACTCTCGAAGATGAGAACCATGCCACTCGCCCTGGTCCTCCTGGCCGTGGCCGGCTGTTCCGAGGCAGTCCTCCCGACGCCCGCGCCCACGGCCGCGGTCCTTCCGGCCTTCACAGCCGGGCCGACGACCTTGCGGGAGGCAGGCGGCGTGCGGGTGTCTTTCGCCGTCAACGCCGAGACGGACGTGGCTGTGGCGGTCGAGGACGCCAGGGGCAGGGTGGTCCGCCACCTGGCGGCCGGCCGGCTCGGTCAGAACGCGCCGGCACCGCTGGCTGCCGGCAAGCTCGAGCAGGACCTGCTCTGGGACGGCCGGGACGACCGGGGCCGGCCTGCGGGGGATGGCCCATTCAGGGTCCGGGTCGGCCTGGGGCTGACGCCGACGTTCGCGGAGCTGATAGGCTTCCGGCCTGAGGCTCTCGGCGGCGTGCGGGGTCTGGCCACCGGCCCGGACGGCAGCCTCTACGTCTTCCACACTTCGGGAATGGAGCACACCCACGACGACGGCGGGGCCTGCGCGGTCTTCAGCCGCGAGGGCAAGTACCTGCGGACCATCCTGCCCTACCCGGCCAGCCTCCCGGACGACCGCCTCAAGGGGCTCCGCCGGATCGACCTGGGCGGCGGGGTCCGGGTGCCTTTCATCTACCAGTTCGAAACCCGCTCGCTGCTCCCCGGCCTGGGCGACCTGCCCCGCCAGCGCCCGGTGGTCACCCGCGACGGGCTGCTGGCCTTCGTCGGCGTGCAGGAGGGCCCGCAGCCCTTCGCCCAGGCCGGGCTGGCCAGGCTCACGGTGATCAACACCGACGGCGGCGTGCCGGCCGGCGGCGTTCTTGGGACCAGGATCCACCCGCTGACCGACACCGGAGCCAGCCTGGCGCTGTCCCCGGACGAGAAGATCCTGTACGCAACCGGGGTGCGGGCCTGCGTCCACGGCCCCGTCGCCCCCGGCGCGGCGAACAAGTGCGACGAGTGCGTGCACGGCGGGGAGACCTGGCGCCACACCAAGCCGGACGGGCTCGTCTATCGCTTCGGGTGGACCGACGCCAAGGCCGGGCGCTTCGGCGCGGGCGTGACCTTCAAGGAGCCTACCGGCGTGGCCACCGACCAGGACGGCAACGTCTACGTCTCCGACCCGGCCGACGATCGCATCGCGGTGTTGGCTCCCGACGGCCGGCTGCTGCGCAGCCTCGCGGTGGCCAAACCGCAGCGCGTCGAGGTCCACAGGAAGACCGGCGCCATCTACGTGCTGTCGGGCGACACGACCGTGGATCTCCTCAAACTGGACTCCGCGGGCAAGGAGATCGCCCGGGCGCCCATGCCGGCGCTCAGCTCCAAGTACGGATTCCTGCCCATCCGGAGACCGGTGATGGCCCTGGACGACTCGGCCGAGCCGGCGATCATCTGGACCAACGGCCCGCTGATCCGCGTCGAGGATCGCGGCGGGTCCTTCGGCGATCCGGTGCGGGTGCTTCCGTCAGCCCCCAAGGACGAACCCGGCAGCATCGGGGCGGTCCTGGATCTTAGCCTGGACGACGCCCGGGGCCGCCTCTACGTCAACAGCTACTGGCGCTACGAGCTCGATTCCGGCCGGTGGAGCAGGGTCACCGTCCCAGGCAAACAGCAGTGGCCGGGCTGGACCCCGGCCAACGGCGTCGGCCGGGTGGGGCTCGACGGCAACTACTACTTCTACCCGGGGGCGGGCGCATATCTCCACCGCCTCGACCCGGAGTTCGCCTCGTTGCCCTTCCCGGGCAGCCCCGACAAGGAGGGGCGGCTGCACGGGTGGGCCAAGGACTTCGGCTACGGGCACGCCGCGGACGCATCCGGCAACGTCTACGTGCTGTGGAAGAAGCTGCCCCTCGCCCCGGGCGACCTGGAGCGGACCCACATCCTCAGCAAGCACGGCCCGGACGGGCAGCTCCTGAAGGAGAAGCTGGTCGACGCCGACATCCCCTACCTCCGCTCCGTCCGGGTGGACTTCGCCGGCAACACCTACATGCTCTGCGGGCTGCGTCCGGGCAAGGAGACCGTGCCGCCCGGCCTGCGCGGCCAGGTTTTGGGCGGGCCCCGGGACCGCGATGCCGTCAACGGAGTCAACCCCTACCCGCTCATCTACGGAAGCGTGGTCAAGTTCGGTCCGGAGGGCGGAGTCATCCGCAAAGGCTCCGGGGGCGTGCGCTGCAACTACAGCTACCGCGGTGTCACCGAGGTCCGGGGCGCACAGTGGATCTTCCCGGGCGCGAGCGTGATGTGTTCCTGGGGGGCCGGCGAGGATGGCGTCGCGGCCTGCCGCTGCGAAGTGCCCGGGTTCGACGTGGACGGCTTTGGCCGGAGCTTCTTCTGCGACGCCGGCCGCTTCCGGATCGGGGTGCTCGACACCGCCGGGAACGAGATCTGCTGGTTCGGAGGCTACGGCAACCAGGATTCGGCCGGGCCGGGCAGCGCCGCGCCCAGGCCGGAGATCGCCTTCGCCTGGCCTCAGGCCGTGGCGGTCGGTGACCGGGACGCGTTAGTGGGCGACCGCGTCAACCGGCGGATAACCCGCGTCAAGCTGGCCTACCGGGCCGAGGCGGCCCGCGCCGTCGAGTGACCGGCCTGCGCCGCCCAGGCGCCCACGCGACACGCAGCGCAACCCGTGCGTTGACGGGGGCGTGGCCGCCGCGAGTCGGGAGCATCGTCCATGGGATTGAGCAGGCCGTCCATGGAATGGCGCTCGCCCCCGGGTGTATCCCGTAGAGAAGGATGAGCGCAGGTCGCGCCAACGGCCGCCTCGCCACGGAGGAATCCCGATGCGCATCGCCGCCCTGCTGATTTCGACCCTGTTCGCCGCCGCGCCGGCTTCGCCCGGTGAGCCGGCGTTCACCGCCAAGCCGGCCGTGACCAGGACCGGCGACCGGTACAAGATCGAGTTCGCGGTCAACCGCGAGACCGACGTGGCCGTCAGCATCGAGGATGCCAAGGGCGCCGTCGTCCGGCACCTCGCCGCCGGCGTTCTCGGCAAGAACCCTCCCGCGCCGCTCAAGGCCGACTCTCTGAGCCAGTCCCTCGAGTGGGACGGGAAGGACGACGACGGCAAGCCGGCTGCAGGCGGCCCCTTCAAGGTCCGCGTCGGTCTGGGGCTCAAGGCCGGCTACGCCGGGCAGGCCTTCGCCGAGAAGGGCCAGTCCGGTCCGAACCGGGTCGAGGGCGTGCTGGGGATGGCCGTCGGACCGGACGGACGACTGTACGTCCTGGACCGCTGCAACGGCCACGCGTGGGGCGGCTCGAAGGTGCTCACCTTCCGCCGCAGCGGCGCGTACGAGAAGACCATCAAGCCCTTCCCCTCGAACACGCCCGCCGAGAAGGCCAAGGCCGCCGGCGCCTTCATCAACTCCTCCGGCGGACTGAACCCCCTGAAGTTCGGCTACAACTGCCTGTCGTTCTACCCGGTCGACGACATTGCCCACCAGCCGGCGGTGACGGCCGACGGGGGCCTGCTGCACGCCGTGGCCGGGGGCCGCTTGGCGGTCTTCGACCGCGACGGCGGGCTCCCCGAGGACGCCTTCACCGGTCCGGCCCTGGGCGCGGACCTGCGCTACGGGGCCTATCCGGTCCTGGCGGCGTCGTCCGATTCCAGGTCGGTCTTCATCTCCGGATTGATCCAGGGCAAGGGCAAGGCCGCGACCGCCGTGTATCGCGCGGGGAGCGCCGAGCGCGGCCCGGCCGAGGCCTGGTTCGGGGACGCGTCCGCCCCCGGCAGCGACCAGACCCACCTCAACGACGCCCGGGGCATCGCCGCCGACGGCCAGGGGCATCTGCTGATCGCCGACTTCGGCAACAACCGGGTGCTGGCGGTGCGCGAGAAGGACAAGAGCGTCGCCGGCTCCTTCGAGGTCCCGGCTCCGGAGTGGCTGGCGGCCCATCCCAAGACCGGCGCGGTTTACGTGCAGAGCGGCCGGAACGTCATCAAGTTCTCGGGCTGGTCAAACGCCAAGGAGGTCGCGCGCTTCGAACTGGCCAAGCCGGCCTACGCCGAGTTCGGCCCGTGGCGGCTGGCCTTCGACGGCGCGGCCGAGCCGCCGGTGCTCTGGGCGGCCTGCGCGGCCAAGATCGTTCGCTATGAGGACCAGGGCGCGAAGTTCTCGGAGCCCGTCCCGGCCGACTGCTTCGCCGCCAGGACCTTCTACCGGCCGGCGGCGGACCCGACCCGCCGCGAGGTGCTCTGCAAGACGATGGACGGCCCCTACCTGGCCCGGGTGCGGATCCTGGACGAGGCCACCGGCGAGGTCCGGGTGGTCCCCGGCAGCGAGGGCAAGTACGGCGTCGCCGGCATCCAGGGCCAGCAGCACCGGCTGGGCCCGGACGGTTCCATCTACTACGAGCACTACTGGGACTACGTGGGGATCTCCCGCTACGACCGCAACGGCAAGAAGAAGCCCTTTGAGGCCACCGCCCAGGATCCACACCTGCAGGGCCGGCTGCCCTTCGGCTACGACGGCACCACCAACTGGGGGCGCGACTTCTCGGTGGACCGCAAGGGCGACGTCTATGTGAAGGCCCGCGGGCCGGAGTACCACGGGCTCGTTTCCGTCCACGTCTACGGCCCGGACGGCGCCTTCAAGCGCATCGCCTTGCAGGTAGTCTCGGACGGCGCCTACGGGCCGCGCGTGGACCCCAAGGGCAACCTGTACATCATGGAGGCGGTCAAGCCGGAGGGCCAGCTCTTCCCGGAGGAGTTCAAGGGCCCCGTGGCCGGCTTCCCCGCCGCGCGGGACGCGACCGACTGGATCTACGGCAGCATCGTCAAGTTCGGCCCCGAGGGCGGCGCGGTGTGGTTCTCGGGCGACCAGGCCTCGCCGCTGACCTACGAGGGCTGGGGGCAGCAGCACGTGCGCCCGGGCGGCTCGGGCACCTACAAGTCGATCGTCAACCTCCGGACCACCGGCGGGGCGCTCACCGGGACGATCACCATGAAGTCGGCCAAGCTGCGGCTCCCAGAGGGGATCTCGGTCGACACTGCGGCCAACACCAAGCTGACCATGCGGCTCAAGAACGACACCGACGGCAACCAGGCCGTGCTGGGCTACGTGACCGCGACTCCGCCCGGAGGGGAAGGCGGCACCAAGACCATCGAGATCAAGCCGAACAGCGACTACACCGAGTACACCTTCGACATGGCCGGGGAGAAGGACTGGAAGGGCTTCGCCCGCTCGATGTATCTGATCCCCAGCACCGCCACCAAAGGAACGTTCGCCATCGACTGGTTCCGCATCGGCGGCACGGACTCGAAGCTGGTCTGGAACTTCAACGCCGAGGACAGCCAGGAGACCAAGCTGCCCGCGACCATGAAGAAGGAGAAGGTCGGCGCCTACGGCCGTCCGGGCGGCGCCGAGCTGCAGGGCGCCCTGTGGTGGAAGCCGGGCTTCTCCCCGCTGGGCGACATGGTCAGCTGGACCCGCGCGGCCTGCCACTGCACCGGCGCGGACTTCGACGTGGACGACTTCGGCCGGACCTTCGCGCCCGACGCCGGGCGCTTCCGGGTCAGCGTGCTGGACACCAACGGCAACGCCATCTGCTCGTTCGGCGGCTACGGCAACCAGGACTGCTGCGGCCCGGACAGCTACGTCCTCGACCCGGAGACCAAGGTCCTGCGCGCGCGCAGAGAGGGCGACCCCAAGAACCTGGTCAGCCCGTTCGCCACGCCGGAGCTGGGTTTCGCCTGGATCGTCGGCGTGGCCGTGACCGACCGGCACGCCTACGTGGACGACATCGTCAACAAGCGCGTGCTGCGGGTGAAACTCGGCTACGCCGCCGAGGAGAGCTGCGAGATCAAGTGAGCCCGAGCCAGAAGCTCTTCTCAACGCATCCGCACCTCCGCGCCCGCTGGGACGCGGTCGGCCGGAAGCTGGCCTTCGATTGCCGGACGCGCCAGGCACACCGCGCCTGGCGCCGGAGGACGGTCCGGAAGCTCCGCGAACTGCTCGGGCTCGATACCATGACGCCGACGGCGCTCCGCCCGCGGGTCACGGAGGAGCGCGACTGCGGGAGCCACGTCCGGCAGCGCGTCGAGATCCGCACCGAGCCTGGCGTGGTCATGCCCATGTACGTGCTCATCCCCAAGGCCGGCCGGGGACCCTTCCCCGCGGTCATCGCCGCGCACGGGCACGGCGGCGGCGGCAAGGTCGCGGTGGCCGGCTGCCGGGAGGTCCCCGGCGTCGCCGAGCGCATCGCCAAGTACAACTACGACTACGGCGTGGGGCTCGTCGAGGCCGGCTTCATCGTCTTCTGCCCGGACGCGCGCGGCTTCGGCGAGCGCCGCGAGGAGATCGCCCGCAGGGACCCCTTCCAGCACTGCTGCCAGTGGCTCAACCACATGGCCATCCCGCTCGGCCAGACGGTGATGGGCATGTGGGTCTGGGACCTGATGCGCCTCGTCGACTACATCGCGGCCCGCCGGGACTGCGCTCGGGGGCTGGTCGGCTGCGCCGGGCTCTCCGGCGGCGGCCTCCAGACGCTCTGGGCCGCGGCGCTCGACGAGCGCATCCGCGCGGCGGCGGTCAGCGGCTACTTCTACGGCAGCCGGCAGTCACTGCTCGACGGGCACGCCAACTGCTCCTGCAACTACGTGCCGCACCTCTGGGAGCACGCCGACATGGGCGACGTGGCCGCGCTCATCGCGCCACGGCCGTTCCTGGTCGAGACCGGCGACGCCGATCCCCTGAACGGCGCCGCGGGACTGGCCAACGTGCGCTCGCAGCTGCGGATCGCCCGGGGCGCCTACCGGCTGCTCGGCGCGCCAGGCGGCCTCAGGCACGCGGTCTTCGCCGGCGGCCACCGCTGGAACGGCGCGGCCATCCCCTGGCTGCGCCGCCACCTGGCGGCCGGCGCCCGGAAAGAGAAAGCATGAGCGCCACCAGCTCAGCCCCGCAGGCGCCGCTCCCGACCGTCCGGCTCGGACCCGGCTGCGAGGTGAGCCGGCTGATGATCGGCTCGAACCCGATGAGCGGCTTCAGCCACTTCTCGCCGGAGCGCGACCGGGCCATGGGCCGGTACTACACGGCGGCGCGGACCCTCGCGCTCCTGCGGCGCTGCGAGGAGCTGGGCCTCGGCTCGGTGCTCCTGCGCGGCGACCGGCTGATGTGCCGGCTCTACCGCGACCACTGCCTGGAGGGCGGCAAGCTCACGCTCGTCGCCCAGACCGCCTCGGAGCTCGCCGACCAGGCCGCGCACGTCAAGCAGCTGGCCGCCCTCGCCGCCGGCATCTACCTGCACGGCACCTGGGTCGACAACCTCTTCCACTCCGGTCGGGAGGCCGAGGTCCATGACCTGCTCAAGCGCGTCCGCGACACGGGCAAGGCCGTGGGCCTCGGAACCCACCGGCCGGAAGTGGTCGCCCATGCGGAGGAGCATGGTTGGGACCTCGACTTCTACATGGCCTGCTTCTACAACCTGGCCAAGGTCCCCAAGCAGGTGGTGGCCGTCGCCGGCGGGCCGGCCCCCAAGGAGGAGTTCGACCCGGCCGACCCGCCGCGCATGACCGCGATGATCCGCTCGGTGCATAAGCCCTGCCTGGCCTTCAAGGTGCTCGGCGCCGGGCGCTCCTGCGGCAGCCCGGCGGCGGTGCGCGCGGCCTTCGAGTACGCCTACGCCAGCATCAAGCCCGGCGACGCCGTGGTGGTGGGCGTCTTCCAGCAGGATGGCGACCAGCTGGCCGAGAACGTGGCCACGGTCCGGCGGCTACTCTCCGCACCGGCGGCTACGCGCTCATAGCGCTCAGGAGATACCCCAGAAAGACCGCGGCCCGCCGGGTGACCGGCGGGCCGCGGTTTTCAGATCCGGGTATGGGCTACTTGAGGTGCTTGCTGACCAGCTTGGTCATCTCGAACATGTTGACGACGCTCTTGCCGGCGAAGACCTTCTTGAGGGCGGCATCGGCGTTGATGTTGCGCTTGTTCTTGGTGTCCTGGAGCTTGTTCTTCTTGATGTACGCCCAGAGCTTCTTGACGACCTCGGTCCGGGGCAGGGCCTTGGCGCCGACGACGACGGCCAGGTCCGCGCTGGGGGTCAGAGCCTTCATGAACGCCGGATTGGGTTTGCGAGCCATCTTCTACTCTCCTATCTCTCTGTCGCCGGCACAGGCCGGCGCGCTTTTCCGAGGGGGAAGATAGCCATGGCGGCGGCCCTGTCAAGCGTTTTCTCCACGAAAAACAGGGGGTTTTCAGAGGGAAGCAGGGCCAGGGCCGGGTGCGCCCCCCTGGGGAGCTACGCATTTATGGCATATTCCGTCCGGACAGGCGCCGGGGGGCGCAGACCTTGCGCAAGCCCCTGGCCCGGCTATCATTCCGCCCATGCGCAAGCCGCTGGCCGTCACCATGGGCGACCCGGCCGGGATCGGTCCGGAGGTGGCCCTGAAGGCCCTGGCCTCTCCCGGGGCCGCCGACGCCGGCCCGTTCGTGCTGGTCGGCTCGCGCCGGGTCTTCGCCGAAACGGCGCAGCGCCTGGGCCTGGCCGCCGGGGCACCCTGCGAGGTGCTGGACTGCACCCCGGTCGAACCCGCCGGCCGCTTCGGAGCCCTGCACGCCGACCTGGCCGAGGCCGCCGCGCGCTCCGTCGAGGAGGCCGCCGGACTGGCCCTCGCCGGCCGCGCCGCCGGAGTGGTCACCGCGCCCCTCACCAAGGAGGGGCTGCATCTGGCCAAGCGGCCCTATCCCGGCCACACCGAGATGCTCGCCGCCCTGTGCGGGACGCCCGGCGCGGAGCTCATGCTCCTGGCCGGCGGCGGGCTCCGCGTGGCGCTGGTGACCACCCACCTGGCCCTGGCCGACGTCCCGTCCATGATCACGCCCGAGCGGATCGGCCGGCGCCTCGACGCCCTGGCCGCCGGACTGGCCAGGGACTTTGCCATCCCCCGTCCGCGCATCGGCGTGCTGGCCCTCAACCCCCACGCCGGGGAGGGGGGGCGTTTCGGAAGCGAAGAGCTGAAGGTCATCGCCCCGGCCATCGAGGCCGCGCGCGCACGGGGCGTCACCGCCGCCGGGCCGCTGGCCGCCGACACCGCCTTCCGCCGGCAGCTCGCCGGCGAGTTCGACGCCCTGCTGGCCATGTACCACGACCAGGGCCTGCCGGTTCTCAAGACCCTGGCCTTCGAGGCCGGCGTGAACGTGACCCTGGGCCTGCCCATCGTCCGGACCAGCCCCGACCACGGCACGGCCTACGACATCGCCGGCCGGAGCACCGCCTCGGAGCGCTCCATGCTCGCGGCGCTGCGCCTGGCACGCGAGATCGCCGACCGCCGCGAGTCCAAATGAGCCACCGAGACGCCAAGACACAGAGGCGCCACAGAGGGCTCCCTGGAGTCGGTCTTGGTGGCCTCTCCGTGTCTTTGTGCCTTCGCGGTACCTG
>JAKLDR010000088.1 GCA_022703445.1 Planctomycetota bacterium | reverse complement strand
AGCCGTGCCCGGTAATGACCAGGGCGATGAGCCCGGCCGACTTCCGGCGCGCGGCGTTGAGGATCTCCAGCCCGTCGCCGTCGGGCAGACGCAGGTCGGTGATCAGGCAGTCGAGGCTCTCGGCCTCGACCAGGCCCATGGCCTGCGCGGAGGTGCCGGCGCGGAGCACCTCGTGGCCGGCCTCCTCCAGGGCGTCGCCCAGGGTGATGCGGATGGACTTCTCGTCGTCGACCAGCAGGATCTTCACCGGCGAACCTCCGCGAATTGTGAATGCGGAATGGTGAAGAGGGTCGGCCGGGACAGCGGCAGTCGGCCTCCGATTTCACCATTCTCCATTCACCATTCATCATTGGTTATCCCACCTTCGCAGGCAGCCGTACGACCGCCTTGGTTCCCTTGCCCTTCACGCTCTCCAGGACCAGCTCGCCGCCGTGGCTGGTGACGATGGAGTGAGCCACGGGCAGACCCAGGCCCGACCCCTCGGCCTTGGTGGTGTGGAAGATGTCGAAGGCCGAGGCCAGCTCCTCGGCGGTCATGCCGCAGCCGCTGTCCTCGATTTCGACGACGACGGCCGGCTGTGGGCCGCAGGCTGTAGGCTGCAGGGAGCCGGCAGCCGCAGTCGGTCTGCCGCCGGCTGCGGACTGCCCACCGTCTGCCAGTCTTGCCCGCACTGTCACCCGTTTCATCGCCGAGTCCTTCACCGCGTCGGCGGCGTTGAGGATCAGGTTGAGGAACACCTGCTCGAGCTCCTGCCGGACGCCCAGCACCGGGGGCAGCCCCGCAGGGAGTTCGCGCGCGACTTCGGCGCCCTTCAGGCGGTGCTCGGCAAAGCGCAGCGCCGAAGCCAGCGCCTCGGAGACGTCCACCGGCTCGGGCGCGGCGGCCTGCGCCGGGCGCTGGAAGCGGAGCATCTGCCTGGTGGTCCTGGCGACGCGCTCGATGCCCTCCTGGATCAGGCCCAGGTACTCACGCCCCTTGGCGTCGCCGGGCGGGATGCTCGACTCCAGGCGCTTGGCGGCGTTGAGCATGCCGCCGAGCGGGTTGTTGATCTCGTGGGCCACGCCCGCGGCCAGCTTGCCGGTGGCGGCCAGGCGCTGGGCGATGTGGGCGGCGGCCTCCGCCCGGCGGGCCTTCTCGGTCTCCTCGGCGACGCGGCGCTCCAGCCCCTTGCGGTTGGCGGCCACCTCACCGGCCATGCGGTTGAAGGCGCGGACCAGTTCGCCGATCTCGTCCGGCCGGCCCTCGCCGCCGGCCTTGACGGCGGTTGACCCGGAGGCCATCAGGCGGCTGGCCTCGGCCAGTTCCACCACCGGCGTGAGCACCTGCCGCGAGAGCAGCAGCCACAGCACGGCCCCCAGGAGGAGCGCCGCGAAGAGCATGGCCGGCACCAGCGCCGCCAGGTGCCCGGTCAGCTTGGGGTCGAGCATGGTCGCGTGCGCGTACAACCGGTACTCGCCGCCGCCCAGGTCGCGCGCCGCGGTCAGCAGCTCCGCGGACTCATCGGAGTGCTGACGGCCGCAGAGTTCCGGAGGCTCGGCGGCGATCACCTTGCCGGCCGGATCAGCCACCGCCCAGTGCCCGGCCAGTCCGGAGTCCCGAATATACTGGACTAGACGATCGCGGCCATTCTCAGTCCTGGTGAGCACCCCGCTCTCGACGCAGAGTCGGAAGCGCTCGCACGCCTTTGTTTTGGCTGCCGGACTGTTCTCAACCTTTGCTGTACTAAGCAGTTGTGCAATGAAAGCGAGCGTTACGATAACGAAACCGACAAGCATGACAATGCCGGTGATCACCATCGTCTTCGGCCGAAGTTTCATGCCTGGAAATCCTAGCCATGTTACGTTTTGGTGTCAACACCAAAAGCCGCTGGTTTGGCATGCACAACCGTCCAGTCTATCACATGTGAAAATTAGCAGTGAACCTTGCTTTGTCGTTGCGTTCTATCTGGCAGTCACGACAAATACGTCGCCTACGGTCTCTTGAGGAGAATAAAGCATGGCCACCTCCACCGACCTTCGTTCCGCGATCGAGGAAGTCCAGAGCCAACTGCCGGCCGAGCAGCTTCAGGCCGAGGGCGAACTGATCCAGGAGGATGGCGGCGACTGGAGTTCGAGGCTCTCCCGCCGGGTGGGGGCGCTGCCCTGGTGGGTGATCTCGGCGGCTACCCATGCGGTGCTCTTTCTGCTCATCGCCCTGCTGGCCACCGCGGTCGCGCCGGTGAAGCAGGACGAGATCGTCATTTCCACCGATGTGGTCAAGCAGAAGCCGCCGGAGTATGACCCCAACAAGAAGCGCGACATCTTCAAGAACGTCAAGGATATTCAGGCCGACACCCAGGTCGACACGCCGGTGGTCGTCCATGAGAAGATGATCGAGTCCGAGACGGTCGAGACCGACAACAACATGGACAAGCAGAACGCGCGCGGCAACGAGGACGCCATCTCGGACATCCCGCTGGGCGGCACCGGGACGGTGGGCTCGATCGGCGTGGGCGGCGGCGGGATGGCCGGGGTGTTCGGCTACCGCGACGGCGGCGGGCGGAAGAAGGCCGTGGGCCGCTTCGGCGGCAGCCAGGCCACCGAGAGCGCGGTGGAGGCGGCGCTGCGCTGGCTGGCCCGCCACCAGGAGAAGGACGGCTCCTGGGCCGGCAAGAAGTGGGAGGCCGAGAGCAACCAGTGCGACGTGGGCCTCACCGGCCTGGCGCTGCTCGCCTTCCTGGGCGCCGGCTACACCGAGAAGTCCGGCATATTCGCCGACAACGTCCGCCGCGCGCAGGAGTGGCTGCTGACCCAGCAGCGAGCCGACGGCGCCTTCGGCAGCAAGTTCTCCGAGCCCTGGCACGGCAGCTTCGGCGGCTACCTGCACCCCATCGCCGGGCTGGCCATGGCCGAGTCCTACGGCATGGGCCAGAACCCCAAGTACAGCGAGGCCGCCCAGAAGGCAGTGGACTACGCCATCAAGACCCACCAGGCGCCCTACTCCGGCTGGCGCTACACGCCCAAGCAGGCCGGCGACACCTCGGTCACCGGCTGGTACGTGATGATGCTCAAGAGCGCCAAGATCGCCGGCCTGAAGGTGGAAGGCTCGGCCTACCAGGGCGCCATGACCTTCATCGACTCCTGCACCAACCCGAAGGACGGCGGCGTGGGCTACACCGGCAAGGGCTCGATGCCGTGCACCACCGGCATCGGCATGGTCTGCCGCCAGTTCATGGGCACGCCCAATACCGACCCGACGCTCCTGAAGGGGGCCGAGATCCTGCGCAAGAACCAGCCGGCCTGGGACGCCAAGAACGGCCCCGGCAACGGCGGCCCGGCCACCTTCTACCACTGGTACTACGGCACGCTGGCCATGTTCCAGATGGGCGGCGAGAACTGGACCAAGTGGAACGAGGCCCTCAAGCCGGTGCTGATCACCAACCAGTGCAAGGGCGGACCGCTCGACGGCACCGCGGCCGACAAGGACGGCTCCTGGGATCCGCTCAGCAAGACCGACAGCGTCGGCGGGCGGGTCTACACCACCGCCCTCGGCGCCCTGACCATGGAGATCTACTACCGCTACCTGCCGATGTACACGAAGTAGCGGCCGGGGCGGGAACGGGTGGGCCGCAGTCCGGCGCGTTCTGCCGGCTGATGCTCAGCGCAGGATGGTCCAGCGCACGACCACCACAGGTGCGGTCAGCCAGTTGCTCTGGTCGGCGTGCCGGAGCACGACAACTCTCTGAAGATCAGGATCCGCTTCGATCCACGCGTTGTCGCCAAGATGGGCAAGAACGTGCGCCCCGTTGACCGTCACCGCCAAGTCTCCCGGCTCAAGCCGTTGGTCGTTGAGACCGTCCAAGGCTTCCGCCCGGAAGAGTTGTAGGGTGGCGCCTGCCCAGCCATCGCGCAGATCCCGCGCCCGGCAGTCGTTCCACCAGAGTCGGAGCGCCGATCGGACCGGTCTCGGGTTGAATGTCCGCAGCCCCAAGTCCGCCTGGGCATCGACCAGCGCCCGCCGGACCAGCCCCGAGCAGTCCATGCCAAAGCGGCCTTCGCCACCCCACGCATATCTAGTGCCTTCATAGCCCCTCAGATGGTGCACGTAGAGCTCGCGGAGCAGGCTGCGGTCTGGATCCCTGCCAGGCAGACACAGCCATAGGCCCGGCAGCAGACCGGACACCAGAACGCCAACGGCCGCTCGTCTCCGCCTGCGCAGCAGGAGAGCAGCGCCAAGCCAGAGGACCGGAATCGCCGTGGCAAGGAAGACGCGCGAATACCCATGGTTCACGGGATCCAGGATCGCCAGGACGAGGAGGATGGACAGTCCGCTCCACAACAGCCATGCCACCCTGGCGCCGGCCAGTCGTGGTCGAGGAGGCGTGTCAGGGAGATGCTCAGTCATTACCGGGCAGCCTCACGCTGGGCCCAGTCACTGCGATACTTCTCACAGGGACAGACTCACATGACTTCAGAAAGGCACCTCCCAGCCTTCCCACGCTACTGACTGCCACTCATTCAGCAGCTGCGGAAGCTCACTGGCGGCATCATCCAAGCGAAGCGTGCCGGGGTCATGGTTGCTCGCCAGAACACCCCAGCCTTCGTCCACCCTAAACGTGCGCCATCTCGTCGTTCCGTAGTGCAGCGGCACAGCGAAGAGCAGGTAGCCATGGCGCTGATCGATAGGCCTGCCACCAACCAGACGGCCCTCCATGAAGACATAGCCGTGATACGACCCCCCGGAATCAATGTGCGCTGCAGCTATAGAGCCGCTTACCGCCCCATGCTTACGAAGTTCCTGCAGTCCGCGGGCGTACTTGCCCTCGGACTTGGCGAACGACTCCTGCGCTTTGGCATAGTCGCGGAGTGCTTGCACGACTTGCCTCTCATGCCATTCCTGCCCACCGAACAGCGGGCCGCGGAAGATCACGCACAACGAGGCAATCGCAATGCCAAAGGTCAGAGGCACTATGACAGCCTTCCGCAGCAGCCAGGCTCGTGACCGCTCCCGGGAATGAACCTCTGGCATTTGTCCCTCCAATGAACATTGTGCCCTGTCGTCGCCGCACGGTCAAGGCACTGACGTCCAGAAGTCTCCTGCAGACTTCCAAGATTAAGCTTCGTCCCTATGGAACAATGGCGGTTGCCGCGTCATCACACAGCCATTCATGGTTGGCCTCCAGCTTCGCTTCGCCTAACCATTACGTTTGGATGATACACTATAATACAGATGCTGTCTATGCGTATAGTGTTGCCGTATTAGGCTATACGACGGAATCAGAAATTCCAGTGACAACGACTAACTAGCGGTGTATTGCTACAGCGTAAGACGCTGTAGCACTCAGTGCAGGATTAGGAGCCACGATGATCCACAAGACCAAGAAGGACGTGGCTGCAGTAGCCAAGGCGCTGGAGGATCGCATCTCCGCCGGCCAGGTCCGCGAGGGCAACTATCTGCCCAGCGTCCGGGAGGTCAGCCGCGAATTGGGCTGCGCCTCACTGACCGCCCACCGCGCGATGAAGCTGCTGGCCGGCAAGGGCCTGGTCGCCGCCGAGCCCCGGCACGGCTACCGGGTCACCGGCTCCGGGGCTGCGGGCCGCGCCCAGGAGGTCCTGGTCTTCATCGAGGACACCACCAGCTACGAGGGCCTGCTGGGCGACATCTACGAGACCCAGCAGGCCGTGCTCCGGCGCGGCGCCCTGGCCCGCGGCTGGATCTCGGCGTCGCTGCCATACACCGGCCAGGCCGTCGGGGTCCTGACCAGACAACTCCAGGAGATGCGGGCCTCCGCGCTCATATTCCAGGACGTCGGCGAGCGCTTTCCCCCAGGACTGTTGTCCGAGCTCACTGCGCTGGGGCTTCCGGCCGTGGGGCTGGACGCGTCGTGCGTGGCACCGCGGCTCGACGTGGTCATGCGCGACGAGGCCCACGGCGCCGCACTGGCCGCCGAGTACCTGGTTGAGCGCGGCCACCGGCGGATCGGCTGGTACGGCCCGCTCGGGATGAGCAGCAGCAGCCTGAGCCGTTTCGCGGGGGCGGCCGAGGCGCTGGTCGCGGCCGGCCTGGACCTGGACACGCGGGAGTGGCGGTCCGTCCCCAGCCCCACCGAGGACGAGGCCGCCCGCGCCTTCCTCCAGCGGCCGGATCGCCCCGTGGCGGTGCTGGCCCTCTGGCAGACCGCGGCGCGGTCCCTGGTCCGCGCCGCGCGGGAAATGGGCCTCAAGCTTGGCCGGGACCTCGAGGTGGTCGGTTGGGCGCTCGAGGAGCACTTCGAGCGCAGCTACGTCCGGGACTGCCCGGAGTTGCGCGAGTCCTGCGCCTGCGTTACCTGGTCGATGGCCGACGTGGGACGGACGGTGCTGGCCCGCATCGCCGAACGGCGGCGCGAACCGGACTTGCCGGCAGCCAGGATCCTATTGCCCATGAAGTTGCGGGAGGCGGGGAAGTGATGGGGATGCCGACGGGGGCGTGCGTGGGTGTGTGGGTAAGTGGGTGTGTGAGTGGACCGCTTACGTGCCCACACACGCACACACCCACATACTCACACACTCCCGGGGTCCAGACAGGAGGAAGATGGATGCGCACTGCAATCATCGCGATGGCCGCGCTGGTTCTGACCGCGGCGGCGCAGGCCGGCGAGGCCAGCGTGGTGCTCGGCAACGACAGCCAGCTCCGCGGCTTCCTGGTCTACCGCACGCCGGTGATGGTCTCGGGCGGCGAACTCAAGCCCTGCCCCGACCCGAACGCCAAGGACGGCAAGCCGCTGGCCGAGTTCCAGTCGCCCCTGCCGCCGGCGGACTGGGCCAAACCCGAGTTCGACGACTCCGGCTGGGCCCGCCAGCGCACGCCGGTCGAGATGCGCTGCGGCCAGACCGGCCCGGGCGGCGGCGACTCGGGGCTGCACATGGCCACGATCAACTCGATGATCCTGGCCCGGGCGGCCTTCGAGGTGACCGATCCCGCGGCGGCCGGCGAGCTCAAGCTGTGGGTCGAGTACGTCGGCGGCGTCGTGGTCCGCGTCAACGGCGAGGAGGTCGCCCGCGGCCACCTGCCGGCGGGCGAGGTCAAGCCCGATACGCTCGCCGAGAAGTACCCGGACGAGCTCTACGTCGCTGCCGACGGCACCTACCAGGGCATCAAGCGCGGCAAGCTCGCAACCAACGGCCGCTACTACGCCTGGCAGATGGAGTGGTCGGACAGCGAGTACTCCCTGGCCGACCAAGCCAACTTCGACCGGCGCTACCGCGTCTGCGAGGCGGTTGTGCCGGCCAAGGTCCTGCGCAAGGGCACCAATGTCCTGGCCATCGAAATCCACCGTGCGCCGGTCAGCGAGGGCGCCATGAAGGCCAAACGGCCGGCCTCCGCCAGCGGCTGGCGCGCCGGCTTCTGGGCCGGCGCGGGCCTGAGCAGCCTGAAGCTGACCTCGGCCTCCGGCGCCGGCGTCGTGCCCAACACGGCGCGGCCCAAGGGCGTCCAGGTCTGGACCGTCGGGCCGCTCGACACCCTCGACGCCTTCAGCTACGGCGACCCCGGCGAGGTCCGGCCGCTGGTCGTCAACGCGGCGGTCAATGGCGTTTTCTCGGGGCGGATCGGCGTCGGCTCGGCGAGCGACATCAGCGGCCTTAAGGTGGCCGTGGGCGAGCTCAAGCAGACCGGCGGCGCCGGAGCGATCCCGGCCTCGGCGGTCCAGGTGCGCTACGCCGCGCCGGCCACGCCGGCGGACTCCTGGCTGCTGCCCGCCCATCGCTTCAACGCCCTGGCCGAGGCCATCCCGGCGAAGATCCCGGCCCTCAAGGCTGCCGCGCCGCAGCGCGGGGTCAACGTCCTGGGCATGGCTCCGGCGACCGGCCAGCCGGCCGGTGCGGTGGCCTGCATCTGGCTGACGGTGCGCGTGCCGAAGACCGCCGCCGCCGGCACCTACGATGGGGCCGTCACGGTGTCCGCCGACGGCCTGGCGCCGGTCAGGGTCCCCATGCAGGTGAAGGTCAGCGGCTGGGCCCTGCCCGACCCGAAGGACTTCCGCCAGCGCCACCTCGCCTTCCTCTCGCAGGAATCGGTGGCCAAGCACTACGAGGTCCCGCTCTGGAGCGAGAAGCACTTCGAGCTCATGGGCAAGTCGATGGCGCTCCTGGCCGAGATCAACTCGCACGAAGTGCCCATCAACCTGGACATCAACTTCTACGGCGGCAACAAGGGCGGCGCCGACAGCGGCAACGCCGAGACCATGGTCTACTGGGTGAAGCAGCCCGACGGGAGCTACAAGCACGACTTCACCGTTTTCGACAAGTACCTGGACTGCGTGGCCAAGTACGGCGGCAAGCCCTGTCCGATCCGCCTCAACTGCTGGCACGGCGGCTGGGCGGTGACCGCCAAGGACCCGGCCACCGGCAAGCTCGAGGAACTCAAGCAGCCGGGCCCGATCGGGGAGGAAGGTTACCAGTTCTGGAAGCCGGTGATCGACGAGGCCCTGGCCAAGCTCAAGGCCCGCGGCTGGCTCGACGTGACCGCCTTCGGCCACAACGCCTACTGCGAGGCCGTCAAGCCTGAGCGGGTGGCGGTCGCCAAGAAGCTGTGGCCGGACGGGGTCTGGGCCTACACCGCGCACAACGGCACGCTGGGCGGATCCTGGCCCACGACGGACAAGAGCGTGACCATGCCGGTGAAATACTCGGTGGGCGTCTGGACCCAGGGCGACCTGCGGCCGCGCGGCTACCGCGCGCTCCTCAAGCCCCGGCCGGGCGTGTGGTGCAACACCGCCCGCAACCGGCACTACGACAACTGGACGCTCCCGGCCATCCGCAATCTGGCCGAGGAGATCGTCCAGCGCGGCCAGGACGGCCTGGGCGACTTCGGCGGGGACATGTTCCCGGTGAAGAAGGCTAGGGGCGAGGGCTACTACATGCTCGGCTGCGGCCGCGGCACCGGCGGCCCGAACGACGCCACCCACGCGATCCTCGCGCCGGGCCCGGACGGGGCCATCGCCACCGAGCGCTTCGAGGCGCTGCGCGAGGGCACCGAGATCTGCGAAGGACTGCTCTACCTCGAAGCCGCGCTCCAGGACAAGAAGATTGGCGGGGAGCTGGCCGCCAAGGTCAACCGCTACCTCGACGAGCGCGCCGATGTCTTCATAAACAACTGGTACCATCGCACCGTGGGCATCGAGTTCGGCGGCGGAGCGGCCTTCGTCAACCGCTGGACTCCGCCGCTCCAGGCCGAGCGCGACGCGGAGCTGCTGGCGCTGTGCGGAGAGGTGGCGAAGGTCGTGAAGTAGGAAGGCACTGAGGGACTAAGGCACTTAGGCACTAAGATCAAGGAGCGCTGACATGAGCAGACAGAAGACGCCAGTGGGCATCCCCGGCTGGACTAAGTGCCTCAGTGCCTTAGTCCCTCAGTGCCTCCTGCTGGTGCTGGCCACCGCGGCAGCCGCCGGCGAGGCCACACCGATCCTCGACAAGGCCAGCTTCTCGCGCTGCTTCACCATGGGCGCGACGCCTCGGATCAAGCGGGACTCCGGCGAGGTCGAATCCTACGTCACCGACGGCCAGTTGACCAAGGCGACCAAGACGGAGTTTCGGGCGACGACTCCGCCGCCGGAGAAGTGGCGTGAGGCTGACTTTGACGACAGCGCCTGGGTGCGGGTCAAGGCCTGCGCCGGCACCGGCGCCAGCCTGGGCAGCCTCCCGGCAGCGCTGATCTGCGCGCGGAGCCGCTTCGAGGTGCGCGATCCCGGTTCGGCCGGGGAGCTGTCCCTGTCGGTCGCGTTCATCGGCGGCGCGGCCGTCTACCTGAACGGCAAGGAGATCGGCCGGGCCTTCCTGCCCGAGGGCGAGCTCAAGCCCGAGACCCCGGCCGAGGTCTACCCGGCGGAGGCCTATCTCGATCCCGACGGCTTCCTGCTGCGCAGGGGTTGGACCGACCCGCAGAAGTACCTGGACCGCTTCAAGAACCGCGTCCGCAAGCTCGACGTCAAGCTGCCGGCCAGCCTGCTCCGGAAGGGGCCCAATGTCCTGGCGGTGGAGGTCCACCGCGCGCTGACCTCGGAACTCATGTTCAAGTCCAAGGTCAGGCAGCACGAGCGTTTCTGGGCCAACTGGGGCATGTGTGCCCTGGAGAGCCAGCGTTTCGAGGGCATCGAACTTTCCTGCGGACTGACGCTCACCGCGTCGGCCGGGTCTTCGGCCGTCCCGAACCGGGGCCGGCCGACCGGCTTCCAAGTCTGGAACCATCCCGTCGTCCAGAAGGCCTTCGCCTCGGACTACGGCGACCCCAACGAGCCGCTCTGGCCGGTCGATATCTCGGGGGCGCGGGGCGGCGTCTTCTCGGGGTTGGTGATGACCGGCTCCTCGGCAGCCATCGCCGGGCTCAAGGCCGCGGCCTCGGAACTCAAGGCCGACGGTGGGGCGGTCATCCCCGCCTCCGCAGTCGAGTTCCGATTCGCGCAGTCTGACGCGCCCTACACCGGCGGCGGCTTCGACAGCCTGCACCCGGAGGCGCCGGCCGAGGTGCCCGTAGACAAGACCGCCGGCGGCGCCGTCCAGCCGGTCTGGATCACCGTGCGCGTGCCGCGCGACGCCAAGCCCGGCGCCTACGCCGGCAAGCTCACGGTGAGCGCCTCGGGCGCGACGCCGGTCGAGGTGCCGATCCGGCTCAAGGTGGCCGACTGGGAACTGCCCGATCCCAAGCAGTTCGCGACCCACGTGGGGCTGATCCAGTCGCCCGATTCGGTCGCCCTGCGCTACGGCGTGCCCATGTGGTCGGAGGAGCACTGGAAGCTGCTGGAGAAGAGCTTCGAGCTCCTCGGCCAAGTGGGCAACGACACGGTCTACATCCCGGTGCTCCGGCGCACCCACTTCGGCAACGAGCACGGCATGGTGCGGTGGATCAAGCAGGACGGCGGCGGCTGGAAGCACGACTTCAGCCTCGCCGAGCGCTATCTGGACCTGGCCATCAAGCACCTGGGCAAGCCGCCGGTGGTCTCCATCTACGTCTGGGAATGCTACACCGGCGGCTCGTGGGCCTTCGGCAAGGGAGGCGACGGCAAGGGCAAGGGGCTGGGCTTCACTGTGCTCGACCCCAAGACCGGGGCGCTCGAGGAGGCCGTCGGCCCCGAGTGGGGCACGCCCGAGGTCCGGGAGTTCCTCAAGCCCGCTCTCGATGGCCTCAAGGACATCCTCAAGAAGCGCGGGCTGGAGGGCTCGATGCTGGTGGGCCTGGGCGGCGACACCCGGCCGAGCAAGGTCTCCGTCGAGGATCTCAAGGCGCTCCTGCCCGAGGCCAAGTGGGAGGTTCACACCCACCCCATGCTCAAGGATCTGCACGGCGTGCCCCTCGGGTATCTGGCCTGCGTGTGGGGCGCCCCGCGGCTCCCCGCGCCCAACGAGAAGCGCCAGTACGGCTGGAAGAACCCCTTCCTGTGGACCGCCTTCCCGCGCGAGGGCATGGCCGAGCCTGGTCCGCTCAACGAGACCGCCAACCCCGTGCGCTACAAGATGGTCCTGGAGACCATGCTGGCCGGCGGCGGCCGGGGCATCGGCCGGGTCGGCGCAGACTTCTGGCCGGCGCTCAAGGACGGCCACGGCGTCTTCCGGGGCACGATGGTCGGCCGATACCGCGACACCGGCGGCGGCGGGTCGCTGAGCATCCACTGCAGCGACGCCAGCTTCCTGGCGCCGGGCAAGTCCGGGGCGGTCTCCACCCAGCGCTTCGAGATGCTCCGCGCCGGGGCGCAGGAGTGCGAGGCGCGCATCCTCATCGAGAAGGCCCTCCTCGACCCGGCCGCCAAGGCCAGGCTCGACCCCAAGCTCGCCGAGCGCTGCCAGGGGCTGCTCGACGAGCGCATCGAGGCCATCCGCATCGGCGGCGGGGAGGGCTGGCCATGGTTCGCCGCCTCCGGCTGGGGCGAGCGCGATGGGAAGCTCTTCGAGGCGGCCGGCGAGGTGGCGAAGGCGGCGGGGAAGTGACAGAGACCGAGCGGGGAGTGTGCGGGTGTGTGGGCTTGTGGGTGTGTGAGTGGAGGAGCCTGGTGTCCACACACGCACACACCCACCTGCTCACACACCCGAGCTTCTCAGTAGGAGGCAGACTGATGCGCAGTGCGACCATCGCGATGACGGCGCTCGTCCTGACGACCGCGGCGGCCGCGGCCGGCGAGGCCGCCCCCATTCTCGACAAGTCCAGCTTCTCCCGTTTCCACGAGACCCGTGCGAGCTACCAGGTGAAGCGGGCCTCCGGCGAGGTCGAGTACTGCGCCTGGGAGGTTGGGCCGGCCTGGAACCCGGAAAAGCTGAAGGTCAACAAGGTCGAGCCGCGCACCTCGCCGCCGCCGCCGGCCGGCTGGCGCGAGCCGGACTTCGACGACGGCAACTGGGTGCGGCTGCAGCGCTACCAGTCGGGTCGTTGTGTCGGAGAGCCCTCGTCCCTCGTCTGCATGCGTAGCCGTTTCGAGGTGCGCGACCCGGCCTCGGCGGGGGAACTGTCGCTCTCCCTTTCCTTCCGCGGCGGCGCGGCCGTCTACCTCAACGGCAAGGAGGTGGCCCGGGCTTCCCTGCCGGTCGGTGAGCTCAGGCCGGAGACTCCGGCCGAGGCCTATCCGCAGGACGTCTACCTCGATCCGGACGGCTTCCTGCTGCGCACGGAGTGGGGCGACCCGACCACCTATCCGGAGATCTTCAAGCGGCGCATCCGCACGCTGAGCGCGAAGCTCCCGGCCGGGCTCCTCCGCAAGGGGACCAACGTGCTGGCGGTGGAGGTGCACCGCGCGCCCATCGCCGAGCTCTACTTCAGGACCAAGACCCGCAAGGAGCGGCCGGGCCTCTGGAGCATGTGCGCGCTGGAGGAACTCGTTCTCTCGGCCCCGGCCGGCTCCTCGGCCGTGCCCAACACCAGCCGGCCCGGCGGCCTTCAGGTTTGGAACCACCCGGTCCTCCAGCCGGTCCTGCCGACGGACCGCGGCGACCCCACCGAGCCCCTGCGGCCGGTGGAGATCCGCGGGGCGCGGGGCGGCGTCTTCAGCGGCCTGGTCGTGGTCGGCTCGGGCGCAGCCATCCGGGGCCTCAAGGCCTCGGCGGGTGAGCTGAAGTCCGCGGCGGGCGGAGCGCTGCCGGCCTCGGCGGTGAGTCTCCGCTATGGCCAGCTCGACGGGGCCGACGAGGGCCGGCGCGCCCCGTGCTTCGACGGGCTCGCCGCCGAGGCCCCGGCCGAGGTCCCCGTGGACAAGGCCGGCGGCGGCGCGGTGCAGCCGGTCTGGATCGGCGTGCGGATCCCCCGCGATGCCAAGCCCGGCGCCTACGAGGGCGCGGTCACGGTCAGCGCCGACGGGTTGGCCCCCGTCGCCGTGCCAGTCCGGCTCAAGGTCGCGGACTGGGAGCTGCCCGACCCGCGGCAGTTCGCCGCCCACGTGGGTCTCATCCAATCGCCGGACTCGGTGGCCATGCGCTACGGCGTGCCTCCCTGGTCCGAGGAGCACTGGAAGCTCCTCGAGAAGAGCTTCGCGCTCCTCGGCGAGCTCGGCAACGACACCGTCTACCTGCCGCTGGTCCGGAGGACGCACTTCGGCAACGACCACGGGATGGTCCGCTGGATCAGGCAGGCGGACGGCTCGTGGAAGCACGACTTCAGCATCGTCGAGTGCTACCTGGACCTGGCCGTCAAGCATCTGGGCAAGCCGCCGGTGGTCGCCGTCTACGCCTGGGAATGCTACACCGGTGGCTCCTGGGCCTTCGGCAAGGGCGGCGACAGCAAGGGCAATGGCATGTGCTTCACGGCCCTCGACCCCAAGACCGGCGCGCTCGAGGAGGCCGTGGGGCCGGAGTGGGGCACGCCGGAGGCCAGGGCGTTTTGGAAGCCGGTCCTGGAGGGCCTGCGCGACATCCTCAGGAAGCGCGGGCTCGAAGGCTCCATGATGGTCGGGCCGGGAGGCGACAGCCGGCCGAGCAAGGCCGCTGTCGAAGACCTCAAGGCGGTCCTGCCCGAGGCCAAGTGGGTGCTGCACACCCACCCCGACGTCCGCGTGCTCCACGGCCAGCCGGTCGGCTACCTCTGCTGCGTCTGGGGTGTGCAGAGCTTCCCGGCCGAGGGCCAGAAGCGCGCCTACGGCTGGGCCAATCCCTTCCTGCTGACCGCCTTCCCGCGTCCGGAGGCCCCGCCCTCCACCGGGCCGCTCTACAGGGGCGTACCGCCCGTGCGCTACCGGATCATCAGCGAAGGACTCTTCGTTGCCGGGCTCCGCGGCTTCGGCCGGGTCGGCGCCGACTTCTGGCCGGTCCTCAAGGACGGGCAGGGCCGCTGGCGGGCCCCCATCGTCGCCCGCTTCCCGGAGAGCAAGTGGGCCTCGGTGAGCCTGGACCTCTCCGATCCAGCGCTGCTGGCCGTGGGCAAGGATGGGGCCATCCCCAGCGTCCGGTTCGAGATGGTTCGCGAGGGGCTCCAGGAAAGCGAGGCGCGCTTCTGCCTGGAGAGGGCCCTCACCGACCCCGCGCTCAAGGCCAGGCTCGACGCCAAGCTCGGCGAGCGCTGTCAGGCGCTGCTCGACGAGCGGGTGGCGGCGATGCGCAACGGAGGCATCGACGGCTGGGGCTGGTTCGTCTCCTCCGGCTGGCAGGAGCGCAATGAGCGGCTCTTCGAGGCGGCCGGCGAGGTGGCGAGGGCGGCGGGGAAGTGAACAGTCCTTGCAGATCCCCTCTCCCCTTGCGGGAGAGGGAAAGGGTGAGGGGTTCCTGCTCAGACACACCCCTCACCCCGGCCCTCTCCCTCAGGGGGAGAGGGAGCC
The DNA here is from genome assembly GCA_022703445.1 of Planctomycetota bacterium. Lineage (GTDB taxonomy): Bacteria > Planctomycetota > SZUA-567 > JAKLDR01 > JAKLDR01 > JAKLDR01. Next base: position 7,319 of record JAKLDR010000088.1, on the reverse strand, counting down.
TGAGGGGAAGAGGGAACTCACCATCCACCTTCCACCGGTGTGACATGGGAGGCACAACATGCGTTTGGTTCTGACCGGCACGATCGTCTGGAGTCTCGCACTGGCTGCCGCGGACGCCGCCGAAACCGCCGCGGCTCCCCGGCCGCAGCTCCTCGAGAACACCAAGTACTGGCCGCTCGCGCCCAAGGCGCGCGGCAAGGAGTACCGCCCGCCGGCCAACCCGGGCTACCCCGAGAAGTCTCCGGTGATCTGGAGCTGGCGCCTGGAACTGCCCGATGGCCAGGGGCTCACCTTCGGAGGTCTCTCCATCCGTACCGACGACCCGCGGCCGCCGACCCTGGTCAGGCGCGGCGGGGCCTGGGTGCCGGTGCGCGACGAGCTCCGCAAGAAGAACCCGCTCCAGACGACCTGCGACGGACTGCGCGAGCTGCGCCCGGCGCTGCAGCGCGTCTCGAGCCAGGCCCGGCACATCTACTTCGAGGGCCGCGACGAGGCCGCCGAGAAGACCTTCCTCGACAAGGAGGTCGCACCCAAGGCGGCGGAACTCCTGGGCAAGCTGAAGGAGCTCCGCGCGGAGGTTGCCAAGGCCGCCGGGGGGGCTGACAAGTACTGGGCCGGCCAGGCGACCCTCGCGCTCGGCCAGATCGACAAGATCCCGCCGGCGCTTGAAGGGCTTGGTGCGCGCACGACCCCCGAGAAACTCGCCGCGCTGCGCGCCGCCCGTCCGGCCCTCGAGTTGGCCGCCGATCTGCTCGACTGCGAGCCGCCCGGCCGGGCGCTGTCCATGCCGGCCTGGGACGCCAAGGCCGGGCTCTTCGTCGTCTTCGGCGGCGATCACTGCGATTATCTCTCGAACGAGCTCTGGACCTTCGATCCCAAGGAGACCGTCTGGCGCCAGCGCCATCCCAAGAGCCCGCCCGAGCCGCGCGGCGATCACGTCTTCGAGAGTGCCGGCGACGGAAAGTTCCGGATGCTCGGCGGCTACGTCTATCACCGGCCGACGCCGGGCTGGGACAGCTACGTCTGGGTCCACGCCGGGCCGGGCGAGTGGGTCTACGACCTGGCCGCCGACAGCTGGACCGCTCCGGCCGGCGCGCAGGCCGCCGCCGGCGACGAGCGCTTCTACCGCCCGGGGGGCGGCGGTCCCGACAACTACACCGCCGGGCCGCGCCCCGACGCCGCCGAGTTCGGCAAGACGCTCGCCGCGCTGCCGACCAACACCTGGGTGGACCTGAAGCCGCCGAAGAGGCCCTGGGGCCGCGACTGGGGCACCATGGCCCTCGACCCGGACCGCGACATGATCTACTGGTACAGCGGCGGGCACTGCGTCTACTCCGGCGCCGACGCCGTCCACTTCCATCTGGCCACCGGCCGCTGGGACCAGCTGGTCGAGACCGAGCACGGCCCGGGCTACATGGGCGGCAGTGAGTCCCTCCCGGGCCAGACCTTCCAGCGCCGGGCCTGGATCTGCGGGCACTCCTGGAACTCCTACGGCTACAACCCCGAGATGAAGCGCATGATCGTCAACGGCCGCCAGGGCCTCAACAACCAGCACCACGACCCCTACACCTACTGCTACGACCCGGACCTCGGCGACTGGGAGCGGCGCGGGCGCACGGGCCGGGCCTTCGATGTCTACGGCACCCAGGTCCGCTTCGTGCCCGGGCTGGGGATGATCACCTGGGCCGGTGCCGATCTCTGGAAGCTCGACGATAAGACGCTCGACTGGGCGAGGCTGGCCGTGAAGGGAAAGATCAACGGCCCGCGCTGCGACTTCTCCGGCCTGGTCTACGACCCGGTGCGCAAGCGCGAGCTGCTCTTTAGCGGCGGCGACTACAACGGCACTCCGTTCTCCGGCGAGATCTTCGCCGTGGCCGCGCCGTCGCTCGAGGCCACTTCCTTCAAGCCGGAGGGCTCCGAGCACATCAAGGCGCTCTACGCCGGCAAGGAGAACTCGCTGAGCGTGATGGTGCTGCGCGAGATCGCCCACCACCCCGGGATGGACATCTTCCTCATGGCCTCGAAGCTGCCCGGCGGCTACATGCTGGCTCTCGACGGCAAGGCCAACCGCTGGGTGGGCCTCAAGCTCCCCGGCCCCTACTCCTGGAGCGTCGGCTCCGGCGGCCTGGCCTACGACGCCAAGCGCGACCTCTTCTTCGCGCTGGGCGCCAACGGCGAGGCCTCGGCGCTGCGGCTCGACCCGAAGACGGTGGAGGTCAAGACGCTGGCGGAACTCACGGCAGGAGCGGGCGGAGCCAAGCCGACGGGAGGCAAGTAACCAGTCGGGACTGCGGGCGCCTGTCGCCCCTTATAGCCGGCGCAAGTGGGTGAGTCGCAAGGCTCTACCACATAGCTATATGGCAGCTACATAGCAGGCCATCTATATGGCGTAACATGCACGACTCTGCCAGTTACGGAATTATCGGTTTAGCAAAAGACAGTGTGCCTGCAGTGGTGTAGTAATGCACATGATGATGCAGATAAGGCAGCGCTCAACCAGGAGAAAGACGATGGACCCGCACCCGGGCATGGGCGCCGAAGGCGTGGCCAGGTCCATCGAGGGCCGCATCGCCAACGGCCTCTTCAAGGCAGGCGACTACCTCCCCACCCTCCGCTCGCTCAGCAAGGAGCTCGGCTGCGCCGCGCTCACCGCGCAGCGCGCCATGCGCCAGCTGGTCGACAAGGGGCTGGTGGTGGCCGAGCCGCGGATGGGCTACCGGGTGGCTGCCGGGCGGCCGCAGCTGCCGCGGACCGAGATGGTGGCCTTCCTGGAGGAGACCGAGAACTACGCCCCGTACCTGGGCGACATCTATCAGACCCAGGTGCTGGCCCTGCAGCGGGAGGCCATGAGCCGCGGCTGGACAGTGGCGCTCGTGCCTTATCGGAAGCAGTCCATCGAGGAACTGACCGCACAGCTCTCGGCCATGGGAGCGACGGCCGTCATCCTCCAGGAGATGGCCAACAGCAGCTTCCCACGGCCTCTGGTGGAGGGCGTGGGACGCCTCGGGCTGCCAGCCATCAAGCTGGACACGCCCGACTACGCCTCGGGCGTCGACCACGTCCTGCGCGACGAGGCCCACGGCGCCGCGCTGGCCACCGAATGGCTCGTCCGTCGGGGCCACCGGCGCATCGGCTGGTACGGCCCGCTCGAGGACCTGCCCACCGGCCGGCGCCGGTTCTCCGGAGCGGCCGAGGTCCTGCGCCGGGAGGGACTCCCCATCGACGCCCAGGGCTGGCTCGGGACTCCGAATGCGGCGGACCTCGAGGCGGCTCGGCGGTATCTCGAGGCGAAGGACCGGCCCAGAGCCGTCCTGGCCCTCTGGCACTCGGCGGCGCTCGCCCTGGCCCGCGCGGCGCTCGACCTCGGCCTCAAGCTGGGCGAGGACCTCGAGATCGCCGGCTGGTGCCTCGAGGAGCACTACGAGTCCGCCTACGCGGCCGCCTGCCCGGAGCTCGCCCGTACCGGGGCGGCGGCCACCTGGTCGATGGCCGACGTCGGCCGGACGGTCCTCGACCGCATCGAGGAGCGGCGCCGCAAGTCGGGGCTGCCGACGGTCCGGATCACCCTACCCATGAAGCTGCGGGAGCCGGGGGTGTGACGGTGAGGCACTGAGGGACTAAGGCACTAAGGTACTGAGACCGGAGGCGCGCCAAGATGAGCACGATGAAGACACAGGTCGGCGGGCGGTGGGCATCGAGCTGGGCTAAGTGCCTCAGTGCCTTGGTCCCTCAGTGCCTCCTTCTCGTACTCACCACCGCCATTGCCGGCGAAGTCTCATTCAGCGCCAAGCCGATGGTCGCGAAAGAGGGCGACAAAGTGAAGATCACTTTCGCCGTCTCGGCCCCGACCGACGTGGCCGTCTTCATCGAGGATGCCAAGGGCACGGTGATCCGGCACCTGGTTGCCGGCGTGCTTGGAGGAACCAGCGCCCCTCCGGCCCCCTTGAAGCCGGGGCTGGCCCAGGAGATCGAGTGGGACGGCAGGGCTGACTACGGCAAACCCGCCGGCCCCGGCCCGTTCAAGGTTCGCGTGGGGCTGGGACTGGGCGCGAAGTACGATCGGGTTGTGTCCAGCCGCCCGATGGCATTCACCGGCAATCTGAGCCTGGGGGTTGGTCCTGACGGCGCTCTGTACGTGCTGCAGGCGTGGAACCCTTCCAGTTGGCTGCACAAGGCGCTGGTGGTTTTCAACCGCGATGGGACCTATCGCCGGACCCTCTTCCCATATGCCGCGACTGCGGACAACCGCGAGGCCAAGGGGCTGGATGTCATGGAACTGGCCGGCCAGGCAGTTCCGGTCCGCCAGGCCAACAACCGGGTCTGCGATTTCTACCCGTACCCGTTCGCCAATGGCAGCCTGGCGATCAGCGCGGACGGGAAGGCCCTCTATGCGGCGGGACAACTCCATGACGTGGCGGGCGCCGGCGTGTTCCGGATGGACACCGCCGGTGGTTTCCCCGGGGGGCCGTACGTGACGCTGGATGCAGCCAAGTACCCCACTTTCTGCGGCGGCGGGATAGCCCTGTCATCGGACGGCAGGCAACTCTTCCTGGCCGGCCTGGCGGACCGGATTGACCACAAACCCCATCTGAGCGCGATCTACCGCGTGAACGTGCCGGATCGCACCGGCTTGAAGGTCTTCTTCGGCGAGCCCAGCCAACCCGGCAACGACGAGACCCATCTGGCGGTAGGCACAGGCGGTCTGGCCAGCGACGGTGCCGGCCACCTGCTGGTGGCCGATTCAGCGAATGATCGGGTGGTGGTCTTGAGCGAGGCGGACGGCAAGTTCGTCGCGTCCTTCAAGGTGGACAGGCCCGGTCAGCTGGGAGTCGCGGCGGCCAGCGGAGCCGTCTACGTGACCAGCGCAGGGAAGGCGGGCAACCGGCTTCTCAAGTTCTCCGGGTGGAAGGATGCCAAACCGGTCGGGGAACTGCGGATACCCTGGAGTTCGTCCATGGCCGTTGACGCCAGCGCCAATCCTACCGTGATCTGGGTGGTCACACGCGGTGACGGCATCGGCAATGGCGGCCTGATACGCATCGAGGATGCGGGAGGCAAGTTCGAGTCGGTGGTCATGTGCAAGGGCGACCAATCCTCCTCCGGCCGGATGACCAACGAATCCTACCTGGGGCTGACCGTGGACCGTTTCACCAAGGAGGTCTACGTCCGCAACGGCCTGCTGACCGAGCGCTTTGACGACACAACCGGAAAGAGCGAGACGCTGCCGATAGGATCGTTGGGCGGCAGCGGCACGGGTCCCTGCGTCTTCCCGACGCCAAGCGGTGATCTGTACGCGATACAGTGGCCGGCATGGATATGGCGGTACGACCGTTCCGGCAAGCCGCAGCCCTGGCCGGACCGGCGCCGCCCGTCCGACGCCCAAATGCTTGCTGCGTGGGAGAAGCGAGGCGACGACAAACAGCGCCCCAATGCCGCCTTCGTGCCGGTGGCCATGACCGAACTCCCGCACACCCTCGGCGTGCGCTGGAGCGACGGGCATCACTTCGTGCTGGAGTCGAAGGATGGCGGCCGCAACTGGAAGGCCATGTACGAGTATCTTCCAACCAGCCAACGAGCCTCGGACACCCCGATCATCTGGAAGCTCAGCGATGCCGCCGTGGGCCCGAAGTTCGACGCGGCCGGCAACATCTACGTTGCCGAGATCGTTCGCCCCAAGGGCTGGAAGTACCCGCCGGAGATCAGCTCCTATGTCGAAAAGAGGAACAGACCTGGGCTGGCCAATGTCTTGGCGGCAACCTACGGGAGCATAGTCAAGTTCAGCCCCAAAGGTGGCATGATCCACTTCGCCGTCGACAGAATCGGGCCAGAGCCTTACGACGGCACCCCCAAGCTGGACCCCAGCCTCAAAGTCAGCGAGGTTGACTACTGCTGGGGTGGCGCGCAGCTCAACCCGGTGAAGATCACCGGCGCCGAGTGGCTCCACCCGGGCGTCGGACACGTCGGCTGGCTCAACTGCAATTGCGAGAACATGACGTTCGATGTGGACGAGTTCGGCCGGACGTTCTTCCCGGACTTTGCCATGTATCAGATCCGGGTCATCGACACGGCCGGTACCGCCATCACCAACATCGGTGGCTACGGCAACCCGGAGAACTGCGGCCCGGAGTCGCCGGTGGTCGACCCCAAGACCGGCCAGGTCCGGCCCCGGCGTGGCGACGACCCTAAGGAGCTGCAGAGCCCCTTCGCGAAGCCGGACATCGCCATGGCCTGGCCGACGGGCGTCGGGGTAACCGACCGGCATCTCTACATAGGCGACACGGTCAACCGCCGGCTGCTGCGGGCGAAGCTTGTCTACACCGTTGAGGAGAGCTGCGAGCTGAAATAGGCGCAGCGGAACAAGGGCAGGAAGGTGCGGAGTTGATCGGAGGAGGAACTCTGATGAATGCGATTCCCGGGAAGAGAGCTCTCTGGTTCCACCTGGCTTCGCGCCGCGGAACCCTTTCGACGCTGCTCAGGGCCTTGAGCTTGTCGATATGCTTTGTGCCACTGTGCCTCACCGCCATCGCCGGCGAGATCTCCTTCTCCACCAAACCTTCGGCCGCGAAGGACGGCGACAAGACGAAGATCGCCTTCACCGTCTCCGCGCCGACCGACGTGGAGGTGGCGGTGCTCTCGGCCGACGGCAAGGTCGTGCGGCACCTGGCCGCCGGCGTGCTCGGCGGGAAGAACCCGCCGCCCGCGCCGCTCGCGGCGGGGCTGGCCCAGTCGCTAGATTGGGACGGCAAGGATGACGCCGGGAAGCCAGCGGCCGGCGGGCCATTCAAAGTCCGCGTTCGCGCCGGCATGTCCGTGAAGTTCGGCCGGATCATCGGCACCAATCCCAACACCGGCGAGCTCGGCTACGGCTGCAACGGCGCCGCCGTGGCCCCGGACGGGACGCTCTACCTCAAGATGGCCGCGAACACCGGCTTCCACACCGAGTACCCTTGGCAGCTGCGGCGCTTCGACAAGGCCGGCAAGTACCAGAAGACGCTCCTGCCCTACGCGCCCTCGACCCCGGCCGACAAGGTCCCCGGCTTCCGGCTGATCGACGCCGGCGACGGGCTGCTCACGCCCGCGCAGCGCTCCGGGCTCTACCCGGTTTTCTACAGCTTCGGCGACAGTATCCACAGCCGGGTGGTGGACGGCAGCGTGATCTTCGTCAACAACCGCACCGCCCAGCTCACCTTCTTCAAGGTCGACGGCACGAACGCGGTCAAGGCCGTGGCCATGCGCTCGGCGCCGGACAAGCTCAAGTGGTCGGACTGGCTCACCCCTCAGCTGGCCTTTTCGCCGGACGGCAAGTACGCCTACTACTC
>JAKLDR010000087.1 GCA_022703445.1 Planctomycetota bacterium | reverse complement strand
CGCGCGGCAATCCACCGCGATGCGGGCCCGGCGGACCTTGGTGCCCGACGGGTTGCGGATGCCGGCGATGCGCGCATCGAGCTCCTTCTGGCTCTCGGTGAGCTCGTATTTGCGCTTCTCCATCTCGCGGATCTTGACAGTCGCGGCCAGGGCCTCGGCCGAGACGAACTCCGAGGCCTTGCGCCACTCGTCCACGTCCGGGGCGCTGGCAAGCAGGCCGGCCTTCATGGCCTGGCTGGACAGCGTGCGGTACTCGCCCAACACCCTGGTGCGCTCCTGCACGGCGACGATGTCGTCCTCGACGACCCGGATGTCCTGGGACAGCTTGTTGCGCTCCGTCTCCAGGCCGGCCAGGTCGGCCCGCGCCGGGGCCAACTTCTCGTAGACGTCACTGGCCAGGTCCACCACCGTCAGGCCCTTGGTCTCGCCGGCCGGCAGACACTTGAGCGTTCGCTCGTCCAGGCCGGGCAGCAGGCCGTCGACGACTATCACCGAGCGCCCGGCCGGCAGGTCGCACTCCACCAGGCGGGTGACCACCGCCCGATCGGCCATGACCAGCACCGCAGCGACGCGGCTGCGGCCCTCCACGCCCGCCGGTTCCGCGGCCGCCGCCAGCGCCGTGCAGGCCGCCAGGCACCAGGTCCCGGCCGCGCCCATGAAAACAGCTCGCGCCTTCATCACTCGCCCCTCCCCTGCACGGCCTCGATGTCCGACGGGTGCTCGACCACGTAGGACAGGCCCACCGAACCCACCTCGCCGGGCTTGAGCTTCACGGTGAAGGTCACCTTGCCGACCTCGCTCTCCGGGTCGTAGTCCGGCTTGCCGCCCCGGAAGGCCACGTCGGCGACCCGGATGCGGGCGTCGGAAGGCCTCGGGATGCGGTCCACGACCAGCAATTCGACGGGCTGCTTCTTGTGGTTGGCGGCCTCGACTGTCACCTCGTAGGTCGTCCGGCGCAGACGGTTGCGGAACCCGGCCTCGGCCCGCTCGGAGCGCGAGGTGCGCGCAAGCTTGATCTCCGGATCCATGCCCAGCGGCAGGACAAACCGGGCCTTGGGCGCCACGTTGCCCAGGAAGACCGAGCCGAGGTAGTCCGTGCCCAGGAACATGCGCGCCTCCCCGGCCAGCAGCGGCTCGACCGAGTCGTTGGCCACCTCGGCCTCCAGGAAGGCGCCGCGGTACTTGACCGGCGCGGCCAGGTAGCGGACCTTGGGACGGAGCTGGCGGCGCTCGACGGCCACCAGTTTGAAGCTGCCGTCCGACGGCAGGTTCTCGGCCTGCAGGGAGCGGGACCGGTAGTCGCGGCCCTCGGCCGAAATGGCCGGCGGGACGTAGCGCACCGGGTCCGCCGTCGGGGAGCCGCTCCCACCTCCGCCACTGCCACTGCCGCCACTGCCGCCACTGCCGCCACCGTACATAGGCAGGTAGCGGTAGTAGACCTGCAGGCACATGTCGGCCATGGCGGTGGCGTAGACCCGGCTGGCACCGGCGTGCGGCAGGCCGCCTCCGGCGGAACAGGCGTCGACCGCCGGCCAGGAGCCGTCGTCGTCTCCGCTGCGCGCCTGGTGCTCGACCAGCATGTCGCGCACCGCGCGGTTCCACTTGCTCCAGTGCTCCCCGCCCAGCTGGAACATGGCCATGGTCCCGAGATACAGGTAGCGGTAGTCCATCTGGCCGGCCTCCCACCGCGGCAGGTTGGCCAGCAGCGTGCGCGCGTCGCGGGCGTTGTCCTCGTCCATCCGGGCGTAGCCGAGCATCTGGCGCACGACTATGGCGGCGGCGGCGTTGAGCGGACTGGGCGGGGACTTCTCCAGGTCCTCCAGCATGGACATCACCTGCAGGATGGCACCGCCGTCCACGGCCAGGCCGGAGATCTTGGCGCTCTTGAGGGCCAGGGCCGCCAGGGCCAGGTTGCTGGGGGCGTCCGGCCAGTTCCGGCCGGAGAAACCGGACTGGAGCGGCCAGGGGTTGGCCCCCACCTCGCGGGCCAGCGCGCCGACCGCCCGCTGCGCGGCGCGGCCGAAGACCTCGCTCCTCTCCATGGCGTAGGCCTCGGAGAGCGCCGTGGCCGCCAGCGCGCGGCTCCACAGGTCGGCGCCGATCGAGCCGTCGGCCGCCTGTTTGGAGACGAGGTAGGCCAGTCCGGAGCTGACGTTGGTGCTGAACCGGCCGGCCTTCGCCGTGTAGCCGGCCCCGAGGAAGGCGAGCACCGCCAGGGCGGTGTCCGCCTCGTCCATGCGCACCGTTCCTCCGGCCCCCTGGCTCGACCAGGACCCGTTGGCCTGCTGGCGCTTGGCCAGCCAGGTCAGGCCGCCCTCCACCGACGACTCGCTGGCCTGCGACCCGCCGAAACGCCCCACGGCCGCCCTGCGGCCGCCGCCGTCGCGGTAGCCGAAGACTCCGGCCATGCCCCCGCCGCCGACGCCGAGAACGGTCCTGACGGCGGCTTGTCCAAAGGGAATGTCGGACATGGCGTCCTTGAGTTCATAGGCCGCGGACCCCAGGGAACCCAGCCCCTGGTAGCCGTAGGCGTCGCGAAGGCGCCCGGCGCCGGCAAAGCCCAGGGCGGCGAAGGGATTGTCGGCCAGCAGGGGCTGGAGCGCGGGGAGGTTGCCGGGGCGGGCGATGACCTCCTCGCCGGGCTCCTCCGAGCCGGCGGCGCCGGGCTCCAGCGTCCCGCCGGCGACGCCCTCGACGATCTGCCAGGTCCTGACCTCGGGCAGGGCCGCCACCCGCTGGGGCTCGCCGGTCGAGAAGACCAGCTCCGCGCCGTTCCAGTCCTCGCCGGTGTTCTGGGCGCAGGCCGCGAAACGGACCATCTCGGCCGTTCCGGACACGGGGTCCACCTTGAAGCTGTAGGCCGGATACCAGGAGGCGTTGGCCACGTCGTAGGTCAGGAACACCCGCGCTTCGCCAGCTCCCGGGCTGTCGACGGCCAGGACCGCAGAGGCCACCGCCGGGACGCTCTGCGCCCGGAGCTTGTCCAACTCTCCCTGCCGGGCGCCGATCTCCAGGCCTATTCTGCGCGCCGACTCGTTGAGCTCGCGCAGCCTGGCGAGCGTCCTGGAGAGGTTCCCCTGGGAGAAGTCCAGCACCTTGCCCCACGACTCAACAGCCAGATGGGACGGCTGGCCGGCCGGCTTCTCGCCGCCGTCCTGGGCCTTGGGAGGGATGGGCAGCGCCAGACTCCTCAGCAGCTCGGCCTGGGCGGTCAGGACGGCGCGTTCGTCGTTGAGCGCCTTCAGCGCGGCGTCATGGCCGTTCAGGGCCGCCAGCAGCCGGGCCTCCTCGTCCTTCTGCGGCCTGACCCGGGGCTCCAGAGCATAGTTCACGGACAGGATCCGGGCGCCGGCCGGACCCTCCAGGCGGGCCTTGAGCGAGCCGCCGATCAGGGCCGGCGGCAGCCCGGAGACGACCAGCGTGGTCCGCCCGCCACCCAGCCTGGCCCGCGCTTCGCGCCGGACCGAGGCCCCGCTGCTGTAGAGCACCACCCGGTCTATGCGGCTGTCCGGCTTGATCCGCTCCGGCGCCCCCTCGCCGCCACCGGCCGAGGCGGCGGCCGCCGCAAGCAGGGAAAGCGTCAAGGCTGAGCACATGGTTCTGGACATGTCGGGTCCTCCACAGGCCGCCAGCGGCCCGGCCTCACAACGCAGGCCCAGTCCGAAGGTTCATCCCAAAATCGGAACGGGTTTTCCGCCTTGACGTCCGCGGCATCCGGCGGCATAATCCCCCGGCGATGGCCTTCTTCGACAAGCTGAAAGAGAAGCGCGTCCGCGAGCGCGTCGGCCAGGAACTGGCTGCGAACCCGGCCTGGAAGAGGTACTACCTGGGCCGTTCGTGGGTCTGTCCCTATTGCGCCAAGGCCGCCATCGAGGACGCCAAGGGCAAGCCCGACCTGATGGAGTTGGTCTACGCCCACCTCAAGGCCTGCCCCGAGTGGAAGGAATTCGCCGGCACGCCCAACCGCCCGATCGATCTGGACCAGTCCATCCGCAAGGCCGAAATCACCCAGTTCATGAAGACCAGCCCGCTCTGGCGGGTGCGCGACCCGGCCGGGCAGTGGTACTGCCCGTACTGCGCCAAGCCGACCGAGGTCACCTTCCCGTCCAACAAGGTCAACCGGGAGATCGTCGACGGCATCGCCACGCACCTGGATCGCTGCTACGCCTATGAGGGCGGCCGGGGCACGCCGCAGACCGTGCAGTCCCTGCTTTCGCTCATCGACAAGGCCGAGCGCCAGAAGCGCCTGATCCCCGAGATCGAGAAGCTGACCGCCTCCGAGCCGCTCTGGCAGTTCAAGGACGACAAGAAGCGCTGGGCCTGCCCGCACTGCCGGCACATCATCAGCGACGTGGACCTGTCCAGCGAGTTCCTGGTGCGCTCGGTCGCTCCGCGGCAGATCGCCAAGCACCTGATCGAGTCCTGCCCGGCGTACAAGGACGGCGCCGCGCCCCAGGCCACCGTGGAGGAGCTCCGGGCCATGACCGGCGGCGACCGCAAGGAGGCGGGCATCGTCACCCTCAGCCCGCCGCAGGACACCGCCACCTTCCACGCCATCCGCGCCGAGCTGGACCAGGTGCGCGAGCTGCTCAGCCAGAACAAGAACGTTGACGAACGCCAGAAGGAGCTGATGCGCTCCATCGAGGACGCCGGGCGGCAGCAGCGCGAGATGCTCCCGGACCTGCCCAAGATCGCCGGCTACGAGTTCGAGGTGCTCTTCAAGCCCATGGCCACGGTCTCCGGGGACTTCTACGACTTCCTCAAGGTCAGCCCGGAGGAGACCGGCCTGGTGCTCGGCGACGTCTCCGGCCACGGCGTCGAGGCCGGCATCGTCATGAGCATGGTCAAGAAGTGCCTCAAGATCCACGGCCGGGGCCAGTCCAGCCCGGCCGAGAACCTGCGCGTGACCAACGCCGACGTCTTCGAGGATCTGGCCCAGAGCACCTTCGCCAGCGTCTCCTACGGCGTGCTCAACACCGCCAGCCGGACCCTGCGCTTCTCCCGGGCCGGCCACACGCCGCTCTTCCTCTTCAACCCGACGCGCCAGCCGGACCTCACGGTCATCGAGCCCAAGGGCATCGTCCTGGGCGTCGACAAGGGGCCGGTCTTCAACCGGACGCTCGAGGAGATGGAGATCAAGCTGGTCGCCGGAGACATGCTGGTCCAGGTCACCGACGGCGTGCTCGAAGCCACCGACAAGAAGAAAGAGGAGTTCGGCGCCGAGCGCCTGACCGCGGCTATCCGCAAGTACGGGACCCACGAGGCCAAGTACCTGGTGCACATGCTGGAACTGGCCGTGAACGAGTTCCGGGGCACGTGCCCGGCCGAGGACGATGTCACCATCCTCGGCGTGAAAGTGCTGTAGGAGTACCGGCGAATGGAGATCTCCAGGCGTAAGGATCTGAAGGGCGTGGAAGTTGTGGCCATATCCGGGCGGGTCAGCGGCGCCGAGGTGCCCAGGCTCATCGCCGAGTTCCAGGCGATCGGCGCGGGAGCCGGGCCGGCCGCGCCGCCCCGGATCGTCCTCGAGGTCAGCCGACTGGACAACCTGCCCAGCGCCGTGGTCGGTTCGCTGCTCGAGGCCATCCGGGCCATCGAGGCGGCCAGCGGCCGGCTGGTCCTGGCCGGGCCGCAGAACGCCCTGACCGTGGTCCTGGACCGCCTGGGCATCGGCACCCTGGTCACCTGCTTCAGGTCGGTCGACGAGGCCGTCAAGGCGCTGGCCGTTCCCGACGCATCGAACAGCCAGTAGCGCCCGCCCCCTCTCCCGCCTTCTCCAAGCCCATCCTCGTCCCTCTTAACGCTCGTTGATAAAGCCGCCGCGGCGGCTTAGAATCGCGCCAACCGGAGGGACCGACTTCATGTCCGAGCACCTCTACGTGGTGATCATGGCCGGCGGCAGCGGCACGCGCTTCTGGCCGCTCTCCCGGCAGAAGAGCCCCAAGCAGCTCCAGGCCATCGTCGGGGAGACCCCGTTGATCCGCTCGACGGTGGAACGCTTCGAGGGCATGGTCCCGCCCGAGAACATCTTCGTGATCACCGGCCCAGGACAGGACGAGCCGACCCGGCGGATTCTCACCGGCATCCGGCCCGGCAACGTCATCGCCGAACCGGAGGGCCGCGACACCTCGGCGGCCATCGCCCTGGGCGCCACGGTGCTCCTCAAGCGCGACCCCGAGGCCATGATGGCGGTGGTCCCCGCCGACCACCTGATCAAGCCCCGTGAGCTTTTCCAGGCCACCGTCGCCGCGGCCGCAGACGTGGCCGCGCGCACCGACTACCTGATCCTCTTCGGCATCCGGCCGTCCTTCCCGTCCACCGGCTTCGGCTACATCCGCTTCGGGGACCGGATCGAGACGGCCTCCGGCGGCATGGCCGTGCGGCAGGTGCGCGGCTTCACCGAGAAGCCCGACGAGCGCACCGCCCGCGACTACCTCGAGAGCAAGGAGTACCACTGGAACAGCGGCATCTTCGTCTGGCGGGCCGCCCGGATCCTGCGCGAGATCTCCGCCTGCCTGCCGGGCCACGGCCAGGCCTTCGAGAAGATCGGCGCGGCCCTGGGCACGCCGGCCGAGAGGAAGGTCCTGGCCGAGGAGTACGCCCGGCTCAGGAAGATATCCATCGACTACGCGGTGCTCGAGAAGGCCTCCGGGGTGGCCGTGCTCGAGGCCGGCTACGAGTGGGACGACGTGGGCTCCTGGCTGGCCCTGGAACGCCACATGGACCGGGACCAGTCCGGCAACGTGGTGCTGGGCGACGCCATCTCCATGGGCTCTACCGGCTGCATCATCCACTCGAGCGGCAAGCGTCTGGTCGCGGCGCTCGACCTGACCAACATGCTGGTCGTGGACACCGATGACGTGGTCCTGATCTGCCCGAAGAACCGCGACCAGGACGTGAAGAAGATGGTCGACGAGGTCCGCAGGCGCGGGAAGACGGAGCTGCTGTAGCAGCGGGGATCGGAAAGCGGTGGGCGACGAGCAACAGGCCGGCCGGCAGGGTTCCTGGCGCGCGACGATCATTTGGAGCGTGGTGCTCGCCGCCGTCGCCTTCGGGGCGGTCCTGGCAGCCACCAGCTGGCGGACCTTCCACCTGGCCTACTGCCAGCGGATGATGGCCAGCAAGAGCGAGGAACGTCAGCTCGACGGCATCGCGAAGGCCGCCGCTACGCACCTGCGCACCGGTCTCACCCGGCGGGAGGTGGAAACCATCTTCTCGCCGGTGCGCTTCGACGGGCCTATGGATGGCTCGTCCTCGGATATGAAGAAGAGCAAGGACGGCACCGGCTTCTACTTGGCACACCCCGTCTCATTGGGAGACGGCATTGCCCTGGTCTTCGACCAGGACGACAAGCTCGTGCGCTGGTGGACGGTGCCGTGAGCCGGCCGCCGGGCGGCCGGCCGGAGCAGGCGAGCATGGGGACAGGGGATCAGGTGACTGAGAAGGAACCGCAAACAGAGGAGAAGGCAACCGGGGCGGGCACCCGCTCACCTGCGGTCTCCTGTTCGCCTGCTCCACTGCTCGCCCCCCCACCCTCCCCCGCACCTTCGCGAACGCGACTCCTCGGGGGCTTGCTGCTGGGAGCGCTGGCGCTCGCGACCGTCGCCGCCGTCGCCTGGAAGCCGGTCCACTTGGCCTGGTGCCGACACCTCATCGACAGCAACGAGGAGTGGACCCAGACCCGGGGTCTGGACCGCCTGGGTCACGTCCACATCGACAAGGGCGCGGGCCGCCAGGAGGTCGAGCGCGTCCTGGCCTCGGCCGGGCTGGTCATGACCCACTCGCCCGAGCAATCCTACGGCACAATGGACCGCTACGTCATCGGCTTCGCCGACCCGGCGCGCCCGCGTTTCATGTTCTGGGCGCTGGTGCAGATGGAGGACGGCAGGTTCGTGGGGATCAGCACTTGCCACTAGCAGGCCGCACAGCGGCCTGCTAGAGAGCAGGTGAGCAGGAGACAGGTGATCAGGTGAGGCCGGAGGAGCAGCAGAGAGAGGAGAACGCAGCCGGCACAAACGGCTGCGCGCCTGCGGTCTCCTCTTCACCTGATCGCCTGATCCCTCCAATGGATCAAGCCCCGGCCGCCCAGCATCCCGGTTGGTCGCGGAAGATGATCCTCTGGAGCACCGCCCTGGCGGCGGTCCTGCTGCTCGGCGCCTGGGGTACGGCGAACTGGAAGGCATTCCATCTGGCGTACTGCAAACACCTCATGAAGAGTTCTGATCCGAGCGATCAAAGCAAAGGGGTTGAGCTGGTGCTGAAGGTGCATCTATCAAGAGCCATGTCCACGGCAGACGTCCGCAAAGCGCTGTACCCAGCCGAGTTCGAAATGAAGACAGACACCCTAGGCTGGACCGATCATCCAGGGGCAGAATGGCATCGCTACCGCGGTTGGCACATCGAGTTCGATGAGTCCGGCCACTACGTCGGGCACTGCCGTGCTCCGTTAGGGCCCTGAACCATGCTTAATGCCCTAGCCCTCGACCCCGGCACCAAGCGCATCGGCGTAGCCGCCTGCGACCCGCTGGGGATCAGCGTCAAACCACTGCCCTTCATCCCGGCGGAGCCGGAGGCGGAGGCTCTCGTAACCATCGCCGCAGTGGTCGCCGACCGCCAGGTCCAGGCCATCGTCATCGGCCTGCCCATAAACATGGACGGCACCGAGGGCCCGGCGGCGAAGAAGTCCCGAGACTTCGCCGAGCGACTCCGCGCCGCCCTCCCCCACCCCGCCCCGGAGATCGTCCTCTGGGACGAGAGCCTGACCACCGACGAGGCCGAGAAGCGGCTGCTGGAACGTGGCCTGTCCCACCGCGAGCGCAAGCAGGTCATCGACTCGCTCTCGGCGGCGATACTTCTCAAGTCTTGGCTGGATGCTCAACCGAAAGCAGAATAGTGAATGGTGAATGAAGGAAGCCCTCGTCGTCGTCCTGCCGGGTTTCACCATTCTACATTCACCATTCTGCATTTGCATCTCTGGTACCGTCAGCTCCTGAAGTCCTACGGGCGGCAGGGCTGGTGGCCGGGCGAAACGCCCTTCGAAGTTGCCGTCGGCGCCATCCTCGCCCAGAACACCGCCTGGACCAACGTCGAGAAGGCCATCGCCAACCTGCGCCGGGCCGGCGCCCTCTCCTTCCGAGGGATGAGGCGACTGCCCGAGCGGAAGCTCGCCGCGCTCATCCGGCCGTCCGGCTACTACAACCAGAAGGCGAAGAAGCTCCGGGCCTTCCTGGCGTGGCTGGAGGAGCGCGGAGGGAAGGCCGGCTCGGTGAAGCGGGCCCTCGCCGGCCCGCTAGGCGAAGTCCGCGCGTCGCTGCTCGGGGTCCACGGCGTAGGGCCGGAGACGGCCGACTCCATCCTGCTCTACGCCGGCGACCGGCCGGTCTTCGTGATCGACGCCTACACCCGGCGGGTGCTTGCGCGCCACGGCCTGCCGAGCGCCGCCGGCGCACCCTACGAGGAACTCCGCGCGATCTTCGAGCGGAGCTTGCCGCGCTCGACGCCGCTCTATAATGAGTTCCACGCGCTCTTCGTCCGGCTGGCCAAGGAGCGCTGCGCCAAGCGGGCACCCCGCTGCGAAGGCTGCCCGTTGGCGAGACTCGGCTTTGGGCTTTGGGCTTTCGGCTATCGGCACAACAACGGCCGTTCCGAAAGCCCTTCGACCAGGCTCAGGGCCATGAGCTTGTCGAATGGCCGAAAGCCGAATGCCGAATGCCGCCTTCATCAAGCCGCGGATAGACTCAACGCAGAAGACGCAAAGGTTCGCAGAGGGACGCAGAGGAAGACCTTCAGGGTGCTTCATGGCCAAGACAACAAGAACACTGCCGTTGTCCTCTGCGGCCTCCGCGCACCTCTGCGACCTCCGCGTTGAAAAGGAGCCCACCGATGACGAGTGAGACGCTGAATGTGAGGACGTCCGCCCGGACCGACATGGTCGACATCACCCGGCTGGTCGCCGCGGTGCTCAAGAAGAGCGGCGTCGAGAGCGGCATGTGCTTCGTCTACGTCCCGCACACCACCGCCGGCGTGACCATCAACGAGAACGCCGACCCCGACGTCCAGCATGACTTCAGGAAGGCCATGGACAAGCTCGTCCCCTGGGACGACGGCTACGCGCACTCCGAGGGCAACTCGGCGGCGCACGTCAAGGCCACGCTCACCGGCTTCACCGCGTCGATCCCCGTGGAGCGCGCTCAGATGCTGCTCGGCACTTGGCAGGGCATCTATTTCTGCGAGTACGACGGCCCGCGGGAGCGGAAAGTGATTGTGAAAGTGCAGAGGGACTGAGGGACTAAGGCACTGAGAACAACAGCCACTCAAACTCAGTGCCTCAGTCCCTCAGTGCCTCTCTCTCACTTCGGCACCCGCCAGACCCTGAAGCTCACCCCGCAGATGATCTCGTAGGGGATCGCCCCCATCCAGGCGGCGGCCTCGGTGACCGGGATCTCGGCCTCGCCCTGGCGGCCGAAGAAGACGACCTCCTCGCCCGGCCGGACGTCGTCCAGGCCGGTGACGTCGAGGGCGGTGAAGTCCATCGAGACCCGTCCGACCACGTTTACCCGCCGGCCGCGGAGCAGTGCCTGCCCACGGTTGGAGAGCGACGTGCGCAGGCCGTCGGCGTAGCCGATGCTGGCCGTGGCCACGGTCGTGGGCCGCTGGGCCCGCCAGGTGCAGTTGTAGCCGACCGGCTCGCCGACGGCGAGCTGCTTGACGTGCACCACCCTGGCACACAGGCGCATCGCCGGGCGGAGCTTGAGCTGCGCGCCAAGCTCCGGCGGGTCGGCAATGCCGTAGATGGCCAGCCCGGGGCGGACCATGTCGAAGCGCGAGTCGGAGTGCAGGGCCAGTGCCGCGGAGTTGGCCGCGTGGAGCAGCGCCGGCCGAAGCCGATGGGCCTCCAGCCACCCCGCGAAGTCCCGGAAGGCTCCGAGCTGCGCCGCGGTGTAGTCGGCGCTGGAGCCGGCCGCGGCCAGGTGGGTCATGGCCCCCTCGAACTGCAGCTCCGGGGCGGTGGCCACGAACTCGGCGATCCGTTCGGCTTCGTCGCGGGGCGCGCCCAGACGGTGCATGCCGCTGTCGAGCTTCAGGTGCACCGGGGTACGGCGGTCGGCCCGGCGCGTGGCCGCGGCCAGCCTGCGGGCTTCGTCGAGCGTCGAGACGGTGGCCGCCGCGTCCAGCGACAGGAAGAAGTCCTCCTGGCCGGAGAGGATCACGCCCAGCACCTGGACCGGCGCGACGATGCCGGCGGCGCGCAGGGCCTGGGCCTCGCGCGGGGTGGCCACCGCCAGCCGGGAGGCTCCCGCGGCAAGCGCCGCGCGGGCCACCTGGACGGCGCCGTGGCCATAGCCGTCGGCCTTGACCACCGCGCAAACCTGCGCGGGACGGACCAGTTTGAGGATGCTGCGGACGTTGTGCTCGATGGCCCCGAGGTCCACGTCGGCCCAGGCGCGGGCCGATCCGGACTGCCGGGGCTCGTCAGTCCTCATCGGCTTCGGATTCCAACTCCTTGTGGATATTGGCGATTTCCTTCTTGAGGATCTCGTGGCGCTTCATGATCTCGGCCAGGCGCTTCTCCCGGTTGAAGGGGACGGCCGGCTGGGCGTCGGAGGCCGGAGCGCCCTCCTCGATGCTCCCGCGCCTCCGCAACTGCCCATAGTGGCTCTTGCAGTAGCCGCGCGCATGGTGAGGGTTGGTGCAGCCCGGGACGCAGCACTTCTTGTCGTCGGCGCCGGACGCAGACGGCCCCGCCGCGGCGGCAGGCGCCGCCGGCGCGGGTTTCGCGGGAGAGGC
Organism: Planctomycetota bacterium; assembly: GCA_022703445.1. GTDB lineage: Bacteria > Planctomycetota > SZUA-567 > JAKLDR01 > JAKLDR01 > JAKLDR01. The sequence goes on along the minus strand of JAKLDR010000087.1, from coordinate 10,332 downwards.
CTTGCCGGGCCTGGCCTTGGCGGGGGCCGCGGCGGGTGCGGACGCCGCCTTGCCGCCGGCCTTGGGCCTGGCCATGGCCTGATTCTTGCGCTGCTGGTCGTAGTGATGCTGACAGAGGCCGTGCGCGTGGGCCTTGCGCCGGCAGCCGGCGATGCGACAGCTCGAACTCATGGTTGATCAGCCCTGGTCCTGGTTCTGCTTGAAATCCTCGAAGGAGTCGAAACGGCTGCGCTTGCCTCCCGAAGTCTGCGCCGCGCCGGCACGCCGGGCGCCCCCCCGGCCTCCGTGCCCGGCAGCCGGAACGCCCAGGGCATTCTCGAACTGGGCCTTCTGGGCGCGAACGGTCTCCAGCGCCTGGTACACCAGCGCCCGCTGTCCCTCCAGCTGCCCGATCCTGCCGGCATCCGCGCCGACAGGGCCGCGGTCGGCATAGTAGGGCGACAGGGTCCGGAGGTAGTCTCTCTCCGCCGCGGTGATCAGAAGCTCGCGGACCTGCTTCTCAATCGCCCCCAACTCCTCGGCCAGCCGCTCCTCCTCGTCGCGGAGCAGTTCGACCTTGAGGAAGTCGGTGAGCTCGACGCGGATGGGTTCGAGCCCCATGCGCTATTCCTCGTCCTTCTCTTCCGAGAACTTGGGGGCGGGCAGGCCGGCCAGCAGTCTGCGCAGGGTCTGCCCGGTGCGGAAGCGCACGCCCATGCGCGGAGGCACGACCACTTCGGTCCCGGTCTTGGGGTTGCGCCCGACCCGGCCCTTCCTCGGCACCGGCGCGAAGACGCCGAAGTGCCGGAACTCCACGCGATCTCCGCTCTTGAGGATCTCGGCGATCTCATCGAGGAAAGTCTGCAGCACGTTGCGGCAGACGGCCTTGTCCACACCGGTCTTGTTTGCAAGACGCAGAACCATGTCTTTCTTGGTTATGGTAGCCAATGCAGTCCCTCCCCTCTCTGAGCCAGACCCCTAACCCGAGAGTTTACGCGGCTTGCGATTTCGCGCAAGTGCTTTTGGCGCAAATGGGCGCATTGCCCTTCCAAGCACCCCCATCACCGCGCCAGCCGGGAGCGTTCCCCGCTCGAGTCTGGTCAGCGGCGCGGAGCTCGCCTACCGCTGTCCGCCGAGCGGCTTGAGGTCCGCCGACTTGCGCTCGAAGCGCATGGCGTAGACCGCGCCGTCGGTCTGGACGAGCCAGAGCAGCTTCCGCTTGGGATCCCAGTCCACGCCGGTGGACACCCCGTAGCCGGGGTCGCGCCGGTTCTCCTTTCCCGGCGCGGCCGCGTCGGGCATCTCCAGCCACTCGTTGGCCGCGCAGTCGTAGATCAGGATCTTCTGCGCAGGCTTGCAGCCGGTGGGCACGATGACCAGATCGTCGTCCGGCAGGTAGGTGGCCTCGCGGCCGAAGTTGGCGTCGGCCGGGAAGTTTTCAGAGCCCTTGGGCTCGAGCACGGTCACGGTCTTGGCCTTCAGGTCGGTCGCCCAGATCTTGTGCTTGTCCTTGAGGTGGAAGTGGAACGCCAGCGTCCGGTCGCGCTTGGAATCGTAGGTCATACCGTGCCCGTCGCCGAAGGCCGGCGGCGGGTAGGTCTTGGAATCCTTGTTGTCGGTCCCGGCCACTGGCTCGTAGCAGTGCTTGGCGACGTCCGCCATCCACAGGCCCGTCCGGTTGCCGGTGCCGCCGTACTTGTCGGCCCAGACCGCCAGGCCCTGCGGCGTGCGGGCCACGCAGGTCATGTGCCGCTCGGGGGTGAACCACCCGCCCTTGATCTCGAACTGCGGGGGCGGCACCTCCCACTCGTAGGTTTCCGGGTCGTAGACGAAGACCCCGCCCGGGTTGGTCATCCGGTAGGCGCCGTGGGTCCCGTGCCAGATCATCCTGCCGGTGACCTGGTCCCAGCCGTAGGAAAGGTAGCTGTGCGGGCTCCAGGGCGCGCCGGAGAGCGTCGGGACGTGCGCACCGTCGTTCGAGTAGCAGTACTCGAAGGGCAGCTCGGGCGTATAGAGGATGTGCCAGCGCCCGGTCGCCAATGAGAAATGCGCCACGTCCGTGCCGCAGTGCGAGCTGTGCCCGCCGGCCCAGTGCAGGAGCTGGTCGCGGTCGAGGTCGAGCACGGTCGTGCCCCAGTCGCGGTTGACGTGCTGGACCGGGGGCTTGAGGTTCACCCACTTGTTGACCGGCAGGGCCTTCAGGCTCGCCTGGAAGGCCTCGGCGTCGGCCGGCGGGACCTTCTCGTACCAGGCCGGGTCGAAGCCCAGGCCGCGGACCTTGATGGTGCCCGAGGGCACGCCGGCCTTGTCGGTGCCTGCGTCGGAGCCGGGCAGGTCGAAGCTCCCGGTCACCTCGCCGGTCTTCTTGCCGTAGGACAGTACGTCGGCCTTCCAGGAGAGTTTCTTGCCTTCGTCGGCGAGGGAAAGCTCCACGGCCGGCTGCATGCCGGTCTCGGCTGGCTTGCCGTCGCCGGCTTTGAGCAGCGTCCACTTCGAGGTCTTGATGTCGAACTCCCAGACGTCGACGGGGAGGCGGGTCCAGAGCGAGCCACAGTAGCTCATGGTCCCGCGCGGCTCGAAGCCGCCGACCATGTAGGCCTTGCCCTTCGCCGCGGCCATCCCGTGCCCGCAGCGCGGCGACGGGGACAGCGGCGGCCGGACCTCGCTCCACTTCCGGGAGGCACAGTCGTAGACCCAGGTGTCGTTGTAGGCGCCGCCGATGCCCTCGCCGCCGAAGAGCACGATCTTCTTCGTCTCTGCGTCGTAGGCCATCCCGGGGTAGCCGCGCGGCGCCGGCTCCGGCGAGAGCGCCCACTCCAGGCGCACAACCAGCATCCAGCAATCGCGCGCGGCGGCCACCTCGGCTGCCGAGAGCTTCCCGCCGAGCTTGGCGCCCAGGGCATTGAGCGCGGCGACGCCGTCCTCCTGAAGCTTCTTGGCCGGCCCCTCGGCGGCCGCGACCTTGCCCAACTTCGCGGCCAAGCCCTTGCAGGCCTCGTCAAGCTTGGCCGCCCTGCCCTTCTCGGTCTCGGACTGGTAGTAGCGGTTGGCAACCGCGGCGTAGAGCCGACGGGCCTCGACGACGAGCGGCCGGACCTCGGCGAGGCCGGCCGGCGCGGGGAACTCGGCGCGCTTCCAAGCCCCGTCCTTGAAGGTCCAGGTCAGGAGCGCGCCTTCCTTGGAGACGCCGCCGGCACCGCCGAACCAGAGCCATTCACCGTTGGTCGCGTCCTTGACGCACGCGCCCCACTTGCAGGGCGGCGTCCCGGCGCCGATCGGTCCGGTCTGCTCGGTGGGAGTCGGCGGAGGGGGCTGTCCGGCCAGGGCCGGCAGGGCGGCGGAGGCCGCCAGAATCGTGGCCAGACTGGCAGCGCTGACGAAGCTCTTCATTGACCTTCCTCCAGGTTTACTTCACGCCGTTCAGCTCGAACGGCGACGCCGGCAACCCGGCGGCGTTGTAGAGGTTCCCGTCCGGCCACTCGCGGCAGGCGTAGCGCACGTCGAGCGGGCCAGCCAGGCCCACGGCCTCGAGCCGCACCCTGGTCCCGTCGATCCTGGCCTTGGCGGGGGCGAACTTCTCCTGCCCCTGGACGCGAAGCTCGAACTGGCGCGGCTCGCCGTCCCTGGCAGCCAGGCCCTCGGCGTGGCTGAAGGTCAGGACCACCTCGTTGCCCTCGACCTTGGCCGACTCAACCAGCGGCCCGGAGCCCTCGACCTTCTCGCCGTAGACCTGCGCGCGGGCGAGCACCGCCAGGCGCTCGCCGATGGGCTTCTTCTCCGGCGGGTGGAGCATCCCGGTGGTCAGGTCGTAGCTCACGGCCAGGCCGGTCCCGGGGACCATGGCCAGCGCGCGCCGCTGCTCGTCGCGCACCCGGGACCAGTCGCCGACGATCTCCCTCTGCTCGGCGGAGGGCAGCTTGCCGTTGTGGACCTGCTCGGGGCCGAAACCGATCCGCGCCAGCTGCACGATCAGGAACGGGAAGTCGCCCTGTCCCCAGTCGCGGCGCCAGCCGCCGATCAGCGCGGCGAGCGGCCTGGCGTAGCCGATCTTGAAGATGTCCTTCGAGGCGTTGGCCTCGCCCTGGTACCAGATGACCCCGCGGATGGCGTAGGGCTGGATGGCCCGGACCTGGCGCGCGTAGTGCCCGCCGGCGGCCGGCCCGCCGCCCATGTAGAGGTCCTTCTGATCGGGAGTCAGCTCCGGCATCCACTCGCGGATCCCGGAGGCGTCGAAGGCCGCGTGGATCAGCCCGACGGGGACCTTGAGCTTCTCCTGGAGCGCCGCGCCGAAGTAGTAGCCGGTGCCGGAGAAGGCCATCACCGACTTCTTGTCGGCAGCGGTCCAGCCTCCGAAGCGCAGCTGCGGGTGGTCCGGCGCGTAGCTGCCCTCCGGGAACTTCTGGAGCCGGAGCAGCTCGTTGGGCGGGTCGAGCTTGAGGCTCCCGGCGTCCTTGGTGTAGCTCACTCCCCAGCGCATGTTGGACTGCCCGGAGCAGACCCAGACCTCGCCGACGGAGACGGCCTTGAGCTCGATGGCGGCCTTGCCCCTCACCGACATGGGGAAAGGCCCGCCGGCCTCGCCGGGCTCGACGTCGACCCGCCAGGCACCGTCCGCGCCGGCGACGGCATCCCAGCTCTTGCCGCGGAAGGCCACCGACACCTTGGTCCCGGGCGCGGCCGTGCCGAAGACCGGGGCCTTGCCGCCGCGCTGCAGGACCATCCCGTCGCCGAGCACCTGGCCGAGGCTCATCTCGACCACCGAGACGTTCTTCAGCTCGATGGTGTTCGCGCCCTTGAGCGTCATCGGGAAGGGGCCGCCCGGCTCGCCGGGCTCGACCTCGATCCGCCACTTCCCGGACTTGTCGGCCTCGGCCTCGATGGTCTTCCCCCGGAAGGTCACGGACACCTTCTCACCGGCCTTGGCGGTCCCGTGCAGGGGAGCCTTGACCCCGGTCTGCAGGATCATGCCCTCGCCCCAGGCGCCGTCGAGCCAGACGTCGGCGCGGGCGGCGCCGGAGCCGGCCAGAACCATCAGTGCCGCTATCAGGACACGCATCAGTTGCCTCCTCGCAGCTTGATTCCTCCCGGGCTCGTTTTGCGGCTAATACTTTCCGCGCAGCCAGCCGTCGACGACGGCCAGCGCGGCGTCCTGCTCAGCGTCCATAGTCCCGATCACCGGCAGCTCGCAGCCGGCGCGGCGCAACTCGGCCCTGAACTCCTGGATGAAAACGCCCTCGCCATCGATCGGCCCCTGGCCGTCGCTTCGGCTGGTCCTCTCCACGCCGCAGGCCGGCGAGCCGTTCTTGCCGAGGACTCCGAGCACCTTGACGCCGCAGTCCTGGTACTGGCGGATCTGGAAAGCGAGCTCCCTGCCGAGCAGCCTGAGAGCCTCGCGGGCCGGGATGGACTCCAGGCCGCTGCGGATGGCGATGTGCCCGCGGTCCAGGCCCAGCACCATCAGTTCCGGGCAGGGCATCTGGATTATGCCGATCTCCTGCTGCAGGAGGCCCTCGACCAGCAACCGGCACGAGGCCGGGCACTCGGCGCACTTCCAGAGTCGCGCGTTCTGGTTGAGGTGGCAGTGGGAGACGAGCACGACCTTCATGCTGCGACAGTCCTTGAAGTCCATGGGGCCGTCCTCCTACTCGGCGTCCGCGATCTTAACCGTCTTACGGTCGAAGCGCAGAACCCAGACCTGCTGCCGGCGGATGTCGTTGCACAGCACGATGTCCAGCTTCGCGTCGTAGACCAGCCCGCAGTGGGGCATGTCGAACCCGTCGGCATGGGTGGTGTCCATGCGGCCGGTGGGGAGCTTGCGCCCGACCTCGTCGCGCGGCAGGTCCACCGCCAGGTACTTCTGCGCCGTCAGGTCCCAGGCCACCCATCCCGTTGTCCAGCCGCCCTTGGCCTTGACGGTCAGCGGCGAGAGCACCAGGTCGGCCTCCGGCAGGCAGACCGACTCGCGGCACAGGTACCAGTCTCCGAAACGAGGCCGGGAGCCGGGCTTCATCAGCTCGGACTTGCCGGTCTTGAAGTCGTAGCGGATCACCTGGTCGTCGAAGGACCACAGGCAGTCGCGCTTGGCGTCGTAGGCGACGGTGTAGCTGTCGCAGTAGAACTTACGGGGCTTCGGCCCCTCCCAGGGGAGCGCGTCCCACTCCCCGGACTTGCTGTTGTAGCGCACGGCGCCGCCGGTCCCCTCGACGATGCCCACCACGCCGTGCGGGGTGGTCACCTTGACCGTCTTGCCGGGCGCCGGCCCGCCGGGCGGCGCCCACTCCCTGGCCCGGACATCGTACCGGAAGCCATTTGCGCCGGCGAGGTAGTATCCGGACGGGTCGTAGGCCACGTAGCGGTAGGCATGGCCCGGCACGACGCGGTTGGAGAAGGTCCGGACCCCGCCGTATCCCGCCCAGGGCGAGAGCGTGCCGTGCGGGTTGATGCACGCGTCCGGCGGGTAGCTCACCGTCCAGACGCCACCCCGGACGCTGAAGTGGTCCACGTCGTCCTCCCAGCTCGAGGCATGCCCGCCGCTCCACAACAGCAACTGCTGCCGGTCGTGGTCGTAGGCTACCGTGCCCCAGCGGTTCCCCGCGCCCGGGGCATAGGCCGGGAACTTGAGCGCGTGCCACTGGTTGACCGGCATCTCCTTGAGGAACTTGAGATTGGCCTCCGGGTCCGGCTTGGCCAGGTTCTCCCACTTGCCTGGGTCCGTGGGGTGCAGCGTGTAGCTTCCGGCGACCACCCCGTTCGTCTCGGCCCCGCCGGGATCGGCCCTGGAAACATCGGCCCGGCAGGCCATCAGTCCGCTGTCGAGCGGGCCCGCGCCAACCACGATGTCCCCCGGCATCGCGGCCCCCGTGATGGGATAGCCGGCCCTGCTGGCGTTGGGCACGCCCGGCGAGAGCTTGCTGTAGTTCGGCCCGTCCTTCAGCGGCACCGCGCCGTGGAAGCTCCAGGCGTTGGCGGCCACGTCGTACGACCACATGTCCTGGGCGAACGGCACCCGGCTGTAGCCGCCGGCCAGGAAGACCCGCCGGGCCTCCGGCAACCAGACCATGAGGTGCCCGGCCCGCGGGCACGGCGCCCGGAGCGGGAAGCGTTGCTCCCAGCGACGGGTCGGGCAGTCGTACAGCCAGGTGTCGGAGAAGGTCCGGTCCAACTGGTCGCCGCCGAAGACCACGATCTTCCGGCGCTCCGGGTCGTAGACGGCAGGAGAGAGTCCCCGGGGCGGCGGCTCGACGGCCAGGGCGTCACAGGCCCGGTCCGCGGTGAACTTGAGCGCCCGGAGCTCGCCCAGGACCGCGGCGTCGAGCTTGCCGCCCAGCCTGGCGGCCAGGTTGCCGTATCGCGCGGCCAGGTCCGCGAGCAGTTCCCCCGCCCGGCCGATTCCGGCCTTCTCGTTCTCGTCGACCCTGGCGGCGGCGACATCTGCGCCGAGCTTCTTCATCGCGTCGCCCAGGCCCCGCGCCTCGGCGGCGAGGTCCGCCTTGGCCTCCTCGTCGGTCTCGGCCACGCTGAACCGGTTCGCCGCCGCGCCGAGCAGACAGATCGCCCGCCAGCGCAGGCCGGCACCCCTGCTGCCGAGCTCCTTCATCGCCGCCGAGCCGCAGTTCAGCCGGCGCCACTCGCTCTTGTCAAGATCGAAGAGCCACGTTCCGTTCTCGCCGCCGTGCCCGCCGACCTGCACCAGTTCGCCGTTGACGGGATCGTGGGCCAGCGCACACCAGCGCGCGCCACCCTTGTACTGCCCGGCGTCGACCTTGAGTTCGGCCCAGGCGCGGCGCTCCGGCTCGTAGGTGACCATTGACCCGAAACCGAACGTCGCGTAGAGTTTCTTCTTCTCCGGAACGTAGGCCCACTGGTGGAAGACCGGCCAGTTCTTGATGCGCAGCCGGTCGCCGTCCAGCCCCAGCACGAGCCCGGGGTCCCAGGCACGGGCCTGCCGAGCATGCGCGTCCTTGGCCATGGCCAGCTTGTAGCCCGAGACTTCCCCCGACTCCGGCCGTCCCTTCTCCATCCCCGGCGGATAGGCATTGACCCACCGGCCGGCGGCCAGGTCCAGTTCCTCGGTGTCGTAGCGGTCATAGGTGTTGGCATCGCCGTCCCAGAACGGGACCCCCGGGCCGCTGCCTGCGGCGCGGATGATCTTCTTCGAGGCCGGTTCGTAGAAGAAGACCGGCGCGAAGCGCTGCCCGCTCTTGTCGCCCTTGACCACCTCGACCCAGGTGTTGGCCGGGGCGGAGCGCAGGGCCTCCGGGAGCGGCGGGGCCTCCCCGGCGCCGAGCGTCGGCGCGGCCAGAAACATGGCACCGACAAGAATGAACGGGGCGGCTCTCATCGCAGGTTCCTCACTTCTCCGGCTCCCAGCAGAACAGCATCCCGCTCGCCGCGGTGGGCATGAACGCCCGGCCGTTGGCGAGCGACACGGCGCAGCAGGTCTTGGGGGCAAAGCCCGGGGAGTGCCAGACCAGCGCCCCCGTTTGGACATCCCGCACGTTGAGGCCGTCGGCGGTGGGCGCCAGCGACCACTTCGGAGTCAGCGTCACCGGTGTGCAGGCGTGGTCGGTGCCCCCCAGCTGCCCGCCCTTCTCCATGCCGGGATAGGGCTTGCCGTCCTCCAGCCGGAGCTTGCCTCCGAAGCCGCCGTAGTAGCGGTAGGCGATGAAGTCCGCCCCGACGCTCATGTAGCGCTCGCCGGCTCCGCTTGTCCAAAGCAGGCTGCCGTCCTTGGTCGACAGGCAGCACAGGCGGGGCGGCTTGCCCGGTTGGTAGAGGAGCAGCCGGCCGCCGCCGGCCAGCACGGGATAGCCGTTGCCCCAGTACTCGTTGGTCTTCCACAGCACCTTGCCGCTGGAGGCCTCGATGGCCACCGTCTCCCCGAGTTTCTGATCGCCGGTCAGCCTGCTGTCCCACAGCCCTCCGGTGGTGTAATAGAACGTGCTGTCGGCGGCGCAGCCGCCGGTCTTCTGCCCGGCGCCGGTCGTGACCCCGAGATCCACCTTCCAGGCCGGCGCGCCGGTGATCGCGTCCCAGGCCTGGACGGCCGCGGCCGGCGACGCCCCCTTCTGCGTCGAAGCGAAGGCCACCTTCCCGCCAGCCAGCACGGGCGACATGTACGAGAAGTCGGCCCGGGAACCCATGGTGGCGGCCCACAGGACGCGGCCGTCCTTCACGTCCAGGCACAGCATCCCGCCCTGTTCGGCCTTGCCGGCCGGACAGGGCACGTAGAGCCGCCCGTCGGCGACGAGCAGCCCGTCCGCACAGGGGAACTCCGGCGAATCCGGCGGCAGGCGCACCCGCCAGCGCGTGCGCCCGGTGGCCTGCTCCAGGCAGGTCACGGTGCGCTGGTAGGAGACGGTGATGATATCCCCGTCCTCCGTGGTCACCGCCGGGGACTTGAAGTGCCCGTAGGCGCGAACCGCCCAGCGGACCCTGAACGGCGGCGCGAGGCCGGGGTCGTCCACGAAACACGTGTTGGCCGCGTTGCCGTAGTTGCTGGGCCAGCCGTAGGTCTTCCCGGTCGCCGGCTGCACCGTGCTCCTCCGTGCCGAGACCGCCGGCGCCTCGTCCTTCTTCGGGAGAAGGCCCGCGCCCGGCCCGAGCACGTAGAGATACCCGTCATCGCAGCCGAAGTGAACGCATCCGCCCGAGACGGCCGGCGCCGCGCCGATGCCCTTGCCGCCGGGCGTCTTGAACGTGAAGGGCGGGCCCCTGGATTCGGCCGCCAGGGGCGCGATCAGGAGTTCGCCGTTGAGCGTGCCGGCCACGATATGCCCGCCGGCCAGGACCGGCGAGGCGACCAGCGGGGCGGCGCCACGGGGATCCTTCCAGACCGTGCGGCTCTTCTGTTTCTCCCCGGCGGTCCAGACGGCGAGGCGCCCCCCCTCGCCGCGGCAGAGGCTCAAGTTCCCGCGCACCGGGAAGGCCGCCCAGGGGAAGGAGCAGCTCCCGTAGAAGTCGTCGACGAGCGCCCCGGTGGCCAGCGACAGGCGCCCCAGCAGGCAGAAACCGTCGCGGGCCTGGCCGGTGACGTGGACGTTGTCCCCGGAGACAGACAGGCACGAGACCACGCCTCCGATCTCGTTGAGCCGGCGGCGCACCCAGACCTGCCGGGCTTCCTTGTCCTGGTCCTCCAGGCAGACCACATCCCAGCCCATGCCGGCCACCACCTTCCGGCCTGAAACCGCCACTTCGCCCCCGCCGAAGTTGGGGGCGTTGAGGTGCTTGTTGATGTTGGTGAACTTCTTGACCCGCTCCAATTCCTCCGCGGCGGGGGCGCAGCGCTTGTAGTGGTCCCAGTTCCAGCGCTCGTTGCCGTCCAGGTCGAAGCACCGGATCACCGCATCGAGC
>JAKLDR010000086.1 GCA_022703445.1 Planctomycetota bacterium | reverse complement strand
CAAGCGCATCGCCTGGGCCGGCCAGATCACCGAGAGCGCCCACGGCATGCTGCGCTTCGGCGGCGCGGTCAACGGACTGCGCGAGGCCGGGCTGGCTTTCGAGCCGGACATGATCCTGGAACTGCCGGAGGGGTCGCCCAGCGACGCGGTGGCCCGCTTGCTCGCGCGCCCCGACCGCCCCACGGCGGTGCTGGCGCTCTGGCAGCGGCGCTCCGTCGAGGCGGTCGCGGCAGTTCGGGAACTCGGTCTCGTGCCCGGCAAGGACGTCGAGGTGGTCGGGTGGTGCTCTGCGGAGGAGTACGCCGGCGGCTACGCGGCGGACTTCCCGGAGGGTGCCGTCCCGCCCACCGTGACGTGGAGCATGGCCACGCTGGCCCGGACCGCCGTGGCCCGCCTGGCCGAGCGCCGCGAGCGGCCGGAGCTGCCGCCCATGCGGATACACATCGAGACCCGGCTGACGGTAAAGTGAGGAGGCTGACCATGCGTACTCCGATCACGATGCTGGCGATGTGGGCCCTGGCGGCGGCCATGGTGGCCGGTGGCGGCGAAGTCGCGTTCACGTCGAAGCCGAGTGCCACCAAAGCTGGCGACAAGGTGAAGATCGCCTTCGCCGTCTCGGCGCCGACCGACGTGGCAGTCTACATCGAGGACGCCAAGGGCGAGGTGGTCCGGCACCTCGTCGCCGGCGTCCTCGGCGGCGCTAACCCGCCGCCGGCGCCGCTCAAGCCGGGCCTCGCGCAGGAGGTGGAGTGGGACGGCCGGGCCGACTACGGCAAGCCCGCCGAGGGCGGGCCGTTCAAGGTCCGCGTGGCCCTGGGCATGAGCGCGAAGTACGACAAGGTGGCCTTCAGCATGCTGCCCGACCTGCGTTACGCCGCCACACTGGCGACGGCACCGGACGGCAGCCTCTATGTGTCGTTCGGCGGGATGAGGTGGCAGGAGGCGGGGTCGAGGTGGAGGGTCTTCGGGCGGGACGGCACATTCCAGAGCACCTGGGGCGTGCCTCCGGGGCCGGAGGCGGCCAAGTACTTCGGTTGGCACGCGGATACCTATCGCCCGGATCCGCGGCGCTACCAGCAGACCGGCTTCGCGACCGGAGAAGCGATGCTCTATGACATCAAGACCTCCAACGCCGTGGCCGTCGGCCGCGACGGGGAGGACCTTTTTCAACTCGGCGACGCGTCGCCGGTCTGCATCAACCGCTACCCGCTGACCGCGGCCTGTCCCAAGGACGACAAGTTCAGCGTGAACCTTGATATCGGCGGAGCCAGCGGCGTCATGGCGCGGCAGGGCTGCCTGGCTGTCTCCTCGGATGGCAAGGTTCTGTATGTCGGGGGACTGGAGGGCGGCGACAAGAAGTCCAAGAAGCCGCTGGCCGCGGTCTGGGCGGTCAAGTGCCCGGAGCGGACCGGCTGCCGCCTTCTCTTCGGCGATCCGGCCAAGCCCGGCAGCGACGAGAAGTCGCTCGGAGGCGCGCCGGCGGGGCTGGCCGTCGACGGCAAGGGGCGGCTCTTCATCGCCGACGAGGCCAGCAACCGGGTGGTGGTCGTCGACGAGAGGGACGGCAAGTACCTGGGCGAGATCGCCGCGGACAAGCCCGTCCGGCTCGGCTTCTCGGCGCGCGCCGGGGCGCTCTACGTCCTGGGGATAACCGGCAAGGGGAAGGCCGGCAGCCTCAAGCGCTTCAGCCTGCCGGCCGGCTCCGAGCCCAGGGACTGGAAGGGGCTCAAGCCCGAGGCGGTCATGCCGGTGGTGCCGAAGTACGACCGGAGCTTCGCCCTGGCGGTGGACGATTCCGCCAGCCCGGCGGTAGTCTGGGTCGGCGGCGGGTGGAACCCGACGCTGCGGATCGAGGACCCGGGAACCGGGGCGAAATACGGCGCGGTCAAGGACTTCTCGGCCGGAGGCCTGCCCTTTGAGCGGGGCATGCAGGACAACATCCCCTGCGCCGATGTGGAGGTCGACCGGCTGCGCAAGGAGGTCTACTTCCGGGTCGGTGGCAACGGCAACTACTACGGCCGCTTCATCGAGAAGACCGGCGCAACCGAGTTCATCAACGTGGAGGCCAGCACTCTCTGGGGCGGCGCCGGAGTCCAGGCTTGTCCCGCGCCCAACGGTCGCATCTACGGGCTGGTGTGGACCAACCAGTTCTGGCAGTGGGATCGCAGCGGGAAGGCGGTCCCATGGGAGGTGCTGCCTCACATCGACGACGACTGGGTCCTCGGCGACTTTCGGTTTCATGACAAGAACTTCCCCAAGGAGAAGATCCCCAGACGGGGCTACGTGCCCGTGTCGATGAGCGGCCTGCCGCACATGCTGGGCGTGCGCTGGAGCGACGGTCACATCTTCGTCCTGCACCCGCCGACCACCTCAGGCGGCGCGCGGCGGAGCAAGGCCATGCACGAGTACGCTCCTAGCGGCAAGTGGGTCACCGCCCTGGACAGCCCGATAATCTGGAAGGTCTCCGACGCGGCGACCGGCCCAAAGTTCGACGCCGCCGGGAACATCTACATCGCCGAGGCGATCCGGCCCGAGGGCTGGGTCATGCCTCCGGAACTGGCCGCGGATTTCGAGAAGCGCGGTCTTTCGGCCAAACTGGGCAAGGACGGCAAGGGCGAGGGCCCGGTGGGCGTGACCACCAGCATGTACGGCAGCATCGTCAAGTTCAGCCCCAAGGGCGGCACGGTCGAGTTCGGCAACGCGCCCAAGTGGGCCGGCTTCGTCACTGGCGAGCCCTACACCGGCCAGCCCAAGCTCGACCCCGCCCTGAAGACCATGAATGCCGACTGGTACTGGGGCGGAGTCCACAAGACCAAAGTCATCGGCGCCGAGTGGATCCACCCCGGCTTTGGCCACGCCGGCTTCTACGCCTGCAACTGCGAGAGCGTGACCTTCGACGTCGACGAGTTCGGCCGGACCTTCTTCCCGGACCCGCTGACCTTCCAGGTGCGGGTCATCGACACCGCCGGCAACGCGCTGACCAGGTTCGGCGGCTTCGGCACCGATAACTGCATGGGCCCGGAGAGCCCGGTCGTTGATCCGAAGACGAACCGCCTCCGCCCGCGCCGCGCGGACGACCCCAAGGACATGAAGAGCCCCTTCGCCGAGCCGGAGCTGGGATTCCAGTGGCTGGTTGGCGTTGGCGTCACCGACCGCTACGGCTACTTCGGCGACAGCCTCAACCAGCGCTTGCTCAGGGCGAAGCTGGTCTACGCGGCGGAGGAGAGCTGTGAGGTGAAGTGAGGGGGGGGAGGTGGAAGACCGCGGCCAGTCTCATCAAGCAAGTGCTGATCATCTAGCAGGTAGGACCACAATGTCGGTAGCGCCTAAATAGTTGCGGCGCAGCATTATAAGTAGATACATGTAATAAGAGCGCTATTTTCACACAACAAAGGCGCTTATTGTGGTGTAGCTAATCTCATGAACGCGCCTGCTTCTCCTAACCCCGCCGGGTCGCCCAAGTCCCCACGCTCCCGGGGCTACAAGTACTCCCGGCTCCGCGAGGCCATCCGGCAGCAGATCACCGAAGGCGCCTTCCCGCCCGGAACGCGCATGCCGACAGGCAAGGCGCTCGCCCGGCGGCTCGGGGCCGGCCTCAAGACCATCGAGCGTGCGATGGGCGAGCTCATGCGCGAGGGGCTCATCGTCCGCCGGAGGGGCAGCGGCACCTATGTCACCGACCAGGCGCAACCGGCGGTCTTCCCGGGCCGGAGCCTGAAGTTCGGCGTCCTCTGGAAGGAGTCGGCCGCGCCGGCCATGATGCTCGACTCCTTCTACGGATGTATCACCCGCGGTTTCCTGGACGCCTTCGGCCTCGGAGCGGTCCAGCCGCGATGGGACATCGCCGAACTGCGCCAGCCGACCAGGGCGGTCTGGCAGGCTCCGGACCGCAGCGTCACCGTCGAGGTCCTGGCCGAGTCGCGCTACAGCAGCATCCGCCATCCGCCGATGAACGCGGTCCAGGCCGGGGGGTACGACGGCCTGGTCACCGTGGGGATCATCGTCGACGAGTTTCTGGGGAAGATCGCCGCGCTGAGGCTGCCGACGGTCTTCGCCGACTACACCGGCGAGCGCTTCGCCCGTCTGGCCGATCAGGTCTACGTCGACCCGTTCAACGCCTACTGCGAGGCGGTGAGCCACCTGGCCGCCATGGGGTGCCGGCGGATCCACTTCGTCGGCGGCTTCACGGCGATCCCCGCGCCGTCGGAGGAGATGAACAAGGAGGAGGTCGCCGCCTTCCGGCAGGGCCGGATGCAGATCGACCCCGACAGCTACCTGCGGCTGAGCGCCTTCCGGGGGGCCATGCACCGCAACGACCTGCCGGTCAGCGAGAAGTGGGTGCACTTCAAAAACCCCTACTTCCACGGCGACCAGGCCCTGGCCGCTGAGCTCCTGGCGCTGCCGCGGGAGGACGCCCCCGACGCGGTGGTCTGCCACAGCATCGGTCAGGCCGAGACCATTCTGCAGTTGGCCGCGCTCAACGGCCGCAAGCTGCTGGCCGCCGGCGTCACCAGCGGGCAGTACGGCGGCCCGGCGCTGGCCATCCGCGCGCACGGCGAGGAGATGGGCGCGACCGCCGCGGAGCTCATCATCTCCCAGTTCCACCGCCCTGGCCGGCTGCGCCACCGGGTGGGCGTGCCCATGGTTTTCGAGGCTCCGGCGGCGCCTGCGGCCGAGGAGTCGACGGCTCCGGGCGGCAGGGTCGAGTCCGAGGAGAAACCGCGATGAAGCCCATGACTGCTCTGGCAGCGCTGACCACGCTCGCGTTTCTGTCGGCTTCGGCTCGCCCCGGCGAGGCCTCCGACCCGGGCCAGGCTCCGCTGGTCAAGGACTCGTCCGAGACGGTCAAGTCCTTCACGCCGTCCGGCGTGAAGCTGCTGATCGCGGGCAGCTCCAAGAACCGCAAGGGGCCGATGACCTTCACGCTCGTGACCAGGCCCGCCCACGGCCGCGTGGAGATGCCCGGGCCCCAGCCCGCCGGCGTCTCCCAGGGCGTCGCCACCTACACCTCGGAGGAAGGCTACGTCGGGGCGGACTCCTTCACCTGGAAGCTCGGCGACGGGGTGGCCGAGTCCAAAGAGGCAACCTGCACGATCACCGTGGCCGAGGCGCCGCCGGCCCCGCAGGACCAGCCCACGGCCTGCTCGGTCGGCGGCAAGCCGGTGACGATCCCGGCGCTCTACCACGGCGGCGCCGGACATCCCTCGGAGATCAAGTTCACCCAGCCGGCCAACGGGACGGTCAAACTCGAGGGCAAGACTTTCCACTACGAGCCCAAGGCGGGCTTCTCTGGGCCGGACTCCTTCTCCTGGAACATGACCTTCACCAAGGGCGGCAAGGCCCAGACCACCGCCTCGCAGTCGATCTGGGTGCTGGTCAAGAAGGAGGGCGGGGGCGACTGGCCGCAGTGGCGCGCCGACGAGTGGAGGAGCGGCTGCACGGCGATGAGCCTGCCCGCCGAGCTCCATCTCCAGTGGCGCCGGGAGCTGCCCGCCGCGCTCCGGCCCTTCGCCAACCGCGGCGCGTGGGTCTACGCGGACGTCGACTTCTGCCGGCCGGTGCAGCTGGGCAAGACGCTCTTCGTTCCGGTCGGCGCCAACGACTGCCTGATGGCCTGCGACACGGAGACCGGCGCGGTGCGCTGGCGCTTCTGGGCGGGCGGCGCGGTCCGGCGCCCGCCGGCGGCGACGCGCCTGGCCGACGGCAAGGACGTGGTGATCTTCGGAGCCGACGACGGCTGGGTCCGCTGCCTCAACGCCGCCGACGGCTCGGAGCGTTGGAAGGTCCGTGCCGCGCCCAACGGGCGGATGGCCATGGGCTTCGGGCGGCTCTCCTCGGTCTGGCCGGTGTGGGCCTCGCCGGTCATCTCCAACGGTCGCGTCTACTTCGCGGCCGGGTGCCTGCCCTCCCAGGGGGTGTACGCCTACTGCCTGGACGCCGCCAGCGGCGAGGTCGTCTGGGTCAACGACGGCCGCATCTCCGACATGTGGAACACCGGGGCCTTCGGGCCGCTGGCCCTGTCCTACGACGGCAAGCGCATCTTCGGGACGGTGGAGGGCGCCTGCCGGCCCTGGGTGCTCGACTCCGCCAGCGGCGAGTTCCAGGGGCACCTGGGAGTGGGCTTCAAGTACCCCGGCCTCTTCCGCAACGGATCCCAGGGATGGTACGTCGACGGGCGCGGGACGTTCATCGAGGGCGGCCGCTCCGACCGCAACCTGGCCGATCCGGTGGGCATCTCCACCGCGACGCGGAGCGTTTCGGCCGCCGACGCCGCGGCGCTGGGCGTGACCGGCAAGGTGGCGAGCATCCTGGCCGGCGACGGCAAGCTCTTCGTGACCACCGCCGAGGGCGGGCTCTACTGTTTCGGAGGCGCCAAGGCCGCGCAGCCGGTGGTCCACCCGCTGCCGGCCGGGAACCTGGCTTCGGGCGCCAACGGCGCCGGGGCCGCCGCCAAGGCCATGCTCAGCCGCGAGGACCTGAAGCAGGGACTGGCCCTGGTGCTGGGCCTCAAGGACGGCCGGCTGGCCGAGGAGCTCGCCGCCCAGTCGTCGCTGAGCGTGGTGGCGGTGGATCCGGACCGGAAGAAGCTCCAGGCGCTGCGCGAGCGGGCCGAGGCCGCGGGACTGCCGGGTTCGCGCCTGGCCGTGCTCGAGGGCCGGCCGCTCGACTTCGCGCTCTCCCCCTACATCGGCGCGCTGGTGACGAGCGAGGACTATGCCGCCACCGGTCTCGCCGAGAAGCCGGCCGCCGTGGAGAGGGTCTTTGCCTGGGCGCGGCCCTTCGGCGGGGAGATCTGGCTGCCGGCCTCGGACGCCGAGCACGCGGCGCTGGCCGGCGCGGTGGCCGCCGGGAAGGGCCTGGCCCTGGCCGAGGTCAAGCGCTCCGGCGCCTTCACCCAGATCCGGCGCACCGGTCTGGCCGACGAACAGCTCCGGATCGCGCCGCCGCTGGGCGTGGTGGCCTTCGGCTGCCAGGGGGATCTCGCCGCCTGGCTGCCGCTCAACAACGTCTGGAAGGGGCAGGACCTCTACAGCTGGCTGCCGCTCAAGGCTCAGGGGCCGGGCCGCGTTCCCCCGGAGCCCAAGTACGGCGCCGAGAAGGGCTACCCCACGTCCGCGACGGTGACCACCGCCCGTTCGATCTTCACGCCCTTGGTCAATCCGCTCTACGGGACGCTGGAGAAGTTCCCGGGCATCCCCTCGAGCGGGAACGACGGCTCCTGCTCGGCCACCTTCAATCGCTACGGCGACCTGGGCATGACCCACGGCAAGATGGCCTCGTTCTTCGACGCCTCGGAGCGCTACTGGGGCCGCCTGTTCTTTCCGGCCGGGGGGTGCCCGGGCCGGACTTTCATGTGGAACGGGGTGCTCATCGTCATGGCCACGCCGGTGCCGGGCAGCACCTGCGGTTGCTCGCCGTTCATGCAGCACACCGCCACCTCGCTGGGGCCGGTGGATGGCGAGGAGAACTGGGTGGCCTACCAGCGCGAGCGCAGCGTCGTCCCGGTCGAGGAGCTGCCGGTGCGACGCGTCGGCGTCAACTTCGGTGCGCCCGGCGACCGGCTGGCCGAGGACGGCGTGCTCTGGACCCACCACCCCTACGCCGGGCGCTACGGCCGCTGCAGCTACAACTACGAGTCCATGCCCGAGGCCCTGCCGCTCGTGCCGGTGACCTACCGCGGGCCGGCCCGGAGCGTCTATCACCACAGCGCCCAGATGGAGAGGAACGGCGCCCGCGACCGCGCCTGGGTCGCCGCCTCGCAGGTCGTCGGCATGAGCGGCCTGACCGTGCACCTGGCCCAGCCGGCGGTGGCCGGGCGCGCCAAGTCCGCGCCGAAGGTCGACGGCGACCTCGGCGACGACTGCTGGCAGGGCGCGCGGCGGCTGGTCTTCGCCGTCAACAGGACGGTGATCGACCGCGACAAGGCGACCGGACAGCCCAAGCCCGACGAGCGCTGTTTCACGATGCTCCGCTACGACGACCAGAATCTCTATGTCGCCGCCGGGGTCGAGGCCTCGTTCGGCCCGCCGCCCACCTCGGGGCCGGACAACCGCCGGCAGATGACCGTGACCCTGAACAGCCGCGAGCGACTGGGCGAGGACGTGGTCCTGACCGCCGGTGGCAAGGACCGGGTCTCGAAGGGCCTCGACGCCGCGGCCTGGACCTTCGCCTCGAAGCCGGCCGCGGGCGGCGCGTTCACCGCGGAGGTGGCCATCCCCTGGGAGAAGCTCGCCGCCGCCGGGCTCTGGCGGGAGCAGATGGTCATCAACGTCGGCGTCTCTGGCAGCGAGCTCGCTTCCCAGACCACGCCGCTGTACCTCGACGCCCCGCGAGGCGAGGCGGCGACGAAGCGCCCGCACACCGTGCGCCTCTACTTCGCGGAGATGGAGGGGAAGAAGCCCGGCGAGCGGGTCTTCGATGTGAACGTCCAGGGCGAAACCGCGATCAAGGGCCTGGACGTCGCCAAGGAAGCCGGCGGCGGGAAACGCCAAATGGTCAAGGAGCTCAGGGGCGTGGCCATCGCCGACTCGCTCGACGTCGAGTTCAAGGCGGCGGCCGGCGAACCGATGCTCAGCGGCGTGGAGATTCTCGCCGAAGCCGGCGCGAAGGCGCCCAACGCCCCGCCGGTCGCGGCAATCGATGCCAGCGCCGTCGAGGGCCCGGCGCCGCTGGCCGTGACGCTGAGCGCGAGGAAGTCGCAGGACCCTGACGGGCAGATCGCCCAGTGCCTCTGGGAGGCCGGCGACGGGCGGCTGGCCCGCGGCTCGCTCCTGGCGCACGTCTTCGCCGAGCCGGGGACCTACAAGGTGCGGCTGACGGTGCGCGACAACCGCGGGGCTCTGGCCGAGGCGACGCAGACCATCAAGGTGGCCGCCGGCGAGGGCGGCGCGTTCGTCTGCTCGATCCGCGCCAAGGACGGCGACTTCGCGACGCTCTCGGCCTGGGAGGCCGCGGTGCGCAGCGATCTTGTCGGCGGCGCGGGCAAGGCCCTGATATTCCGAGTGAAGGATCGCGGGACGTTCTCGGCGGACGACAGCGGCAAGGCCGTTGCCTTCGCCGGCGGCGGCACCGGGACTCTGCGGCACGTGAGCCTCGCGGGGCTGGCGTTGGTGAGCGGCTGCCAGGGGACGATCCAGGCCGGGACGATCAAGTGCGCCTCGGGCCACAGCTTCGAGGCGCTCGATGGCGGTCGGCCGGTCAACCTGGTCGTCGCCGAATGCCACAATGACTGGCCCGGCGGGCACGCCGAGAACGTCAGGTTCGGAGCGGGCTGGGCCACCGACGCGACGCACTGCCCGGTGATCCGCACTGCGGGCGAAGGTGGCTTCATGCTGAAGGGCGACCTTGATGCCTCGGCGGCGGCCAATGCCCGGTTCGTGGGCCTCGCCGTCGACCCGGCCTCGACGCTCACCGTCGGGCCGGGCGCCTCGGTGGTCCGGACCAGCGCCGGGACCGTGAAGCTGGCCGAGCGTGCCTCGGCGGCCGACTCTACGGCCTCGACCTTCGCGGCGTTCAGCAGCAAAGGCGTGGTCAACGTCCCGGCCAGCTTCTACGACATGCACATCCGCGACGCCCACAAGCAGGATCGCTACGCCGGGCCGCCGGCGCCGTCGGGGACGTGGCTCCGCAGCTGCACGGCCAAGACCTTCGACCCGGCCAACCAGGCCGAGGTCGAGTTCGTCGGCTGCCATACCGTGCCCGGCGGCGAAGGCTTCCGCGACGACCGCTACTCCGAGCCGGGGCGGGCGTTCAAGTGCGTCTCAGTCGACGAGAGCGCCAGAGTCTGGGACTCCGGCGACGGCGACGAGGGCAACACGGTCAAGGGGGCAGCGCGTTCCGGGGGGACCGGGGTGGCAAAGTAGGCTGCCGCGGTCAATGGCCAGGGGGACCGGGCGTGTCACGCAGGCTGCTTCCCGGTGCGGTGAACTCTGCAGTCGGCCTGCGGCCAATGTGAAGCAAGGCGCCCTCCAGGCGGCATAAGACAACGCACATCAACCGGTTGCGGCTGGGCGGCTGAGGCAGTCCAGCCGCAACTGTTTTTCAGCAAACAAAACTTGAATCCTAGTGTATAGAATATCAGATGCATAACAGATGCCATACAGTGTAGGGCATGGGATCAGGAGCCAAGAATGCCATCGAAGGACAGCGGCCGGATGCCCACCAAGGTGAAGAACCAGCTGCGCCGGGAGATTCTGGCCGGCCGGGTTCCGCCCGGAGGGCTTCTTCCCGGTCTGCGGCAGCTCAGCCGCGAACAGGGCGCCGCGCTGACCACGGTCCACAGCGCGCTTCGTGGCCTGGTGGCCGAGGGCCTGATAGCCGCCGAGCCGCGGCGCGGGTACCGCGTGCTCTACGGCGCGGTCGAGGACGAGCGCCACCGTCCGGTGGCCTTCGTCTCCGGTCAGCCGGGCTCGCCTGCGGGGTGGGAGCCGTTCTCCCAGGAACTGCTCGTCGCCTTCCAGGCAGCCGCCCAGTCCCGGGGATGGACGGTGCTCGGCGCGGGCGTGGCCGATCAGGACCCGGGGGCGGTTCTGTGCCAGCTTTCTGGCGCGCGCGCCTGGGGGGCGCTGCTCGACCGCGCCACGCCGGCGCTGGCGGAGCGCATCCGGGAGAGCGGGCTGCCGGCGATCAGCATATCGGCGCAGGCGGACTGTCCCGGACTCGATGTTATTGTCCAGGATGACTACCAGGCAGGCATGATCGCCGCCGAGCACCTGGTCAGCCGGGGGCACCGGCGCATCGCCTGGATCGGGCCGACCACCTTCACCGGCCACAGCCTGGCGCGGCTCGCCGGCGCGTCGGCCGCGCTGCTGCGGGCCGGGCTGGAGATGCCCGCCGACCTCAGGGTGGAGACCAACGATGCCACGGTGCGCCCCCGGACCATCGAGCTCCTGTCCCGCCCGGATCGTCCGCGCGCGCTCCTGGTGCTCTGGCGCGACGTGGCCGTCAACGTGGCTGCGGCGGCGCGCGAGCTGGGCCTAGCCCCGGGCCGGGACTTCGAAATGGTCGGCCTCTGCGTCGAGGAGCAGTACGAGCGCGATTTCCGGCCGGCCTTCGCGGGAGCGGTTCCGGCCACGGTGACCTGGAGCGCCCGGACCATGGCGAACCTGGCCATATCCCGGCTGGCCGAGCGCCGCAGCCACCCGGAGATGGAGGTGGTGCGCATCCAGCTGCCGGTCAGGATCAGGAGTGGGGAGGAAGGTCGATGATCACCGCTTGCCTGCTCGCCGCGTGTCTCCAGGCCGGCGCGGCCGACGCCGGCGCCGATGCGCTGGCCGCGCTGGCGGCCAAGTCCGCTCGGTGCGACCAGGGGCTGTGCCTGGTCCTTGGCGATGCCGACGGGCGGCTCGTCGCGGCGCTGGCCAAGGCGAGCCGTCTGCAGGTCCAGGGCGTGTCAGCCGACCGCGAGACCGCCGAGAGGCTCCGCCGGGCGCTGGAGAAGACCGACGTTGCCGAACGGACGTCGGCGGTCTGGCGCCGGACGCCGCACCTTCCGTACCTCGACAACCTGATCAACCTCGCCGTGGTGATCGGCTGGGGTGGCGGCGAAAGCAAGGATCTGGCGCTGGCCGAGGTGGTGCGCGTGCTCTGCCCCGGAGGCGTGGCCATCGTCGGCTCGGACGCCGGCGGAGACGCCGCGGCGCTGGCCGCCGAGGCCGGCAAGTGCGCGCTGGCCAAGGTCGAGAAGCTAGACCGGCCCGGCGCATGGATCAGGATCGTCAAGCAGATGGACCCGGCCTACGACGAGTGGGCCCAGTACACCGAAGAGGTCAACAACGACAAGGCCGTCGCCCCGTGCCGCGAGGTGCGCTGGGTGGGCGGCCCACTCTGGGACGGCGGCAGCGCCATCTACGGCAACGAGATCGTCGCCGGAGGCCGCACCTTCCACGCGGAGTACATCTGGCAGACGCCATTCAAGCGACAGGCCACGCTGGTGGCCCGCGACGCCTTCAACGGCACCGTCCTCTGGCGTGAGAAGGTAAACGCGGTGGCCGGCACCAACTATCGCACCATGCTCTGCGCGGACGGGGAGCGCGTCTACTACAAGGACGACAAGAACCTGATCGGCCGCGACGCGACCACCGGGGCGGTCTTCCGGGACTACGGGCCGATCGGCTACCTCAAGGCCTCGGTGCGCGACCGCCTGATCACCGAGAGCCTGATCATCGACAAGGCGAGCGGCAAGGTCGTGGGCAAAGTGCCCAGCACCAACCACCTGGCCGCCACCGACGAGGCGGTCTGCGTGATGACCAAGGACTTCGAGGTCCTGGCCTACAGCTGCAAGGACGGCGCGAACCTCTGGAAGACCCCGACGCTCGAGCCCTCCGGCGGCGCGCAGTGGCCGACGCTGGTCGGCTCGGCCGACGCGGTCTACGTGCTGGCCAAGAACGTCGTCGCTCTCGACGCGCGCACCGGCAAGGTGCGCTGGATCTACAGCGGCAAGCGCGAGCGCCAGCCCTTCCTGCCCTTCACCGACCAGGTCTGGATGGGAGGGGAGGGCGGGGCGCTCTTCGTGCTCGACGCGCAGACCGGCAAGGAGATCCGCAGCGGGGTCAAGCCGGTCTCCTCGAGCGGCGGCTGCTGGCAGCCGCGGGGCACGGCCAAGTACCTGGTCTACGGCCGCTCCGGATTCGTCGACCGCGCCACCTTTGCCACCGGAGTGCACCACGGCATCCGCGGGTCCTGCAAGGTGGGCGAGATCCCGGCCTACGGGATGATCTACTACGGCCCGCACAACTGCCACTGCCGGGTATCGCTGCGCGGCGTGGTGGCGCTCTCCCCGGGGAGCGCCCTGCCCAAGGCTCCACCCCTGACCCAGTTGGTTCCCGGCACGAGCTCGGCGGCGGCCTCCGGTCCGGGCGCAGCTGCGGCCGACTGGCCCGTCTACCGGAGCAGCGGCGCTCGCGGCAACGCCTCCGCCGCGGAGCTGCCGGCTGGGTTGCGGAAGCTCTGGAGCGCCAAGCTGGGCACGGGCGCCCTCCCACAGGCCACGGGCGCCGGGAGCACGGTCTTCGCGGTCGAGCCGGAGGCGCACCGCCTGGTGGCGCTCGACCTCGCCAGCGGCAAGGAGAAGTGGTCCTTCGTCGCCGAGGGACGCCTCTCCATGGCGCCGACCTATCACAACGGCCTGTGCCTGCTCGGCGACAACGCCGGCTGGGTCTACTGCCTCGACGCAGCCAGCGGCCGGCTCGCATGGCAGTTCCAGGCCGCGCCGGCGCAGCAGTACATGTGCGCCTACGGGCAGCTCGAGTCCTCCTGGCCGGTGAAGAGCGGCGTGCTGGTCTTCGACGGGGCGGCCTGGTTCGCGGCCGGCCGCGGCAGCACCATGGACGGGGGCATCACCCTCTACTCCGTGGACCTGGCCAGCGGCCAGAAGAAGACCAGCCAGAACTTCGACTCGAGCGGCACCATGGCCAACGCCCGCACCGCCGACCTGCTCCTCAGCGACGGCGCCCGGCTGCTCGGCTGGGGCGGCGTCCTGGCGACGAGCGCGGACAAGGCGGCGGCCAAGGGGCCGTGCTTCCAGTACGACGGCGGCTATCCCGGACCGCTCGCGATCCTGGACATGCTCGGCTCGCTTGAGCCCGCCCGCGACAAGCGCAAGGTCCCCTCCGACGGCCGCCTCTCCGGCGACCTGATCGCCTTCGACAAGGACAGGACGGTGGCCTCCTCACGGGCCTACAGCGTGACGGTGAGCTACAAGCCGGGCGACCGCGAGGCCGGCCGCTGCCGGCTGGCCTGCAAGGGGACGGCCAACTGGGAGCGCAAGGACTTCGCCCTCGACGCCCAGGCGCTGCTGCTGGCCGGCGAGCGCGTCTACTGCGCCGGCATCCCGGAGTTCCGCGACAACGAGGACAAGCCGGAGCTCCGCATCATTTCCGCCGCGGATGGCAAGGATGTCCAGAAACTGCCGCTCGAGAGCGCTCCGGCCATCGACGGACTCTCGGCCGTCGGCGGCAGGCTGATCGTGACCACGGCCGACGGACAGGTCGTCTGCTTCGGTGGACAGTAGGAGAACAATCATGCGCATGGTGCTGGCCGCACTCTTCTCCCTTTGTTCCTTGCTGGCCGTTGCCGGCGAGCCCTTCGACTCGGCTCAGGGCAAGTCCGCCGCGCCCGGCTTTGCCAAGAAGCCCGCCGCAGTGAAGAAGGGCGAGGCTACGGAAGTCTCCTTCGCCGTCTCCGCGCCGACCGACGTCGAGGTCGCGGTGCTCGCGGCCGACGGGAAGGTGGCCCGCCACCTGGCCGCCGGCGTCCTCGGCGGGAAGAACCCGCCGCCGGAGCCGCTCAAGGCGGGCCTGGCCCAGGAGTTCTCCTGGGACGGCAAGGACGATGGCGGCAAGCCGGCCGCTGGAGGACCATTCCGGTTCCGCGTTCGGCTGGGGATGACGACAAAGTTCGGCCGGATCCTCGGCTCGAGCCCCTACACCGGCGAGATGGCCTGGTATGGCTGGACGGGGCTGGCCACCGACCACGAGGGCAATCTCTACGTCAAGATGACCTCGGCCGTCTGGGAGAAGCACGACGCCGTGCCGTGGCAGCTGCGCAAGTTCGACAAGGGCGGCAAGTACGTGAAGACCCTGCTGCCCTACGCGCCGTCGACCGAGCCGGCCAAGGCGCCGGCCTTCAAACTCATTGACGCCGGAGACGGACTCCTGACCCCGGCGCACACCTCGCTGCTCGACGTGACCCTCTTCCGGCTGGGGAACGGCCTCTACAACAAGGTGGTCGACGGCAGCGTGGTTTTCGTGGACAACGAGAAGGCCGTGCTGACATTCCACAAGGTTGACGGCACGAATGCCATGAAGGTCGTGCCCATGCGCACCTCGCCGGACAAGCTCAAGTGGGCGAAATGGATCACTCCCCAGGTGGCCTTCTCGCCGGACGGCAAGTACGCCTACTACTCGAACCTGGCCAACACACCCTACGACGGCAAGAAGCCGTCGGACATCGACCCGGCCTTCCCGCAGGGCCGGATCTACCGCCAGGACCTGTCCGCCGCCGGGAGCAATCCCGAGAAGTTCTACGACCTCGAGCTGCCCGACTTCGAGAAGCAGAAGTACTGGATGCCCAGCGCCTGGGACAAGAAGTCCGCCGCGGCGGGCATCGCCGTGGACGCCAAGGGCAACATCTTCGTCTGCGACCTGGTGAACCAGGAGGTCGTGGAGCTCTCGCCGGAGGGCAAGAAGCTCTCCGCGGCCAAGGTCCCCTGGCCGGACCGGATCATCGTGAACTCCAAGACCGGCGACCGCTACGTGGTCTCGCGCGCGGTGAGCCGCGGCGGGGTGCCGCCGGCCGAGCTGCTCAAGCTCTCGGGCCAGGGCGCCGACGCCAAGGTGGCCGCCAAATTCCCGCTCAAGGGCGCCATCGGGCAGTCCCTCGCGCTCGACGAGTCCGGCGCCGTGCCGGTCCTGTGGCTCGGCGGCGGCACCGAGGTGCTGCGCCTGGAGGACCGCGGCGCGGAGTTCGCCCTGCAGGGCGGCAGCCTGCTCAACCCCAGCAAGGACAACATCAGCTTCGTCTGCTACGGCGAAGTGGACGCCGAGGCCGAACTGGTCTACGTGACCTCGAGCACCGGGCCGATCTGGCGCTACAACGGGGAGACCGGCGAGGGCGGGCTGCTGCCCATCAAGGGCCTGGACGTGGCCGTGGGCCCGGGCGGCACGGTGCACACCTGGGGCGAGACCGGCAGCTACGGCGGCCCGGTGGCCCGCTACACCCGAGAGCTCAAGCCCCTGCCGGCCGCCGCGACCGGCAAGAACACCTACGGCAGCCTCTACGGCCGCGCCGGGCGCGGCAACAACGCCCCGGGCATGGCCGTCGACAACCGCGGCTGGGTCTACGCCATGGGCGGCTTCAACCACTGCGTCGTCTACGCCTATGATGCCGACGGCCGGCTGGCCGACTTCGAGCGCAAGGCCAGGGCCGACTGGCTCGACAAGCAGAAAGAGGTGCCGGTGCTCATCTCCCACGTGGTCGACCGCGGCGGGAGCCTGCGGGTCGACAGCAAGTACAACGTCTACGTCCTCGAGATCGGCCTGCCCAAGGGCTTCACGCCGCCCAAGGGCTTCGAGAAGGACCCCTACTACACGGGCGGCACCGGCACGATCTACAAGTTCACACCCAAGGGCGGAGAGTTCAGGAACCTGAACGACCACGCCGTCGGCGAGGTAGTCGGGGCGGTCCAGACCTACCCGGACTGCGGCCCCAACTCCGGCGGCAACCTGACCGAGTCCTGCTGCCACTGCATGCGCCCGCGCTTCGGCCTGGACGGCTACGGCCGGCTCTACATCCCCAACGGCATCACCTACAAGGTCTCGGTGCGCGACAACGCCGACAATGAGCTAACCAGGTTCGGCGGCTACGGCAACTACGACGCCCAGGGGCCCAAGAGCACCGAACCGAAGCCGGAGATTCCCCTGGGCTGGCCGGTCTTCGCCCAGCCGAGCGAGAAGTACATCTATGTCGGCGACGGCCTGAACCACCGCGTGGTGCGCGTGGACAAG
Source organism: Planctomycetota bacterium (assembly GCA_022703445.1). GTDB lineage: Bacteria > Planctomycetota > SZUA-567 > JAKLDR01 > JAKLDR01 > JAKLDR01. The sequence goes on along the minus strand of JAKLDR010000086.1, from coordinate 5,814 downwards.
GCCTACGCCGCGGAGGAAACGGCGGCGGTGCCCTGAGGACCCATGGTGGAGGGTGGAAGGTTGATGGTGGAGGGCCCATAGCTGGCAGGCTCCGTGCCCCGCTCTCAGCCGTCGGTCCTCCACCGTCCACAGTAAGCCGGGCGGCGTTCAGGGCTTCTGCGGGGCCTCCGCGCGGCGGAAGACCACCTCGCCGCCGATCACGGTCATGACCACCTCGGTCGTCAGCAGCTCGGCCGGCTCGCAGCTCAGGATGTCGCGGCTTAGGACGACGAAGTCGGCGTACTTGCCGGATTCGAGGGTGCCTTTGAGCGCCTCCTCGAAGGCCGCGCGGGCCGCCCCGACGGTGAAGGCGCGCAGGGCCTCCTCTCGGGACAGGCGCTCGGCGGGGCACCAGCCGCCCGCCGGCTCGCCGCGCCGGTCCTGCCGGGTCACGGCGGCGTGGAAGCCCCGGAGGGGCCGTTCGCTCTCGACCGGGAAGTCCGAGCCGAAGGCCAGGTGCGCGCCGGAGTTCGCCAGCGTGGCCCAGGCGTAGGCCCCGGCCAGCCGCGCCTCCCCCAGACGGTCGGCGGCCCAGCGCATGTCGCTCGTGGCGTGGGTCGGCTGCATCGAGGGGACCAACCCCAGCCGGGCGAAGCGCGGCAGATCGCCCGGGTCGATCACCTGGGCGTGCTCCACCCGGAAGCGCAGTTCGCCGCCGGCGCGGCCCTTCAGGACCCGCTCGTAGGCGTCGAGCACCTCGCGGTTGGCGCGGTCGCCGATGGCGTGGGTGCAGACCTGCCAGCCTCCATCCGCGGCCGCGGCCGCCAGGGCGGCGAGCTCGCCGGGCTTCTGCGTGGACAGTCCCGCGTGGCCGGGGCGGTCGCTGTAGGGGGCCAGCAGCCAGGCCCCGCGCGAGCCGAGCGCCCCGTCGGCGAAGCACTTCACCGCGCGCAGCGTGAAACGCCCGTCGCCGTAGCCGACCAGGGGCCGGTTCCTGGCCAGGTAGTCGGCGGCGGCCGGTCCGGTCCCGACCGAGACCATCCCGTAGATCCGCAGCTTGAGCCGGCCCTCGTCGCAGAGTTTCCGATAGAGCGCGATCTCCGCGTCGCCGATCCCCGCGTCGTGGACTCCGGTGAGGCCGGCGGCCAGGCAGGCTTCCTGGGCCGCCTCGATCTGCTCGCGCAGGCTCGCGGCCGGGGCCCGCACCTGGCGCAGGACCGGTCCCTGGGCCGCGTCGATCAGCATCCCGGTGGGCTCCCCGTCGGGTCCCTTGACGATCTCCCCGCCGGGCGGGTTGGGCGTGTCCCGGCCGATGCCCGCCAGTTCGAGCGCCCGGCGGTTGGCCAGGGCCGCGTGGCCGTCGACCCGCCAGAGCAGCACCGGGTTGGCCGGCGAGAGCGCGCTGAGCCGTTCGTGGGTCGGGAGCTCCTTCTGGCCCCAGTTGGCCTGGTCCCAGCGCGAGCCGAGGATCCACTCCCCCGGGCGGGCCCGGCGCACGCGGGACTCGATGCGCCTGAGCAGTTCGTCGAAGGAGGCCGTCTCCAGCAGGTCCTCGCGGCCGCACCGGAGGGCGCCCAGGCCCGCCATGTGCCCGTGGGCATCGATCAGCCCGGGCACCACGGTCAGGCCGCCCAGGGGGACTCGGCGCGTGCCGGCCCCGGCCAGCGCCAGCACCTCGCGATCGGTGCCCACCGCGACGATCCGGCCGCCACGGACGGCCAGCGCCTCGGCGTGCGCGCAGGCCGCGTTGAGCGTGTGGACGTTGCCGCCGGTGAAGACGACGTCAGGCGCCTCAGCGCCGGCGGCCGGGGCCCCGCAGGCCAGGAGCAGGGCTGCGCCCCCGCGGAGCGCCATGCGCCGCTGCGCGCGCCGCCGGTCCACGGCCGGCCCCTACTTCGCCCTCGGCACCTCGAAGAAGAGCCGGTAGCTGCAGCGGATGTCCACGCCGTCGCCCTTGGGTGCCCTGTGCCCGGCGAACTCGGCCACCTCGTTGTCGGGACAGCTCTGCTTGGTGGTCCAGTAGCCGCGCTTGGTCCCGCGGTTCCAGGCCTTCTTGGCCATCTCCAGCCACTTGGGGTCGCCGCTGTCGGTGTAGGCCACCGCGAAGATCTCGGCCATGTAGCGGGAGTGGTAGCCGGAGTGCTTGCCGCCCTCGCCGGTGGCGCAGTTCTTGTGGACGTCCGACCAGTCGGCCTCGTCGTAGACGGTGTCGGCGATGGGCATGCCGATGTGCGGGTGGTGGTAGTAGGAGGTGTGGTGCTGGCACTTCTCCGACCAGTAGTGCTTGAGCGCCCCCTCGGCCAGCTCCACCACCACCTTGGACATCTCCTTGTCCTGCATGATCTCGGCGTAGCGGGCGATGGCCGCGATGCTGGCCGCGAACTCGAAGGACTGCGGCGACTCCCAGACCTCCCAGGTCTTGCCATCCTTGTCGGTGAGCTTGAGCCGGTTGCCCTCGATCTTGTGGGTGATGCCGTGCTCCTGGATGTACTTCCGGCAGGCCTCCGGCGCCGGGCTCTTGCCGTTGCCGAAGAAGCTATCGGCGTATTCCTTGACCATCATGGTGTTGACGCCGGCGTTGTACAGGCCGCTCTTGTCCTTGTTGGGGGCCTTCTTGACCTGGTCGGCGAACTGCTCGGCCATCTGCTTCCAGCGCGGGTCCTTGGTGACCTGGTAGGCGCGGAGCACGCACATGAACTCGCGGCCCCAGGCCCGGCTCAGGCCCAGGGGGCTGCCCGGCTTGCTGCCGGAGTTGAGCGCCAGGGCCACCTCGGCGCAGTCGATGCCGGCCTCCAGGGCGTCGACGTCGCCGGTCAGGCAGTAGTAGTCGAAGAGCCCCGCGCCCCAGAAGTGGCAGTAGCACCAGCGCGACTGGGCCCAGCCGTAGACCGACGGCTCGCGCCAGTCGAACCTGAGGCCCTTGGTCGGCCGCTTGCTCTTGGCGGAGAGCGCCGCCGAGACGTGCCCGTGCCTCCAGCCATCGTACTCGAAGCCGTCGGAACGGAACATGTAGTGGGTCTTGAAGTAGCGGGTGTAGGCCTCGCCCTCGTCCAGGAAGCCGCGCTGGCCGGTGCGGACGTACATGAGCAGGTCGAGCTCAGCCGAGTCGGCCTCGCTCTCGAAGTGGACCTCGAGCATGTCCAGGAAGGCGTTGGGGGAGGGGGCCTTCTGGGTCGGGGCGCGCTTCCTGGCGTCGTCGATGCCCGACCAGCCCCACTTCTTGTAGGTGGCCACCTCGTCCTCGAGCGTGCCGAACCTGCCGAAGCCGAGACAGGCCGTCTCGCTGATGTGCCGCGGGTCGGCCAGGGCGTGCAGCCAGGAGCGGTAGGCCTTGTGGCGCTTCTCGGCGCCGGCCGCGTCGGTGCGGAAGTCGAACCAGACCTGCGAGTCCTTGTGGGCGCAGTCGGCCAGGGCGAAGAAGCCCTCGCCGTAGCCGTAGGTGCCCTTGCCGGCGCTGCCCTCGGGGATCACCCAGGCGCGGGCCTGCCCGTCAGCCACCGCGACCTTCTCGAACTCGGCGCTGCGCCCCGGGAAGCAGCCGCCGGTGTGTCGGTGGGAGACCAGGAGTGGGGTGCCGCCTTCGGTTGCCGCGGCCCAGCCCGGACCCTTACCCGCCTCGGCGCCCTTGAATCCGACGGAGACGACCGCTGACTTGATCTTGACGTCGTCGCCCTCCTTGGGGTTGGAGTTCCTCACCGAGTGGTCGACGCGGACGACTGCGAGCCCGGCCCAGAAGGTCAGGCGCGTCGTGTAGGAGATGAACTTCGCTCCGCCTTCTCCCTGGTACTCGCCGTCGACGCGCAGGGTGGCCCGGACCGGGCCCTTGTATTCCCAGGCGATCTTTGTCGGCTTGCCGGCCCTGAAGGCCTTGCCGTCGTTGGAGGTGATCTCCACCGCACCCGGGCCGGCGACCTTCTTGCCGCCTACCTCCACGGAGTCGAGCAGGTTGAAGTCGGCCTTGTTGACCGTGAACTTGGCGACGCCGGTGTCCACGGCCGCGGCGGCGTCGGAGTCCTTGATGTCCAGGGCCTTGGGCGGCGCGGCGGCCTTGCCGGACTTGATCACGAACTCGCCTTTGCCGGATGCCGGCAGGTCGACGAGCACGTCGACCAGCGCCCACTGGACGGAGCCGTCCTCGTAGGGTGAAATCCTGGTGAACTGCGCCGGGACGGGCTGCCCGGAGGCGGTGAAGAGGGCCAGTTCGTCGGCCGACTTGACCTGCCCGCGCCTGAAGGGCACTCCGCCCGAGGCCGGCTCGGACTTGCGTTCGATGCCAGCCGGCTCGGCCACGGTGAGCTTCACGGCCAGCTCCTCGGCCCGGGCGGCGGATGTCACCAGCAGCGCGGCGGCCAGGCAAGCGGTCATGGATTTCCAGAGAGTGCGCATTGGATCCGGTCCTCCTGTCATCGGTCTGGCAATGGCGTCGCGGTGGGACGCCCGGCTTGCGGATGGAGAGAAGTTTCTCCGGCCGCGTGCCGTTTTCCACTGCACGCTGCAGCACGGCAGCTGGCTAGTTGCCGGCGCAGCCACCTTCTGCTCATTACGTCCGCCAGGCTCCCGTTTATCGGAACATTCCTCGCCGTATCGGCGGAACGGGACCGAAGCCGGTCGTGCGGTCTGGTATGGGCTTTGCCACACCCACGCCGCGCAACCGGCTGCCGGGGCGTACTGGCCGGATGGGAGCTTTCTCTATTGCAGCGCGAAATCGGCCTTGCCCGCGCCGCAGACCGGGCAGACCCAGGAAGCCGGGATCTGCTCGAAGGGTGTGCCGGGTGCGATGCCGCCGTCGGGGTCGCCTTTAGCAGGGTCGTAGGCCCAGCCGCAGACGCTGCAGACGTACTTCTTGACGGGAGCGGCTCCCTGCTTCTCCGCGGCCGCCGCTTCGGGCGGGCTGTAGGTCGGGGCGGTCTTGGGCTCCTTGCCCTTGTTCTGGTGATACTTCGCGTAAGTGAGCGGCTCCGCCTTCTTGAGCACGCGGCACGAGACCAGCTCGCCGAGGAACACGGTGTGCGAACCCGCGTCGAGCTTCGCAACCACCTTGGCCTCGAACACTGCGATCGCGTGGTCGATTACGAGCGGGCACCCGGTCGCACCCGTGTCCGCCTGAACGGACGCGAACTTGTCGAGGTCGCGGCCGCTCTTGAACCCGAACAGCCCGATGAAGGGCATGGGCGTGGACTCCTCGAGGACGGACACGCCGAAGGCCTGGCACTGCTCGATGATCTCATGGGTGAGGTTCTGCTTGTTGATGCTGACGGCCACGGTCGCGGGCTGGCTGGTGACCTGGAAGCTGGTGTTCGCGATCTGGCCGTTCCTGCGACTCGCGTCGCCGCTGGTCACGATGTAGAGGCCGTAGGAGACGTTGCGGAGCGCCTTGGTGTCCATCTCGGCCATGCCAGCCTCCCTGCCCTCGGGTATCGCGTTGCCGTCCAGAACTCGCCGCCGACCTGCAAAATGCTAGCCCGGCCGCACGTGATGTCAACGAGATGATTCCCTACAGCCCTGCGCGAGTTGGGGTAGCCTGGGGTGTGGATTATCTGTCTCGGTATCGCCACGACCAGCCACTACCTGCAGCACGTTGCGCCGCAGCAGCTGATTCGGGTGATGAAGGGCCGGGCGTGGGGCGGAAACGTGGCCGGCGAGGGCTCCAGGCCTAAGCTATATCAATAGCTTTCTTTGCGCTATATCCTTGCCTTTAGAGTGACGCTTTCTGCCAAAAGCATCACTCCCCAGCCCGGATTACTCCCCGCCCCTCGGCGCGGCGCAAGAGCGGTGGCCTACCTCCCCGCCTCCTCACGCTGAATGTTTGTGATGGCCTCGTTGATAGCCCTCTCG
>JAKLDR010000085.1 GCA_022703445.1 Planctomycetota bacterium | reverse complement strand
GGCGGCTATGCCAACGACGCAGCCTGCAGCGCCCTGGCCGCCCTGGCCTTCCTGGGCGCCGGGCACACCCACCAGAGCGGCAGCTTCCGGGAGAACGTCAACCGCGCGGTCGAGTGGCTGCTCAAGAACCAGCGCGCCGACGGCGGCTGGGGCGACATCAACCAGTCCTCCGGCTACGAGATCTACGCCTCGACCATCGGCACGCTGGCCATGGCCGAGGCCTACGGCATGACCAGGGACGCGCGGCTGAGCGCCTCGGCGCAGAAGGGCGTGGACTACATCCTCAAGGCCCAGGACAAGTACGCCGGCTGGCACCACGGCGGGCTGCGCTCGACTTCGGTGGTCGGCTGGGCGGTGATGGCCCTGAAGAGCGCCAAGATCGCCGGCCTCAAGGTCGACGGCGCCGGGTTCCAGGGGGCGGCCGCCTGGCTGGACAAGGTCACCGACCGCGGCACCGGCAAGGTCGGCTACAACGGTCCGGGCCAGTACCAGTTCCAGCAGGGCTACGCCATGACCGCGGTGGGCATGGTCTGCCGGCAGTTCATGGGCACGCCCAACAGCGACGCTGTGCTGGTCAGGCAGGCCGACCTGCTCGCCAGGACCCCGCCGAGCTGGAACCCCAAGAGCGACATCCACGACCCGCAGGACCCGTACTACTGGTACTATGGCACGCTGGCCATGTTCCAGATGGGCGGCCGGCACTGGGAGGCCTGGAACGCGGCCCTCAAGCCCACGCTGGTCAACAACCAGCGCAAGGGCGGGCCCATGGACGGTTCGGCGGCCGACAAGGACGGCTCGTGGGACTGCGAGATGGGCTGGGGCCCGACCGGCGGGCGCGTCTACCACACGGCCATCAACGCGCTGAGCCTGGAGGTCTACTACCGCTACCTGCCGATGTACGCGAAGTAGAGGGCTCCCGCTAGGCAGTACGCAGAGGACGCGGAGGGCCACGGCACCGGCCGGCGTTGTTCCGAAGAGCCGCAGGGGCGGGTCTCAGACCCGCCCCGCTCAGCAGCCCCTGCCATCCTGCCCCAGTCTCTCCATCATAGTCATCATGGGCGCGAAGAGTGCCCACTTGGCGAACGCGGCCCAGAGCATAAGCCCGAAAATCGTGATCACATTCAGGGCCATCGTCACCGCCTTATTCCGGATGAGAGCCTCCTTGGCAGGTATCAGAATAGCCAGGGTAAGAAAGGCGCCCGTGTAAACCCACCAGGGTACGGTCAGCAGCAGCCTGGTCGGCAGTGGCAGTTCGCCAAGGGCCATATCCGCGAAAAGCTTCATAAATCCGGGAAGGACCACCGGCCACAACAGTTGGGAGAGACAGAGTACCAACGCTAATCCGGTCGTGATCCAGCTCAGGACAGTGCCGGCCCGGGCTGCCCCGCGCTTTTCGGCCAGTAGGACCTCCTCCTGCAGCAGTGCAGCTTCCTCGGGCCGGAGCCGGCCGGACGAAACAAGTTCGCCGAGAAGCGCTGAGCCGGCCCTATCGCCCGGATCTGCCGGAGAAGCCATGCATGCCTCCTCTCGTGTCCTGTCCAAGGATACCCGCTGACCGATGGTTGTCCAGAAGGCTGGGATATGTAAGGAAAAGACGCAACGCTGGAGATGGACAGGCTTCCAGCAACTGCCTTCCTCCTTCTGCCTTGTCTCCTCCCGCCCGCACTTGCGCCCGGCGCCGCCCGGGGCTAGCATCGGCGGCGGTCAGCGCGCAGGGAAAGGATCGAGAGTGTCCGACAGCCAGAACCAAAGCGGCCCGGTGCGGGTGGCGGTCGCCGGCCTGGGGCGGGCCGGCTGGAACATCCACGTCGAGGCCATGCGGAAGCTCCCGGATCTCTTCCGGGTGACCGCGGTGCTCGATGGCGTCCCGGAGCGCCGGGCCGAGGCCGAGCGCGAGCTCGGCTGCCGGGCCTACGAGCGCTACGACGACCTGCTGGCCGACCGCGGGGCGGAGCTGGTGGTGGTGGCCGCGCCGACCCAGCTCCACGCCGACTGGACGGTCGCGGCGCTGTCCGCCGGCCGGCACGTGCTCTGCGAGAAACCCATGGCCCGGGACCTGGCCGAGTGCGACCGGATGATCGCCGCGGAGAAGCAGAGCGGCCGGACGCTCTCCATCTTCCAGAACCGGCGCTTCTCGCCCAGTTTCCTGAAGATGCGCCAGGTGGCCGCCTCCGGCGTCCTCGGGCGGATCGTGATGGTCCGGGCGGCCGTGGCCGACTTCCGCCGGCGCTGGGACTGGCAGACCGTGCGGTCCATGGGCGGCGGGATGCTGCGCAACTACGGCGCGCACCGCATCGACCAGCTCATGGAATTCTCCGGGCCGGCCGAGCCGGCGGTCCACTGCCGGCTGGACCGCGTGCTCGCCTCCGGCGACGCCGAGGACTTCGTGCGCCTGTCCATGTCCGCGCCGGACGCGCCGCTGCTGGAAGTCGACATCTTCATGAACTGCGCCTTCGATCTGCCCGAGTGGCTGGTGTTGGGCGACCGGGGCACGCTGCTGAGCGGGCCGCGCGGCAACTCCGACCCCATGCGCTGGAAGGTGGTGCGGGGCTTCGACGCGCTCCCCGGGCACCGGCCGGACCTCGGCCCGGCCGCCGGCCGCGAGTACAGCACCGAGAAGCTGGCCTTCGACGAGTTCCAGGCCGTGCCCAACCAGGAGTTCGAGGACTCGGACCTGGCCTATTACCGGGCGCTCCACGGGGCCATCCGGGGGGGCCGGCCCGCGCCGGTCTCGAGCGCCAGCGTCCGGCGGAGGATGCTGGTCATCGAGCAGGCGGCGCGGGAGCAGGCGGGGCTGCGGTAAGGCCGCGAGCCTCACGCGGAGCCGCGGAGCCGCAGACGACAGCAACGGAGTGAGTCGCTCTTGGCGTTCGCAGCGTCTTGGCGTGAGCAATCACTGTTGTTGTTCATGGCTCCCGGCGTGAAGCCGAACAACGGCAAGTGGCAGAGCAACAAGTCATAGTCAGTGCCTTGCGGGAACCATCACAACCCGGAAGCCGCGGCTGCAGTCCCCGTTTTGCGGGCCAAGCGTGCCGCGGCGCGCCGCGCGGCAGCCATTGGTGTTGTGTACCCACGAGCCGCCTCGCACCACGCGGGACGAGCCGGTAGCAGGACCTGCCGGATCCAGCTGGGACGCCCATCCGCCATCAACGTATTCTCTGTACCAGTCGTTGCACCACTCCGCCACATTGCCGTGCATATCGAAGAGGCCCCAGGCGTTGGGCTTCTTCTCCCCCACCGGATGGGTCGTGTTCCCGGAGTTGGCATGGAACCAGGCATAGTCGGCCAGGGATGCGTCCGCGTCCCCGGAGCAGAACTGAGACCGTGTCCCTGCCCGGCAGGCCCATTCCCACTCGGCCTCGGTGGGCAATCTGGCCCTTGCCCCATCCCCTTTCCCGGAGGGAGCGGGGCCGGGGGCCAGGGCCGGAAGTTGGTTCAACAGTTGCAGGAAGGCCTGACAGCCGTCCCAGCTCACGCGCTCCGCCGGATTCTTCGGGCCGCTGAAGTCGCTGTAGTTCACCCCCGTCACCTTCTCCCATTGCTCCTGGGTAACTTCATACTTGCCCATGTAGAAGGGGCGCGCGATCGTCACCCAGTGCAGCCGCTCATCGTCGCGGCGCCCGACCTCCTCCGCCGGGCTGCCCATCCGAAACCGGCCCGCCGGGACGAGGACAAACTCCATCTTCACGCCGCCGCCAAGATCCAGTTCCATCTCGACCGGCACCCTGAGACGCCCGGCGGCGGCCGACTGCCGCTTCTTGGCCTCGTCGGCGTCGAACCACCAGACGGTCCAGGTCCGCCAGAACCAGAAGCTGAAGAGACCCACGACGATGGCTGCGCACATGACCGCGTAGAAGACGGTCAGGCTGCGGTGATGCTTTGCGGCAGGCTCGCCGGGCAGGGTCGGCTGGTCGGCGGCTTCCGTCATGCCCGGGATGGTACTCGTGGACGCCGATGGCGCAATCCCGGTTCGGGGGCGCGGTTCACCGGGGCGAACCAACGGCGGAACCGCAGAACATCGAATGTCCAATATCGAATGTCGAAGTCACTTCGTGATTCGGACTTCGATATTCTGCGTTCTGCGGTTCGCCGTCTGCCGTCTTCCGAGACGCCCTAAAGTCCCCTCCCCTGCAGGGCCGATACAACATATTGCCCGGAATCCCTTTGGGGGGAGTTTGGGGCGGAACGCCAGTGGCGGAGAAGACCTGTGTCGTCAGGGAACCCGGAAACGCGTCCCACGCGGCACCCGGAGATATTCTGGGTGCTGTTCACGGTGGCCTCGGGGGCGGTGCTGCTGGCCGTGGTCGAGCCGGCCCGGCGCGAGCACGACGCGGCCGCCGAGCGCATCCGCCAGGTGCGGGTCTGGGCCGCCGAGCACCAGGCCTACCTGGACGACCTGCGCTCCACCTGCCGGAGCCTGGAGAACGGCGAGCGCGACGTCTGGGAGGCGGTGGCCCGCAACCAGGGCATGTCCGCCCCGGAAGAGGTCCGGCTGGCGCCATCTCCGAAAGCGCCGAGGTGACCGGTGCCTGAGGTCCTTTCGCAGAACGAGGTCGACGCGCTGCTCAGCGCGGTCAACGACGTCAACGCCGACCTGGGCCAGCCCGAGGAGCGCACCGGCACCCGCGAGGTGGCGGTCTACGACTTCAAGCGCCCCGAGCGCGTCTCCAAGGACCAGATGCGGGCGCTGGAGACCCACCACGAGGTCCTGGCCCGCAACCTGGCCGCCACCCTCTCCGGCCACCTGCGCACCATCGTGGACTGCAAGTTGACCGCCGTCGAGCAGCTCACCTACTCCGAGTTCGTGATGAGCCTGCCCAACCCGACCTGCTTCAACGTCCTGACCGCCGAGCCCCTGGAGGGCAAGCTCGTCCTGGAGATCAATCCCGCCATCGTCTTCCCGATCATCGACAAGCTGCTGGGCGGCCAGGCCGGCCCCGGCTCGGTGCCCGAACGCGAGATGACCGAGATCGAGCGCAAGCTCTTCGCGCGCATCACCGAGCGGATCCTCGGGCACCTCCGCGACACCTGGATGCCGATCAAGGCGCTGAACTTCGCCGTGGCCCAGACCGAGAGCAACCCGCAGCTCCTGCCGGTGGTCGCCCCCAACGAGGTGGTGGTGCTCATCTCGCTGGAGGTGCGCATGGGCGACGTCACCGGCCTGGTGAACCTGTGCATCCCCTACCCGGTGATCGAGCCGATCATGGGGGCCTTCTCCACGGTGCAGAGCTGGTACAGCCAGCGCCGCAAGAGCCAGGAGATCCAGGAGGCCGCCGACTACCTCCGGGACAGCCTGAAGGGCGCGGTCCTGGACGTCTCCGGGTTCGTGGCCGAGACCCAGGTCTCGGTGCGCGAACTGCTGGAGCTGGCTCCCGGGCAGGTGCTGGTCACCGACAAGCCGGTGGCCGCCCCGCTGATCCTGACCGTCGGCGGCAAGGCCAAGTTCGCCGGACGGGCCGGGGTCTTCCGGGGCAAGAAGGCCTTCGAGATCGTCCGGCCCCTGCGGCCCGGGGAGGTGGTCTGACCATGGCGGCGCGCGGCAGCGGGGCGATGCCCGACCCAACCGCCGTCCTGGCGGCAACCGCCCAGGGGCTGGCCGAGGAGCTGGCCCGGGCGCTGGAGGCCGCCTGCGGCCGCCCCGTCAAGTGCGGCAGTCCCGCGACCGCCGGGCTCTCGGCCGCGGAGGTCGGCGCGAGGCTCTCCGGCCCGGGCGCGGGCTTCTGCATCGAGCTGGGCGGCTCGCTCGCCGGCCGGATGGCGTTCATCTTCTCCGGCCCGGGCACGCCCGAGCTGGCCGCGCTGCTCGCCGGGACCGCCGGGGCCGCCGGGACCGAGGAGGAGAAGGACGCCGCCCGGGAGCTGGCCGACGCGGACCTCGAAGTCATGGCCGGACCGTTGTCCGGGGCGCTGGTGGGCATGGCCGAGAAGCTCGCCGCCCAGGCCGGCTCGACGCCGGGCATGGGCCTGGGCGACGCCATGCTGGTCAGGCCCGGCGCGGCCGAGCCGCTCTGCGACCTGCTGGGGCGCGGGCCCTATCCGTCCGCCGGTTTCCAGCTGGAGGTCGAGGGGCTGCCCGCCGTCTCTACGCTGGTCGTCTTCCCCGCGCAGTTCGAGGCGGACGAGGCCGCCGGGTACGGAGGGGCCGGCAGCGCCGGCGGCGCGTCGCCCGAGGGCGGCGGCGACGCCGGGGGCGGCGACCCCGTCCTGCTCGGGCTGCACCCCAACGTCCGGCGCATCCTGGGGCTCAGGCTCCAGGTGTCGGTGCTGGTGGCCGAGAAGCAGATGGACTTCGAATCGGTGCTGAAGCTCAACCCCGGCACGATCCTGGAGTTCGACAAGAGCGCCGACGAGCACCTCGACCTGATGATCGGCGACCAGAAGATAGGCTCCGGCGACGTGGTCATCGTCGGCGAGCGCTTCGGCATCCAGCTGCGCCAGGTCGAGGGCCTCGAGCAACGCATCCGCCGGATGGGCTCTGGCCGGCGCTGAAGTCGCGCAGCAGTCGCACCTCACGGCAATACCAGGCCTGGCACTGCGACCGGGAGTCGGTGTCACCGGGCGCGGAACGCCCGGAAGTCATGTATCAGGAGTGTCGCACCCGCAGGGCGGCCGGGCCTGAAGCGCTTCCGATGCCCGGAGCTCCGGTGCACCCCGGTCAAGCCAGCCCGAGCACGGCCTTGACCGTCCGGAGAATGGCCGTCGGTCCCAGCCGTGCGGTGTTGATGGTCAGATCGTAGCCGAGCGGGTCATCCGGGTCGGTCCGGAAGTACCGCTTGATGAACCGGCGCTGCTGGCGCTCGGCGGCCGCCAGCCGTTTCCCGGCCACTCGCGCGGACAGACCGAAGCGACTGGCCCAGTGGTCCTGGCGGCGCTCGCGAGGCGCAATCAGCCGGAGGCTGAGGCGCTCCTTCGGTGGCAGGATGAGGTGCGCGCCCCGGCCGACGATGACCGCGCCGCCCCGGGCGGCGATCGAGAGGATCACCGTCCTGAGGCCGGCCAGGTACCGGTAGCCCGGCATGGACAGCCCCTCGGCGACGATCCCCGCCAGGACGTTGTCCAGCTCGGACCGGACCTTTTCGTCGTGGGAGGCCACGGCCGCCTCGCTGACCATCGCTTCGCGGGCGATCATCTCCACGATCTCGCGGTCGCAGAACTCCAGCCCCAGCCTGCGGGCCAGCATCCGGCCTATGGCTTCGCCGCCCGCGCCCGGCTGCCTGGAAATGACGATGACCGGACCGGCCCGCCCCTTGGGGGGGGCCGGCTGGTAGGCCGACTCCCTGTTGGCGGCCGATACGATCCGGGCCAGGTCGTTGCGAGCATCCACGATGTGCCTCCCCGTGCCGGTGTTCCCTGGTGTTGCTTCACTGATAGAACGGCTTCCTGGACGCCTTTCATCCGGAATGAGTCCAGACCCACCGCGACTGCAGCAAACTGGTGCGGGACTGCGTGGACTGGGTGCCGGCTGGCGCGGAGGGTCAGCCGGCAGTCGCATCACACATCAATACGGGACGTGAAGCTTCGGCAGAAAGCTGGCGCTATCGAATCGGAACGCCAGGAAGTCATGTATTGCGAGTGTCACGTGGGGGTCTGCGGTTACGCTAACCGAGTGTCACAGCAGCGGAATGCGGCATTCCCGTCGTCCACTCTGCCCTGAGCCCCTGCAGCACAGTCACCAGTTGTCCTTCGTGGGGTCGAGGATTGCGCCATCCCACATGATCCAATCCGTAACCGTTCGTTCTATGCTTAATGAGGCCACACTAGTACAGCGTATGTTGCGGCGTCCTTCGTCCCAGCAGAACTCGCCATTGACCGTCGCCGGCAAGATATACCTCCACTGCGACCCCACGCAGGGCGATGCTACCTTGCTAACGCTGTTCGCAACTTCTTGCCGTAGCGGCAATGCAACCATCTGAGACGAATCAGATGCATTGGAATCACTTGCCAAGAAGAACTTGGCGTCATCTCGACTCCCGCAGATTCTCAGTTCACCAACAACGCTGAGGGCATCTCCGCTATTGATGTTCATAATCACACTTCCCATCAACTCCTTGAGCCGCACCGCTACCATGCGCCCCTCCAGACGTTAGTTTCTGCCCGCTGTCCCTGGCCGTTCCGGTGGCAGTTTCAGGGATCACAATACCCTGGCCCTCCCAATTAGAACCCGATCTCGACCGTCAGGATCTTCCTGGCCCCCGCCCGCAGCTGCACGGCGTTCTTCCGGACCTTGAGTCGCCCGAGCGGCTCCTCGGCGAGCGTGAGCTCGCGGGCGACCTTCGGCTTCCGGAGGCAGACGAGCTCCGCGGTGGTCTCGCGGTCGGACGGGTTCCAGAGGCGGAGAATGACGCGGTCGCGGTCCTCGGCGCGCTTGACGGCGGCAAGCTCCAGCGCCGCCGGGCGCAGCGCGAAGAAGCTCGCGCTCCGCGGCAGCGTGCCCTTCGTCGAGCGTCCGGCCTGCGCGGCGCGGAGCGGCAGCAGGTAGGCGTAGGCCTCGGCCATGACGCCGCCGGCCTGCCAGTCGCCGCGGTGGGGCATGAGCGCCCAGCGGAACTCCTGCGGCCCGAGGCACTGCGAGCCGGGCTGGTCGGGGTACTCGGCGCGGCGGACGGTGTTCTTCTGGGCGAAGCAGCGCATCAGCGTGAGGACCAGCGTCCGGGCCGCGTCCTCGCGGACCTCGTACTGGGGCACGCCCATGTCGAGGAGCGCCAGGCCCTCGGTGCCGTCGGAGACGTCCACGAAGCCCAGGTGCGGCTGACAGCCCGAGGGCGGTTCGCGCCAGCCCGTGCCGTCCGGGACGGCCACTGGGCGCTCGACCACGTCGAAGGCGCTCTCGGCCGCGGACTTCGTCGCGCCGACGAGCCCCGTCGGCAGGGCGATCCTCAGCCGGTGGTCCTTGGCCGTGTTCACGAAACGGGTGACAACTTCCAGCCGCCGCGCGCCGGCGCGCAGCGTGAGCAGGTTCTCGACGGCTAGGACCACCTCGTCGGGGCTGCGCTTCTGGTCGAAGCCCAGCGCGCAGGCCGGCACGCGCAGGTCGAACCTCACCGAGAGCGTCGCCGAAAGCGGCCCGTCCTCGACGACCGCGACCGCCGCCTTGGCGCCGGACGAAGTAACGAGTCGGTCCTCCTTGGGCGCGTAGCGCACCCAGGGGTCGCCGACCTCGCCGTCGTCCTCGAAGAGGCCCAGGCCGGAGAAAGTCCGGCCGGTCTCTCGGTTCGTGAGGCTGAAGGTGCCGTTGACGGCCACCTCAACCTTCAGGTGCTCGTTGGCGAGCCCGCGCGGGCCGGCCAGCAGCGAGCCGCTCTGGATGGAGCCCTTGCCGCCGCGCCTGAGCAGGTAGCTCTTGTAGCCCAGCGCCGGGACGTTCTCGGCCCGGAAGTAGAGCTTGCGATTCCTGGCGCGCATCCGCAGGGGCAGCTCGAGCGGGCTCTGGAAGATGGCGAGCTTGGCGTCCTCGCCGCCGGCGAGCTGGACAGGCGCGGGCCGGCCAGCCTCGTCGACGATTTCGAATGAGTCGAACTGGTCGTCGACGTGGGTCTCGAGCTCGGCCGGCACGACCTCGCTCCGCTCGCGCAGCTCGGGATTGAAGACCACCAGGAGAACGTCGTCCTTGGCGAGCTTCGCCCCGTCGATGGAGGCGGCGATGCGGCCGAGGCCCTTCACCGCCAGCTCCCCGGCGATGATCCGCACCTGGCGGTTGCGGTCCATGGTGTCCTCGTGGACCGTGTCCATCGAGCAGCCCGAGATCGAGTCATGCGCGTGGTTGGCCAGGAGCAGCTTCCAGGCGCGCGTCAGGAACGGCGCCGGATAGGTGTCGCCCAGGAGCCACCCCAGCGCCGCGGCCGGCTCGGCCCAGCGCGAGAGCTCGAGCTCCGCCGCGCGGTTCGCCGTCTTGATGTAGGCCCGCGCCGGGAAGATGTGCGGGTAGAGGTCGGTGATGGACTGCTCCTTCTGGGTGTGGCGCATTTCGCCGGTGAGGGTCTGGAGCTGCGGCCCGGCGGCCAGCACCGCGGCGATGTAGTCGGGCAGGCTCGAGATCCGGTAGGCCTCGCGCCCGGCGCGCGCGTTCAAGGCGTCGACGAGCTTGGCGAGCTCCGGATAGGCCTCGAGCGAATCCTGGGTCTGCATGCCCAGGAGGTGCGGCGTGGTGTTGTCCCTGATGTCGGCGTCGAGGTTGGCGATGGCCTTGTCGATCTCCTCCGGATGCCAGCCCATGGGCGGTTCGATCAGCTCGTAGGGCGCGATCGAGGACGACCCGGCCAGCCGGAAGGGCGCGCCGCCGTCCGCCCAGAGGTGCTCCTGCTTGGAGCGGTCGCGGCCGTGGACCAGCGGGCGGTAGACCAGGTGGAAGAAGTTGGCCCGCCCGTAGCCGCAGAAGCGGAAGGCCAGGATCTTCGAGCCGTCGGGCGACTGCCACCAGAACTCGCTCTGCGGCGCGGCCTGGCGGTTCACCCCGCGGTAGAAGAGGATGCTCGTCACTCCGAAGCCGGCCATGATCTGCGGCATCTGCGAGACCTGGCCGTAGCTCGTGGGGCTGTAGCCCACGGGCATGGCACCGCCGAACTCGCGGCTCGCGGCGCGCCCGACCAGGAAGTTCCGGACCAGGCTCTCGCCCAGCACCAGGTTCTCCTCGGGGAGCGTGTACCACGGTCCGACGAGCAACTTCCCCGCCTTGCATACCGCCTTCAGGCGCCGGGCGTTCTCCGGGCGCATCTCGAGATAGTCCTCGATCGGGATGGCCTGGCCGTCGAGGTGGTAGCGCCGCCGGCCGGCGGTGTCCTTCTCGAGGATCTCGAGGAGGTTGTCCATCAGGCGGATCAGGCGGATGCGGGTGGCCTCGAAGGGGAACCGCCACTCGCGGTCCCAGTGAGTGGCCTCGATGACGTGGACGGTGCGGGCGGGTTCGGTCACCGGAGTTCTCCTCGCAGGTTGTTCTGTCGCTGGCTGGGCATGAGGCTAGCCGGCCGCTGGCGGCTGTCAAGGCCTGCGAGGTAAGACACCAACGGCGGATTGACGATTGGTGATTGCAGGTTGGTGATTGCTGAAGTGGGCCTTCAGGCCTCTTCCCGTCCTTCTGAAATCAGCGATCATCAATCAGCAATCTGCGGTTCCGGCGTGGGAAACCAGCGACGGATCAATGACTGGCGGCTACTTCGCGGCTGGCGCCTCGGCCGGCTTGGGCGCCGCCGGAGCCGGGACGGGCGCCGGGGCCGCCGCCCCGGGCAGGCGGATCTTCACCTGGCGCTCGCGGGCCAGGCGCTTGACCGCCAGGCGCAGTTCCTCCTGCTTCTCGCAGGCCGCGGCGAACTCCTTCACGCCGGCCGCCGCGCGGCCGTTGACGGCGACGACGATCTCGAAAGGCCGGATGCCGGCCACCGCCGCCTTGCTGCCCGGCTCGACCGTCGAGACGATCACCCCGGGGTCCTCCGGCTTCATCTGGAAGTAGCGGCGGACCTCGAAGGTCAGGTCGCGCACGGTCAGCCCCAGCTCCGCCGACTTGTGCCGGGCGGCGGTGTCGAAGTGCGGCGGGCTCTCCTCCACCTTGAGGGCCTTGCGCAGCGGCAGTCCGCCGACGCGCAGTTCGGCGGTGTACTCGCGCCCCAGGCCCAGGTCGGTCAGGACCCGGGCGAGGGCGTCCCCGGCCGGGGCCCAGGGCCGGGCCGCGTGCTGGTACTGCGGATCGGGCAGCTCGCCGTCCTCGTCGCCGGCGCCGGACTCCTCCTCTTCCTCGCCGTAGTAGTAGCCGGCGCCGCCGTCGGCCAGGCGGACGTCGATGGGCAGCGGCTGGCCCTTGACGTGCAGCCGCAGCAGGACCGCCCCCGGCCTGATGCCGGCCCGGGCCGCGGGCGAGCCGGGGTAGACGTGGGCCACCAGCGCCCCGATCTCCCCGTCGCCGGTCTCGACCGAGATGCCATGCATCCTGGCCAGCTCGCGGTTCAGGGGCTGGAGGATGACGCCCATCCAGGCCAGCCGGCCCTCCTGGGCCTCGCCCAGCGGCACGTTGGCCGGGTCGCCGTTGGCGGACAGGTCGGCCAGCTGCTCCAGGAGATGGGCGGCCGCGGTCAGCCGGGGCGCCTCCGCCGGCTTGCGCGGGTCCGGCGGGACCATGCTCGCCGGCGCCCGGCGGGTGACCGGCAGGGCTACCAGCAACCCCTGGGGGTCGAACAGGAACCGGCCGTCGGGCGATCCGTCGGCCAGCGGGCAGAGCCGGCGCTTCCAGCGGGTCTCGAAGGCGGTGATCCGGGCGTGCTCGTAGACGGCCAGGCGCTGCTCGCCGTAGAAGCCGATCTCGGCGGCGGTCAGCAGCGCGCCGCGGAACCGGCGGACGTCGCCGTCGGCCAGCTGCAGGGCGGCGGCCGGCACCGGCCGGTTCAGTTCGGCCACCAGGC
The DNA here is from genome assembly GCA_022703445.1 of Planctomycetota bacterium. Taxonomy (GTDB): domain Bacteria; phylum Planctomycetota; class SZUA-567; order JAKLDR01; family JAKLDR01; genus JAKLDR01. The sequence continues at coordinate 10,155 of JAKLDR010000085.1, read as the reverse complement.
AGCCGTATTCGGCGAGCGAGGCCACGAACTTCGCGGGGATGGCCGCGTCCATCATGGTGTGGGCGGTGATGCGCTCTAGGCGGGCGGTCTCCGCCGGCCGGAGCTCCTCGAGGACCAGCATCCGCCCGTTCTCCAGGACCACGCCCACCGCCTCGCGGACGGTGGCCTCGTCGCCGTCGTGGGCGTGGGCCCGCAGGGCCTCGGCCGAGCCCCGGCGCGGGCTGCGGAACTCCAGGGTGACGCGCAGCAGGCCGCGGTTGGCGCGGCCCTCCGCGGCCGCCAGGCGCTTGGCCATGCGGTCGGCGGTTATCACCGGCCAGCCGAGCGGCGAGCCCCGCCAGGAGCCGTCCAGGGGCAGCTCCGGCGAGACGGTCACGCCGGCCGGGGCGCCGCCGGCTCCGAGGATCAGGCAGTTGGCGGGGACGGGGGCGAACCTGCGGCCGTCGTCGGCCAGCGCCGGGAGCAGGGCCAGCGGCGCCGCGGCCGCGATCCACCGGCCGCCGGCCTGCGTGCGGGTCACGGCCTGGAGCGGCTCCCGCCCGGCGGCCGCATCGCCGCCGCCCGCCGCCGCGGCCGGCTCGAAGGCCAGGGGCTTGCCGCCCTTCAGCGGGCGTTCGAGGTCGAGGTAGACCGCCGCCTGCCCCTCGGCGTAGCCGCCGACCTGCGCCACGACGCTCTCCTCTCCCAGCCGCACCCGGATGGAGCGCACGAAGCGCGGGTGAACCAGCGGGTCGGGGGTGAGCACCTTGCCCGGGGCGATCAGCCAGCCGGCCAGCTCGGCCGGCCGCTCCTCGCGGACGAGGTCCGCGCCGGCCCGGACCCCGCGGGCGCGGGGCTCCTCGTTGGTGCTGGGCTTCAGCCAGTACTCGACGACGACCATCGAGCCGGCCAGGGCCTCGAGCGTCGCCGCCGCGTCCGGCGCTGGGGCGTTGGCGGCGTCCGGCGCTGGCCGTTCCGCCGGGTCGGCCGGAGCGGGCGCCGGGGCCGCGGGCGCGGGCTCGGCGGCGGCGGCGGAGACGGAAACGGGAAGGAAGACGACGGCCAACATGCAGCATGCAACGCACAACACGCGACACCCGATGAATATCGGAAGAATCCTCGGCGCTGAATGCTGCATGTTGGATGTTGCGTGTTGCATGTTCGTAGCCATGCCCCTATTCCTTGTCATAGTCCCGCGAGAAGGTGAGCACTATCTGGTGCTCCACCCCGCCGCGCAGGATGACCAGCGGCACCCTGGGCCTGCCGGGCAGCCCGGTCAGCGCCGCGGCGTGGGCGGCCTTGACCTCCGGGAGGGTCTTCACCTCGCGGCCGTCGATCCTGACGATGATGTCCTGGTGGCGCAGCCCCGAGCCCCAGGCGTTCCCGGGGTACTTCACGCCGTAGACGAAGACCCCGGTCCGGCGCTGGAAGTGCAGGCCGGGATTCTCGAACTCGTTGATGGCCTTGACGGTCAGGTCCCAGCGCGGGCAGTCCAGGGCCTCGCCCTCCACGCTGCCCTTGTCGCGCGGGGTGATCTCGACCGTCACCGGTTCCTCGCCGCGCAGGAGCTCGAGCTTGGCCGGCTGCTGGCGCGGCAGGGAGCCGAGCAGGCGGCGGACCGCCGGCAGGTCCTCGGCGGTCAGCGCGGTGACCGGCCGGCCGTTGACGCGCAGCAGCCGGTCGCGGGGCTGCACTCCCGCGCGGCGCGCCGGGCTCTCCGGGTCGGTGCCGGCCACCACCACGCCCTCCGAGGCCTCGAAGGCTATGTTCTTGTCGAAGTCGCGCAGCGGCTGGAGCTCCAGCCCCGTCCAGCTCCAGTTCACCCGGCCGTGCTCGCGGAGCTGCGGCAGGATGAAGCTGACCGTCTCGGAGGGCACGGCGAAGCCCAGGTCCCCGCCGGTGAAGGAGCTCAGGGTGTTGATGCCCACCACCTCGCCGGCGGCGTTGACCATCGGCCCGCCGGAGTTGCCCGGCGAGATGGACGCGTCGGTCTGCAGCCAAAGGCTGTAGTGCCCGTAGCCCGGCAGGTAGCGCCGCGGGCAGGAGACGATGCCGATGGACACCGAGCGGCTCATGCCCCAGGGCGCGCCCATGGCCAGGACGAAGTCGCCCTCGACCAGGCGGGTGGAGTCGCCCAGCGTCGCGCAGGGCAGCGGGGGCAGGGGCGTCGACTTGCCGGCCGGGGCCTCGCGCCGGAGCAGCGCCAGGTCGGTGTCCTTGTCGGTGCCGACCAGCCGGGCGGCGAAGGACTCGCCGCTGTAGAGCAGGCAGCGGATCTCGGTGGCCTTCTCGACCACGTGCCAGTTGGTGAGCACCTCGCCTTCGGGCGAGACGATCACGCCGCTGCCGGAGACCTCCCGGGTGAGCTTGCGGCCGCCCTCGTAGCTCTCGCTCAGGCACTTGATGAAGACCACCGCGGGGAAGACCCGCTCCTTGGCCCGGCGGACCACCTGCCGGAAGTCGAGTCGGTCCACGGCTCCGTCGAACTCCTCGCGCGAGGGCCCGCAGCCCGGACCGGCGGCCAGGAGGAGCGGCAGGAGCAGCAGGATCGGCAGGGTTCTCTTCATGCGGCGGATCCTTCGATCAGAGGAAGCAGTCACGGGCGCGGCGCCTCGGGGTCCTGGGCCGGCGGCGCGGGAGCGGACTCCCTGGGGGCCTCGCCCTCGGCCGGCGGCTTGGCGGGCTTCCTACGGCCGCCACCGTCGCGGTAGCCGTAGATGGACTGCGGCCCCCGAGTTTTCGGCTCGGCCCGGACCTCCTTGAGGTCCAGCCCGGCGCCCTTGAACGAGACGATCTGGCCCTTCTTCTTCATGTCCGCGAGCTTCTCGTCGAACTTCGGGTCGGTCGTGTCGTAGGACCACTTGAGCTCGCGGCCGCTGGTCTCGTGCGCGGTGGTGACGATGACGTCGCCCGGGACCCGGACGGTGATGTACAGCCGCTGGAGCTCCCACATCTTCCGGATCATGCCCTTCATGGCCGGGAGCTCGGGTAGCGCGGTGGCCGGGTCCTCGGACGGGCTGATGGTCAGCAGGTAGTTGCCGTCGGCGCTCCTGATCAGCGACCAGTCGCCCGCCTCCGCGGCGGCCCGGGCCGCGGCCAGGTCGCGGCAGTGCATCTCCTTGGCGATGCGGCGCCAGCCGCCGGCGAGCTCGGCCTTCACGCTCTTCAGCTCGACGCCGGCCTTCTCGCCCTCCTGGCGGTCCTGCTTGAACTCGTCGCGGACGGCCTGCTCGTCGAACATCCGGCGCAGGGCGTCGGAGTTGCCCTGCTGCGCGACGGCCCGGGCCTCGGCCTCCTTGAAGAAGGCGTCGTGGACGGACTTGCGCTCGGTCACGTCCGCCGAGCCGTCGGCGTTGAGGACCAGGGTCAGGTCGGTGCGGAGGTAGCGGTGCGACTCGCCGGCCGCGGGCTTGAAGCCCTCGGCCCTGAAGGTGACGGAGTCGTCCTTCCCGGCCATGGCCTTGAACTTGGCAAGAAAGTCCTTGTCCGCGGCGTCGACGGCCCACCGCGCCGTGCGGCCCTCACGGGCGTGGGCGTTGCTTGCGGTGATCTCGCCCGGGACGGTGACGGCCGAGACCATCCTGAAGCCCTTGAGCTTCTTGAGCTCCTCCGCCGAATCCTCCTTGCCGAGCTCCCCGGCGAAGGGCAGCTGGGACTCCCCGCCCTTGGAGACCAGCGTGAACGTGCCGTCGGCGTTGCGCGTGAGCGCGAACTCCTCCTCCTTGTCCATGGCGCGCATGGCGGCGTTCAAGGCGGCGAGGTCCTTGCAGTGGGCCTCGAGCGTCTCGCTCAGCCAGCCGTCGGCGGCCTTGGCGACCTTGAAGCTCCGGACCTCCACGCCCGCCCTCTTGGCGGCGTCGAGCTTGGCACGGGTCTCGGCCTCCTTGATCAACGGGTCCAGCCTGGGCGGGACCTCCCGCCCCATCCCGTCCTCCTCGCTGATCGCCGCGCCCAGCGCCTTGGCGGATTCGGCCCAGGACTTCTCGTCATAGGCGAAGGTCATCTTGAGGTCAAAGGAGCCGTCGACATTGAGGACGATGTCCTGATCGAGCCGCATGCAGCCGGCGGCGAGGACCGCCAGCGCCGCGGCGGCGAAGAGCCGGAGCATTACGACTCGAAGCGAGCAGCCCATGATCTGCCTCCCGCCCTCAGGTGTCCGTCGGCGTCTCGTCCCAGCGGTTGCCGGGGGCCAGGCCGCAGAGCCAGTTGAGCGCGCAGTGCCGCTCCCGGATGATCGAGCCGGCCAGCTGGTATTCGTCGGCGGAGAGCGCCCGGAAGGCCTTTCCGTCGAAGACGAAGTCGTCGTCGATGATCCGGGCGAGGTCGCCCTCCTCGTGCGACTTGCGTGCCGTGAAGCGGACTATGTCGTCGTAGCACTTGAAGCCGGCCTTCTTCATGTTCTCGTCGGACGGGAAGGGGCGTTTCTCATCGATGAGCTGGCGGGTCCGGACCCGCCAGTGCCACATCTCGATGAGGTCGCGCTTTTCGGAAATCTCCTCGCGGGGGCGGAGTTGTGGCGGGCCCTTGAGCGCCGCGGCGATCTGCCCCAGCTTCTTCAGGTCGTCCGGGCTGTACTCCTGGTCGATGGCCGGCCAGTCGGGGGTCAGGCCCAGCGCCCAGAGGAGCATGGCCAGCGCCTCCTTGCGCCAGATGGCGTCGGTGCGGGCCTGGTCGCCGATCTTCGAGCCGTAGGACTCGAGGAAGGCGCGCTCCTTCGGGGAGACCGCCTCCCAGGCGCCGGCCTTCTTGAGGTCGGCGACGGCCTGGTCCGAGAAGCTCTTGAACTTGGCGTCGAACTCCGCGCGCTCGGCCTCCGAGCCGTCCCCCAGGACCTTGTCCACGACCTCCTTCGGCGGGTTGACCAGCCCGTAGACGACCACGCGGTGCAGGACCTTGAGCCGGGCGAAGGCCTCCGCCGAGTCCGGCGGCTGAGAGGCGGCCGCCTCCTCGGAATCACCAGCGCCCTCCTTGCCCTCCTGCTCGCCCAGGTATTCGATGAGCGCCGCCATCGCGCCCATGATGACCGGTTCGGGCACGCCCTTGGTGACGAGCTCGTCATGCAGCTTCTGCGGGTCGCTGTGCTGCATGGACTCGGTCATGAGCTGCGTGATGCCCATGAAGACGTCGGCGCCGTCGGCGTCCACCAGGCCGGAGCGGATCAGTGAGCGCTTGATGCCCTCCCCGCTCTCATTGCGGGCCCAGGCCTTCATGATCACCCGGACGGTCTGGCGCGCGTGCTCCTGCGGGTCCTTGTCGGGATCGGGGAGCTTCAGCCGGCTGCGCCGCGGCGGAGGTTGCGCGGCCTTCTTCTGTAGGTGCCGGTGGAGGATGTAGAGCAACACGACGATCACGATGCTCAGGGGAAAGAGCAGGAACGGAGACCACATAGATCGTCCTCCGGCGCGAGACCTGCGGCGTCGACCGCTCTATCTGAAGATCACCCCAGCTTGGCGTTGGCGGCGTCGACCTCTTCCTTCTCGATCTGCCTGAAGAGCGGCTCGGGCTTGCTGAGCTTCGTGCCCGCGGCCGGCGGATTCCCGGGCGCGCTCCACTGGCGCGGCAGCTGCTTCGGGTCGCGGGCCAGGTAGCTCTCGATCCTGGCCGCCGAGCCGGGCATGTAGGGGTACATGAGGAGCGCGAGCCGGTCGACCAGCTCGATGCAGACGGAGATCGCTGTGCCGCAGGCGGCCATGTCGGTCTTGCGGCTCTTCCAGGGCGCGGCCGAGTCGAAGTAGCGGTTGGCCGACTGGGCGAGCTTCATCACCCGCTGCAGGCCGGCCTTGAAGCGGAAGGCCTCGAGCTCGGCGGAGACTTCCTTGACGGCCGCCTCCGCTTCGGCCAGGACGCCCTTCTCGAGGTCGCCGAGGGTCCCGCGCTCCGGGACGACTCCGTCCAGGTACTTCTCGGTGAAGGCCAGCGTCCGGTGGACGAAGTTGCCGAGCACCGCGGCCAGCTCCGAGTTGTTGCGGCTCTGGAGGTCCTCCCAGGAGAAGTCCGCGTCGCGGCCCTCGGGGGCGTTCGTCGTGAGATAGTAGCGCAGCGGGTCCGGCGGGAAGGCGGCCAGGTACTCCTCGATCCACACCGCCCAGTTGCGGCTCTTCGAGCTCTTCTGGCCCCGGACGTTGAGGAACTCGTTGGCCACCACGTTCGAGGGCAGGTTGATCCCGCCGTGGCCCATGAGCATCGCCGGCCAGACGATGGCGTGGAAGACGATGTTGTCCTTGCCGATGAAGTGGATCAGCGCGCAGTCCGGGTCCGACCAGTAGCGCTTCCAGCCGTCGGGGTCGCCCCGCGAGGCGAAGAGCTCCTGGGTGAAGGAGAGATAGCCGATGGGCGCGTCGAACCAGACGTAGAGGACCTTGCCCTTGGCCTCCGCGAGCGGCACGGGGATGCCCCAGGAGATGTCCCGGGTGATGGAGCGCGCGCCCAGGCCTTCCTTGAACCATCCCTTGCAGAAGCGCCCGACGTTCTCGCGCCAGCCCTCCTTGGTCGCGAGCCAGGCCTCGAGCCCCTTCTGGAAGTCGCCGAGCTTGATATACCAGTGGCGGGTCTCGCGCGGCTCGGGGCGGCTGCCACAGAGCGCGCAGGCCGGTTCGACCAGCTCCAGCGGCGAGAGCGTCCGGCCGCAGACCTCGCACTGGTCGCCCTTGGCGCCCGGCGCGTTGCACTCCGGATTGGGGCAGCGGCCTGAGACGTAGCGGTCCGGCAGGAAGCGGTTGCACTTGCCGCAGAAGAGCTGCTGCTCGGTGCGCGGCTCGATGTGGCCCTTGCCGAAGAGGTTGGTGAAGAACTCCTGGCTGATCCCGGCGTGATGCTTGGAGGTCGTGCGGCCGTAGACGTCGAAGGCGATGTCCAGCCCGGCGAAGGCCTTGGCGTTGGCGTTGTGGAACTTGTCGACCACCTCCTGGGGCGAGATCCCGGCCTTCTCGGCGGTGATGGTGATGGGCACGCCGTTCTCGTCCGAGCCGCAGACGAAGACCGCGTCCCGGCCGGTCGAGCGCAGGAACCGCACGTAGATGTCCGCCGGCAGGTAGGCCCCGGCGATGTGGCCGACGTGGATGCGCCCGTTGGCGTAGGGCAGGGCGCTGGTGACGAGGTAGCGCTTGGGTTGGGTCATGGGAAATCCTTCTTTCTGCGAGGCGATTCTAGGGCGCAGGGAGGGTGTGTCAAGCTTTGGCCACCGAGGGCGGATGGCGCTGCTTGGCGAGCCCCGATATCGGATCGCCAGGCCAACGCCTTCCCCAGCTCTGGACCGGGGTTCCACGATAGCGCCACGCAGACAGGGGATGATTCAGGACGGCAAGGGCTTGCACGGGGCGCCTATGAGCCTAGAATCCCTTTCCGTCGGGCGCCGAGGCCAACCTGCCGTGGCGGGCGGCCGAGCGTCCTATCAGCTTTGGGAGGGCCGGAACATGGGCAACCTGAGCGACGAACAGCTTCTCAAACGCGCGAATCACGCATCTCGGAACCTCGGGGCTGTGGCCACACTGGCCAGCCTGGGGTCCCTTGCGCTCATCGGCTGCATGTTCGTGTTCCGGGACTCCGCTCTGCGCATGGGCATGCTGGGGATATCCATCGGGCTGATTGCCGGGGCCTGCTGGACCCTCATGGTTGCTGCCAAGCGCGGCGACCCCGCATCTGTGACCGGCCTGTTGATCGCCGTGGCCGCCCAGATCGTTCTCAGTCTGGGCATGACGGTCCTGACCGGCATGAATGATCCGGAGGCTGCAGGACGGAACATTGGAGGCTTTGTGGTGCCGTTCCTGGTCCTCGTGGCGCTGTACAGCAGCCGAAGCGTCCTGCTCGAACTCAGGGAGCGCGGGCTCTGGGATAAGGCATTCGCCGGGGCCAGGCCCGTCGGGGCGCTGTGCATGATCGGCAACGGACTGCTGGTGGCCGGCTTCCTCAGCTTCAATGGCGGGAGCGTGTTCGTAGGCATTCAGACCGGCAGGGAGATGGCGGCCGAGAAGCGCAAGGCCCAGGTGTTCCCGTCCATCCTCATGACCGAAGAGAAGGCGTTCATGGAGGCGCTGGGCAAGGCCTCCAATCAGACGGACCCTGCCGCGCCCGCGGCCGAGGCGGACCGCGCTGAGATGTGGAAGCGGCTCGCAGCGCTGCAGGCTCGGGTTGAGGTGGCCAGGAAGGATGCCGCGGACAACCGGAAGCTGCTCGGCATTCTTAACACGTATTCCAACGCCGTCGACCTCTGGAAGAAGGGGCTGGAGGCCATGACTAGGGAGGACGGCGACGCCGTCAAAGGACAGCAGCTCCTCAACCAGGGCGATGGCCTGCGCGGCAGCGCGATTGCCGAGTTCGATAACACCTACGCCAAACCCAGGAAACAGCCCTAGATGCCCGGGATGGACTCGCCTGGATGGCCGCCTGCCGGGGTTGTTGGCGAAGGCGAGGCTGCTTGGCCAAGGCCCAGTTCACAGGGTGTCCCCCGCTCCGCCGGTCGATATCCGGACCGGCGATGCGGCGCACCCGAGCCGCCCAAAATCACATGTGCACTCGGCGGCGGACAGCGGTGGTCACTTCGTGCGCCGCAAGGTGCAGGATAGAAAGTATTGACGACCTCCCCCGCGCGAGGTAGACTACCTCGCCTGTCTGCACGTTGTGCAGTCGCCTTCCGGAGGAGCGCACCAGCAGCCCGATGCCGACCAACGAGGACCTTCAGTTCGGCCGACTGGCCATGGCCCAGAACCTCGTCACGCGCGAGGAGCTGGCCGCCGCGCTACAGGAACAGGAGCGCCGCCGCCTGGCCGAGGGTCAGGCTCCGCGGCTCTGCGACGCGCTGGTGGCCATGGGGCTGCTCACCGAGCGCCAGGTGGCCCAGCTGCTCTCCGGCCAGAGCGTCGCCGGCGGGGCTGGCAAAACGCTCGGCGGCTACGAGCTGCTCTCCAAGCTCGGCTCGGGCGGGATGGGCACGGTCTACAAGGCCCGCCAGACGGCCCTCAACCGGATCGTGGCCCTCAAGGTCCTGCCGCAGAGGCTGGCCAAGGACCAGGACTTCCTCGCGCGCTTCTACCGCGAGGCCCGGGCGGTGGCCAGGCTCAACCACCCCAACATCGTCGGAGGCATCGACGTCGGCGAGGCCGACGGCTACCACTACCTGGCCATGGAGTACGTCGACGGGCGGAGCTCCGCGGCCATGCTGGCGGACAGCCCCGCGGGCCTGCCCTATCCGCGCGTGCTGGACATCGCCATCCAGACGGCGGAGGCGCTGGAGCACGCCCACCAGAGCGGCGTGATCCACCGCGACATCAAGCCCGAGAACATCCTGGTCTCGAACACCGACGCGGTCAAGCTCTGCGACCTGGGCCTGGCCCGCTCCGCGGCGAAGGACGACCTGTCCATCACCCAGGCGGGCATCGCCGTGGGCACGCCGCACTACATCTCCCCGGAGCAGGCCCGCGGCGAGCAGAAGCTGGACCTGCGCACCGACATCTATTCGCTGGGCGCGTCGCTCTTCCACCTGCTGTCCGGGAGGACGCTGTTCTCCGGCGACAACGCCATGCAGATCATGCTCAAGCACCTCCACGACCCGACGCCGCTCCTCACCGAGGCCGTTCCCGACGTCCCGCCGGACTTCGCGGCGGTGGTGGCCAAGTGCCTGGCCAAGCGCCCCGAGGACCGCTACGCCTCCGCCGCCCAGCTGCTGGAGGACCTCCGCCTGGTGGCCGCCGGCAGCCGGCCGGCGCACGCGCCGCCCCTGTCCGCCGGCCGCTCGCCGGCGCCGGCCGCGGGGGCCGTCCGCCGGCCGGCCACCACCCGGGTCAACACCGCCATGATGCGCGCCGTGGCCGAGCGCCGCCGGCAGCCGGCGCGGATCCTGGCCGTCGCGCTGGCCGTCGCCGCGGCTCTGGGCGTGGGGGTCTGGCTGCTGTTCTTCGCCGGGAAGAAGGACTCCGGGCCCGATGGCGGCCATACGAACGGGCAAGCCGCCAGGCCGGACCCCGGGCCGGAGCACACCCAGGTGCAGGACCCCGCGGCCAACCGGGCCAAGGAGGACTTCGACCGGGCCGTGCTCTACGCCGAGCGCTGTCCCACCGAGTACCGGCGCCAGATCGAGCTGTTCTCCAAGGTCGAGAAGTCCGGAGGGGCCGAGAGCGTCTGGGCGCGGCTGGCCGCCAAGCGGGTCCGCGCGGCCGAGGACGAGCTGCGCAAGGCGGTGGG
>JAKLDR010000084.1 GCA_022703445.1 Planctomycetota bacterium | reverse complement strand
GGCAGGATGGCCTCGGTCTCGATGTTGTAGCCTTTGGCGCTCAGGTGCAGGAGGTCGGGCATGATCTCCTTGGTGAGCGTCCCGTCCGGCTGCAGGAACTTCGCGTTGACGTCCAGGTACTTCACGGTCTTGCCGCCGTCGTCGAGCTTGGCGATGATCTCGTTGACCTTCTGATTGTTCAGGCGCTTGGCGTCGTTGGCGCCGGCGCCGCGCGGGAAGATGGCCAGGAGCAGCACCTTGGTGTTGGGGCTCTTGGCCCTGACGGTGGCGATGACGGCGGTCACGCCCGCGGCGATGTCGTCGGGTTTGTGGCCGGCGGCGGTGTTGTTGGTGCCGATCATCAGCACGGCGAGCTTCGGCGTGATGCCCTCAAGCTCTCCGTTCTGGAGCCGCCAGAGCAGGTGTTCGGTCCGGTCGCCGCCGATGCCGAAGTTGACGGCCTTGAGCGGCTCGAAGTTCTTCTTCCAGGATTCCTTGCCGGCGCCGCGCCAGCCGTCGGTGATGGAGTCGCCGATGAAGAGCAGGTCTGCGCCGCCCTTCTTGGCCTCGGCCACCATCCCATCGTGGCGCCTCTCCCAGCCGGCGTCGCGCTTGGCGGGAGTGGCCGGGACCGGGGCCTTGCCGGCGCCCGGAGGATTGGCCGGGCCGGCCTCGACGGCGGAGGCTGTAACCGCCGCGCAGACGGAACACACCAGTGCAACGAGAAGCATGGCAGATGCCAGTTTCCGGGCCGCCTGGGCTGCAGACCGCCTTGACATGGTCTTCTCCCTTCCGCCCTTCAGGGGCGGTCAGTGGAAATCGTAGGCGTACCCCGGGGACCTTTCAAGCGCCACGGGCTTCGGACGCGCTCCAAGCGCGATCAGGCCTCTTCGCGGCCGACCAGACGATAGGCCAGTGCCCCCAATGCTGCGCCAAAGATGGGTGCAAGCCAGAAGAGCCAGAGCTGAGCGACGGCCCAGTCGCCGACAAACAGGGCCACCCCGGTGCTCCTGGCGGGGTTGACCGAGGTGTTGGTGACCGGGATGCTGATCAGGTGGATCAGGGTCAGGCCCAGGCCGATGGCCAGCGGGGCAAACCCCTGCGGGGCGCGCTTGTCGGTGGCCCCGAGGATGATCAGCAGGAACATCATGGTCATGACCACTTCGGTCACCAGCGCGGCCAGCAGCGAGTAGCCGCCTGGCGAGTGCGCGCCGTAGCCGTTCGAGGCGAATCCGGCCGACACATCGAAGCCCGCCTTGCCGCTGGCAATTACGTAGAGCACACCGCCGGCGGCGATGGCCCCGACCACCTGGGCGATGATGTACGGGGCGAGCTTACGCCCAGGGAAGCGCCCGCCGACCCACAGTCCGATGGAGACCGCCGGGTTGAGATGGCAGCCGGAGATATGGCCGATGGCATAGGCCATGGTCAACACTGTCAGGCCGAAGGCCAGGGATACGCCCAGCAGTCCGATGCCCACGCCGGGGAAAGCCGCAGCCAGCACCGCACTGCCGCAGCCCCCAAGGACCAGCCAGAAGGTTCCGAAGAACTCAGCGCCATACTGCTTCATCGTTTTCTCCCTTTCCTGTCCCGCCCGTATCTGCCCGGGCTGTTTCCTTCAACGCCCCTCCGCGGAGGTCGGAACAGATCGTAGCCTTGCCGGGGAGGTCTTTCAAGCATTGGCCCCGGCCAGGTCACGGTTTGGGGCCTTCCGCCCCCTCATACATAGCCTGGAGCGCCTGCCGGCCGCCGGCGCCCTTGCAGACCAGGTAGACCGGCTCCCGCGAAAGCGGCAAGACCAGCCGGCCGTTCTCTACGACCGGGGCCGTTTCGTTGCCCATGAAGTCGATGACCGTGAAATCGCCCGCGCCCTGCCCGTCCGGCAGCTTGAGACGCACCGCCTCCCGTCGGGCGAAGCTGCGGAAGGTGGCGTACTGGACTGCGACCGCCGAGCCCTCGCCCTCGAAGACGAAGGCCTGGAGCGCTCCCGCCGTCACCCGCGTCCGGTAGGTCCGGCCCTCGATGGCCAGGGCCATGGCCGCGTGGGCCGCGCCGATCGGCCGGAGCATGCGGCCCTCGTCCCACATGGTCGCGGTCACCTCGCTGCGCTCCGGGACGCGCGGCTTGGGGAACTCTCTGAAGCGCCAGGGGTCGGCCTGCTCGTAGTAGAAGATGCGCTCGACTCCGCCGGCCAGGTTCTCCATGTAGGTGCGGACCAGTTCATAGCAGGCGTTCCGGAAGTGATAGCGCGCCTCCGGCTCCAGCCGGTCCTTGCGGAGCTGGTCGAAGAAGCTGGTTGACCAGACGCACTCCTCGCTGTTCCAGATCGGCCCGGAGACGCCCTTGGCGGCGAGCTCGCGGCGCAGCTCCGGCATGAACTCGGCCGCGAAGTCCGGCTCGAGGTAGTGGATGGAGAAGCCGTCCATCGTCTTGCCGTCCGCGGCCGCCAGGAAGCGCTTGAGCCACACCGGGCTCCGCGGGTCGAGCCCGCCGCCTCCCAGGACCAGGCACTCGGGGTCGGACTTCTTCGCCTCCCGGCAGGTGACGGCCAGCAACTCGGCGTACTCCTCGGGCGTGCCCGTCCAGAAGCCGCTGTAGTGCGGCTCGTTCCAGACCTCCCAGTGCCGGATGCTCCCGCGGTAGTGCTCGACGGTCTTCCCGACGTAGCGCGCGAAGGCCTCCGACTTGCCCGGCTTGGCTTCGGCCGCCCACTTCGGCTGGTACAGGAACTGCCCGAGAGTCGCGAGCTTGGCGTCGTCCACCTGCTTCTGGGCCTTGTCGCCCCAGACCCACTCGTCCGGCCCCTTCGGCTGGACCTGCGTCCACCAGGTCCACTGCATCATGTTGTGGCAGCGCGCCCACTGGATGCCGAGCTTCTTGCCGACGGCCAGGTGCCAGGCCAGGTTTATGCCGTCCATGTGGCCGCCGAAGGGCGACTTCTCGTCCCGCGGCGCGTCGAAGAGCCGGCGCGAGACGACGGTGAATCCGCCCAGGTCCTCGACCCAGGCCGAGTCGGCGTCACCCAGCCCGGCATCGAGCGCCACCTTGAAGCAGCCGCGCCGGGGCGGCTCGAACTCGACGGCCAACTCCTGCTCTTTCCCCGGCGCGAGGGTAACGGAGCGCGACTCGCGGGCGGCTTCCTGCTGGCGGACGTCGATGAGGCGAAGGCGCAGCTTGACCTCGGTCGGCTCCTGGCGCGCGGTCCGCAGGCGGAACTTCAGGCCCGGCTTCTCGCCGTCGAAGTAGAGACCGTCGCCGCTCGGGCAGCGCACCCAGGCCACCTCGACCAGATCGCGGGGCGCGGCTTTGGGCAGGGACTCGTAGGGCCATTCGCTCAGGTCCGGCTCCGCCGAGAGCTGCACGCCGCGCCAGGCTACGTCCGTGCCCCAGCCGCCGGTGAACCCGTAACCGCCGCCGGCCGGGGGCGGCGGCTCTGCGTCCTCGTGCTCGAAGAGCTTCTTGTCGTCGACGAAGCCCGAGACTTTCCGGCCGACGCGGACCAGGCGGAGCTCGAACTCGTGGGTGTTACGAGGGTAGAGCCAGGGGGCCGCCACCGCGGTGCCGACGGCCTTCCAGTCCTTCCCGGACAGGCGCTGGAGTTCGAGCCCCCGCTGCTTGTTGATCTCGAGCGCATAGCCCCCAGCGACCAACGCCGTCCGGTGGCAACTCCGGGCGTTCCGGACCGTGGCGCGGAAGGTGCCGTCGCCGTCGTGCTTGACCTTGAGCATGGCCGAGGGATTGGACTTGTCGCTCTTGACCGTGAGCCAGCCCTTCTCGATGGCGTACTTTCCCTCGGCCAGCTTCCAGTCCTCCAGCTTGGCCGGGCCGTCGGGCTGCCGGTCGAAGTCGCTCTGATAGACGGCGCCGGCGTGGGCGGGGGCGGCCAGGGCCAGGACGGACAGCAGGACGGAGATGGCGGCAATCCACGAGCGGCCACAGACCTTCTCGGAGCGGGACCAGGTTTCGGGGTTCATGGAGTTTTCTTGGCCTTACGCTGCCAAGGGTTTCCAACCGCCGAGCGCCAAGCCTGCCACCCTAATGGCAGGTCGGCCAGTTCTCCCACCGATGGATCGAGGCTGTGCACTTCTTCGAGGGCGACAACCATGGCGTCAGCCATTTGAACCTCGCCACCAGTGAGGAACTGCCACATCCCATCGTCGGCGTCATGTGACACCAGCAGGATCGGCTGCCTGCCATCCATGACCTGTCGGACGATCATTGTGGCAACGTCTTCCGACTCAGAAAATGGCCAGTCACCCATAGTTGCCGTCCTCAGCGAGACTCCGCGCCCTCTGCGGTAGAAGCCCCCGCTTTCTCCCCCGCCAGCTTCTTCACCCCCCGCAGATCGACCTTGCCGGTGCCAAGCACCGGGATGGTCTCGACCTCGAAGAAGTCGTCCTTGCGCGGGATCCAGAGCTTGGGCAGATCGGTCTCGTTGAGCTTGGCGCAGAGATCCTCGACGCTCATCGGCAGCCTGGTGTGGAGCACCGCCAGCCGCTCGCCCTTCTTCTCGTCGGGAACGCTCGTGACCGCGACGACGGGGGAAGTTGCCAGTTGTCGGTTGTCAGTTGTCAGTGACTTCCCACTGGCCACTGGCAACTGGCAACTGACAACTGCCTCTATCGTCTCTTCCACCCGCCCGTGCGGCACCATCTCGCCGCCGATCTTGCTGAATCTGGAGAGCCGGTCGGTGATGGTGATGAAGCCATCCTCGTCGAGCCGGGCGACGTCGCCGGTCACGTACCAGCCGTCGCGGATGACCTCGGCGGTGAGCTCCGGCTTGCCGAGGTAGCCGCGCATCACGTTCGCGCCCTTGACCAGGAGCATGCCGTCGGAGCCCAACGGCAGAGGTTGGGGGTTAAAGGTTGGAGGTTGGGGGCTGGAGCCGGCTGGCTCCGCGCCCGCAACCTCCAACCTCCCACCTCCAACCGCGTTCGGATCCACCACCCTCACCGTCACCCCCGGAATCGCCTGCCCGATGCTCCCCCGCTTGGTGCCCTTCTGGACGATGCCCCGCGAGCGGAAGTCGGGGATGTTGAGCGAGACCACCGGCGAGCACTCGGTGCAGCCGTAGCCCTCCACCGGGCGGATGCTGAACTTCTCGAAGAAGGCGTCGGCCACCTCGGTGCGAAGCTTCTCGGCGCCGGTCACCACGGTCTTCAGGCTGCCGAAGTCGCCCTCGAAGACGGTCCGGGTGTAGATCCGCAGGAAGGTCGGGGTGGCGAGCAGGGCCGTGCAGCCGTACTCCCGGACCATCGCGCCGATGGCCCGGCCCTCGACCGGGTTGGGGTGGTAGACGACGCCGATGCGCTTGGCCAGCGGCAGCCAGAGCGTGGCGGTGAACCCCAGCGAGTGGAAGAAGGGCAGCACCCCGGCGATCCGGTCGCGCGAGCCCGTGCCGAAGACCTGGCTCATGCCCTCCAGGTCGCTCATGACGTTGGCGTGGCTGAGCATCACCCCCTTGGGCTCGCCGGTCGAGCCCGAGGAGAAGATCACCGTGCAGAGGTCGTCGCTGCACCGCCCCCGGGCGCCGTAGAGCCAGCCCAGGAGGAAGCGCGGCAGGAACTCGGCCTTGAGCGCCGCCCAGACCCGGCGCAGCGGGCCGATCTCCCCGCGGACGTCCTCCAGGTAGAGCACGGACACCGCCGCGCCGCCGGAGAAGCGCTCCAGGCCGGCCAGGCGCACCTTCTCGATGAAGGCCCGGCTGGTCACCAGCGTGCGGATGCCGCACTGGCGCAGCGCCGAGCCCAGCGCCTCGCGGCCGGCGGTGTAGTTGAGGTTCACGGGGACCTTGCCGGCCAGGAGCAGCGCGACGTTGGCCAGCGCCCCGGCGGCGGTCGTCGGCAGGCAGACGGCGACCATTCCAGAGGGCTTTGGGCTTTGGGCTTTCGGCTTTGGGCCGGAGACGGAAGGCTGAAGGTCCTGGGCGGAAGCCACGGGCTCGCTGGCAACTGGCAACTGGGAACCGGGAACTGCCTTTCTCTTGAAGTAGTCCGCCAGCGCCACGGCCTTCCAGAGCGCCGCGCGGTAGGAGAGCGACGCCCCCGTGGTGTCGGCCATGCAGAGCCGCCCCGGCGTCGAGCGCGCCGAGGCGATGAAGGCCTCGTGGAGCAGCACCTGGTCGGGCTTGCGCAGCGCGAAGGCCTCGGCGCCGAGTTCGCTGACCGCCTGGCGCACCTTGGCCGCGGAACTGGTGGCCGGGAGGGGGGCCCCGAAGCTCACCGTCACCTTGCTCCGGCGGACGGAGGGCACCTTCCAGATGGCGCGCCCGCCCTCGAAACTGAACAGGCTTCCCCACATCCGGTCGATGTGCACCGGGATGATCGGGGCGTCGAGCCCCTTCATGACCCGCTCGAAGCCGCGCTGGAAGCGCAGCAGGTTGCCGGTCCGGGTGATCATGCCCTCGGCGAAGATGCAGACCAGTTCACCCTCGCGGATGAGCGCCGCGGCGTCGCGCAGCGACTGGATCATCTTCCGGGGCGGGTCGCTCTCCGATATGGGTATGACCCGGAGTTTCCTCGCGCCCCAGTTGACCACCGGCACGTCGTAGAACTTGCGGTACATGATGAAGCGCACGAAGCGCTGGATGCAGGCCAGCACCAGGAGCGCGTCCAGGTAGCTGACGTGGTTGCAGACCAGCAGCGCCCCGCCGTTCTTCGGCACGCGCTCCGAACCGACCACCCGGATGCGGTAGAAGGCGTGGGCCGTGCTCCAGAGCAGGAAGCGCAGCAGGAAGTCGGGCAGCAGCGTGAAGATGTAGGCGGTCACGCCGACGGTCAGCAGCGCCAGGAAGAGGTACACCCAGGCCGGGTCCCACCGGGTGCCGGCCCAGGCGTAGAGCCCGGCAGCCAGGATGATGGCCGCGAAGGTCAGGAAGTTGGTGATGGACAGCACCCGCCCCTTGCTGTCGGCCGGCGCGCGCTGCTGGACGAAGGACTGGAGGGGCACCAAGTAGAGGCCGCTGCCAATGCCGAGCATGAAGACGTCGATGCCGGTGCGGGCGGCGGCGTGGGCCGAGCGGTGGGCGAAGAAGAGGTCCACGCTGAAGGCGGCCATGACCGCCGCCCCGATGGGCACCAGCCCGAACTCGATCTTCTCTCCGGACAGCCAGCCGGCCAGGACCGCCCCGGCGCCGATGCCCACTCCGCCGGCGGCCAGGAGCAGTCCCACGTACTTCTCGTCGAGCCTGAGCAGATCGAGCCCGTAAAGGGTGAAGTTCATCTGGAAGAGGGCGCCCATCAGCCAGAAGTAGCTCACCCCCAGGATGGAGAGAAAGAGCGCCCGGTCCGCCCGGACCAGCCGGAAGTTGGCCCAGGCCTCGCCGGCGAAGTTCCAGCCCAGCTTGCGCGCGGGATCCGCCGCCGGCACCTTGGCGACGAACAGGCTGGCGACCGTTCCCACCAAGGCGATGGCGATGAGCGTGGCGCCCACCAGTCGGGCGTTGAACGGCGCCATCAGCAGGCTGCCGGCCACGCCGCCGAGGATGATGGCCAGGTTGCTGAACATCTCCAGCAGGCCGTTGCCGCGGGACAGGCGCTGATCGTCGAGGATCTCGGGGAGCATGCCGTACTTGGCGGGGTTGAAGAGCGTGGCCTGCACGCCCATCAGGAACACCGCTGCCATGCACAGCCAGGGCCTGGCGCTCCACAGGGCCGCGGCGGCCAGGCAGACCACGCATATCTCGATGACCTTGGTCCAGATGACCACCAGACGTTTGCTGAAGCGGTCGGCCAGGTTGCCGGCCAGCGTCGAGAAGAGAAGATAGGGGAGGGCGAAGGCGGCCATGACTGCGGCCAGGGAGTGTACCCGGGCCTCCCGTCCCAGATCCATGTGCTGGAGCAGCAGCATCCCCACCACAAAGCGCAGGATATTGGCGTTGAGGCCGTCCAGGAACTGGGCGGCCATCAGCGCCCAGTAGGAGCGGCTTCCCAACCCTCCGCGAAGGCTTTGGCTGCTCATGGCCGGGTCAGTTTACGGTGGCGCCGCGCCGAAGTCAACCGGCGGCGCCAAGGCTCGTCAATTCAGCCACTTCTGCTCCCCGCAGCCTGCTCCGGGCGGGGGCGGCGGAGGCTTTCAGGAGATGGGCGGCAGCGCCGGGAAAAAGCCTTGACAATGCCTTCCCCGGAATTATCATCCGGCCGCGCCTTAAGAGAGTTGACACTCGCGCAGTCCTGGAGGAACACACCCGTGGCCAAGTCGAAAGCTAAGAAGCCCGCCGCCAAGCCGAAGAGCAAGGCCCCGGCCAAGCCCGCGGCCAAGTCCAAGCCCGTTGCCAAGCCTGCGGCCAAGGGAGCCAAGGCTCCGGCCGGCAAGGGCAAGCCCGCGGCCAAGAAGACCGTCAAGCACAAGCCGCCGCCGCCGATCAAGGGCGTCAAGGAAGCCCTGGTCCCGGTGCTGCCCACCGGCGCCGCCCCCGTCGCCGAGCCCAAGCCGGCGCCCTCGGGCCACGCCAAGCCGAGCATCCGCGCCTCGGAGATCGAGGAGATCCGCCACATGCTGCTGCAGCGGCGGGAGGAATTGCTTGCCGAACTGCGCACCGACATGAAGGCGGTCCACTCCCCGGACAAGCCCCGTAGCGCCGACCCGACCGACCAGGCCTCCGACGCGGCCGACGGTGCGCTCAGCATGGCGCTGGCCCAGACCGAGAGCGACGAACTGGCCCAGATCGAGACGGCGCTGGCCCGCATCGAGACCGGCGACTTCGGCATCTGCGAGGAGTGCGGCCAGAGCATCCCGGCCGAGCGCCTCAAGGTCCTGCCCTACGCGGTGACCTGCATCGACTGCAAGCGCGGCCTCGAGCAGGCCAAGCGCGAGGAGGGGCTGGAGGACGCCTGGGAGGCCCTGGACGATTCCGAGGACGAGGCCCCCGAAGAGGAGGCCTGACCCCGGCGCCGGCGATGCTCGATCGTCCGAGCCCGGCCGGCCGTCAGTTTGGCGAAAGCTGCCCGTGATCCCGTGGACCGCTCTGCGACCACGGGATTTCTACAGGCGGCCGCCGGAAAGGTGTGATCCATGGCTCGCCGGGTATTGATAGTCTCGGTGTCGGCCGGCGCCGGGCACGTGCGCGCCGCCCAGGCCGTGACCGAGGCCCTGTCCGCCGCCCACGCCGACGCCGTCACGGTTAAGAACGTCGACTGCATGGACTACTCGTTCTGGCCGTTCCGGCACATGTATGCGGGCAGCTACCTGACCATGGTCAACCGGCTGCCGGGCCTCTGGGGCCGCATCTACCGGGGCACCGCCCGGCAGGGCCCGCGCGAGCTGGCCCCGCGCCTCTGCCGGCAGGTCGAGCGCTTCTTCTGCTGGAAGCTGGGACGGCTGATCCGTTCGTTCTCGCCCGACGAGATCATGGCCAACCACCCGCTGCCGGCGCACTACGCCTGCGGCCTGAAGCGCCGCGGGCTGACCCGCGCGCGCATTTCGGTGGGCATCACCGACTACTGCCTGCACCCGCTCTGGACCCATCCGGACGTTGACCAGTACTTCGCCAGCTGCCCGGAGGTGGCCTACCTCGTCGAGCGCCTGGGGGCGGCCCCCGGCCGGATCCGGACCACCGGCATCCCGCTGGTGCCGGCCTTCGCCCGGCCGGTTCCCGCCGATGAGCGCGTTCGCCTCCGGCGGGAGATGATGCTGGCCGACGGCCGGCCGACGGTGCTGTGCTCGGCCGGCGGGTTCGGGGTGGGGCACATCCGCCAGACCATCCGGGCGGCGGTGGCGGCCGCGGCGCGCGCCGGCGGAGCCGACATCCTGGTGGTGGCCGGCCGCAACCAGAAGCTCCGCGCGGAGCTGCAGGCCATGTCCGCCCCGGAGGGGGTCAAGCTGACGGTCTTCGGTTTCGTGACCAACATGCACGAGCTGATGGCCGCGGCCGACGTGATGATCACCAAGCCCGGCGGCCTGACGGTCAGCGAGGGCCTGGCCCGCTCCCTGCCCATGATCGTCCTGGACCCCATCCCCGGCCAGGAGGAGGCCAACGCCGCCTACCTGCAGGAGAACGGTGCCGCCTGGCTGGCGCTGGACAACGGCTCGCTGGAGTACAAGCTCTGCCGGCTGCTGGCCTCGGCCGACGACCGCGCCGCCATGCGCCGGGCCTGCGAACGCATCGCCCGTCCGAAGGCCGCGTTCGAGGTGGCCAGGGTGCTGGCCGAGGGATGCTAGCGGGCGGCTAGAGCGCCGGAGAGCGGGGCTGAGGCGTCATCGGCATGGGGTTCCACGGTTGCGGCTGTTGCCCGGTGTGGGGGCGCATTGACGGGTCCGGGTATGCGCGAATGGCCTCCTGCACCGCCCGGTCGTTCGGATAGCGCCAGCGCAGGCTCGATGTCATTGCGCTGATGACCTGCGGGCTCTTCTCGTTGGCCAGCTTCTTCAGAAAGATTCCGCGGATGTCGTAGCTTCTGATCCCGGACAGCCCCCTGACCGCCGTGATCCGGACGTCAGGCTCGGGGGCGTCCAGGGCGTTCTCCAGGAGGGGCACGGCCTGGGCGTTGCCGGAGCTGCCGAGCTCCTGGAGCGCCCGCGTGCGGACGGCGATGTCCTTGTGTTCGGTGGCCCGGACCAGCAGCCCGAATGCCCGGGTCCCGCCCGCCGCGCCGATGGCCTGGACCGCCGCCGTGCGCAGGGCGGCCTCCTCGCTCTCCAGCAGCTGGGTCAGCAGCTCGAGCGTCTGGTCCCCGCCGATCTCCCCCAGGGTTTGCACGGCTGCCAGGCGCACCCGGGCTTCACGGTCACGCAGGGCCCCGGCGAGCACTTTGCGGGCCTCGGCGCCTCCGAACTGGCTCATGGCCACGACGGCGGCGCGGCGCACGTCCGGGTCCAGGTTGTCGGCGTGGAGGGCGGTCAGGGCCAAGGCCTGCGGTCCTCCGTAACTGCCCAGGACCTGCAGGGCCGACGTCATCGAGTCCTTGCTTGCGGCGGTCTTGAGAGCGGTCTCGGCCGTGCGCAGGGTCAGACTGCTGCCGACGTCGACCGGGGTTGCCTCCCTGCCGAACAGCAGCATGGCGTCTTCGCTGCCGAAGTTCGCCAGTGCCCTGCCGGCGCCCCGCAGACCCGACTGGGCCACGGGGTCCTTGAGGACCATGGCGACCGTGGACAGCGCCCGGTCGCTGCCGATGCTGCCCAGGGCTTCCACCACCGCGGCCCTGTCCGATCGCATTCTCCCCTCGGCCCCGACGGGCAGCATGGTCTCCAGCACCCCCGCGGCCTCGTCGTCTCCGACCAGCACCAAGGCGCGAGTCGCGGCCTGATTCAGGGATTCCCCCGTCAGCGTGCGGCATCGGGCGATGGCCTGGGCTGCCCCCTCGCCGCCGATCCGGCCGATGGCCAGCACCGCGACGCCGCGCACGGCCGGGTCGGGATCCCTCAGCGCTTCCTCCGCCATGCGGCGGGCCTCCTCGCCGCCGGCGTATCCCAGGCCGGCAATCACCCCGCTCTTGGCGGTGGGGGTCGCGGTCAGCAGGCTCTTGAGGTCCTTGACCGCGGTCCGCCCTGCGACGTGCGCAAAGGCCTGGATCGTCTCACTGCTAACGCCGAACCTGTCGCGGTTGGTGATGCTGCTCCTGAAGTGCTCCCGCGCGAAGACGCCGCCGGCCCTCTCGATGGCGCGAAGTCCGACGGCGGCCTTCTGCGGGTCGTTCGAACACACCTGGGAAGCCACCAGCAGGTTGGCCACCGGGTCGGTGTTGTCCCCGCCAGACCGGAGGAACCCGGCGCCGATGCTGCCAAGCGCCAGGATGTGGGCTTCGTTGCCCAGGTCGAAATCCTGCATGAAGAGGCGCCAGGCCCTGGCATCGAGGGCCACGGCCGCCTCCCAGGAGAGCCGGGCAAGCCCCCGGCGTGCGAGCCGAATCACTTCCCCGTCCTTCTCCGCCCCGGCTTCGTCCCCGCCGAGGCCGGCCGCCTTCATCAGAAGGGGCACGGCACGGATGTCGTGCAGCCATCCCGCGCGCCACGCGGCGTCGGCCCGGACCGCCGCGTCCGGCGAGTCGAGATCCCTGGCTATGGCTTCGACCGCAGCGTCGGGCGCCGCAATGTAGAGAACCGCGTGACGGTTGTCCGCGGTCCAGTGGACCCTCAGCCCGCGGGCGGCGGCGACGGTCTCCACCAGTTTCCGGCCGTCAACCGCCGTGTAGCGGAGCTTTGCCGGGACGAGGAGCGGGCGCCGGCCGCGGATCATGACAACCTTGGAGCCCCAGATGCCGAGTTCGTCGAAGGCTTCCCATGCGTCGTGTCCGCGCGGAACGACGCTGGTCGCGCGGTCCGCCGCTTCCGGCGGCACGGGAGCCGGGGGGATGGTGGTGACGTTCACGGCTGGGGGCGTGGCCGGGAGCCTGGTCGGAGGTGTGGCCGGAGGCGTGGACGGGGGAGTGGCCGGCGGAGTCACCGGGGCCGGGGTCGCGCCGTCCTTGGGCCGGGTCTCGGGCTTCGGCTCGGATCCGGGCGCCGGGACGTCGCGCTTGATGCTCTCGATATCGGCACGGTTGTAGACCATCTGCATCTTCGACGCGCCGAAGCGCAGTTCCACCTCGACGGTGGTCTCCGTTTCCTTCAGTATGCGGCCCTGCAACTCCTTGCCGCTCTTCAGCTTGATCAGGTCATCGGCGGCGGCGCGCGTTCCGGCGGCGGCCGAGCAGGCGACCAACATGATCACGAGATAAGTTGCGTGGATCCGAGACATTCCCGGCTCTCCTTCCTCAATTCGGCGGATCCAGCCTGGACGTCAGGCTGGTCCCACGCGTGGCCGAAACCAGGCGGCGGTGTCGTGCTTCTTCGATTCTAGCCTCGGCGCGCTGCGGCGCAATCGGTTTCATGCCCGGATGTGCTCCGGACCGGCCGCCCCGGGAGGTTTCCGGGGTTCCGCGCCTGGCGTGCCCGGCGCGCCCTGTCGGGAACCCGGAGATGGGGCTGGATCGGCGCCGGCGGTATCCCGCCGGCGCCGCCGTGTTCCAGGTTTGCGCGGAGGCGTGCCGCCGCGCCTCTGTCGAGTGCCTGGGTGCCTCCGGGGCGCCCATTGCCCCGGGGTCTTCCGGCCTCCAGGCATCGCCGGCCTTTGGCCCGCGCGCCCCGTCGGGCTGCCTGGATGCTTGTACGCCCCGTCCCTTCGGCCGGGGCGGCTCTGCCGGACCTTCTGGTCCTGCGGCGGCCGTGGCCGTCGCATCCTGTCGGATCCGCCCCGGGCTTGTCCGCCACGGCCCTTCGGCCGGAGCGGAGCGGGGCATCGCGCCGGCCCTGGCCGGCGCGCCCTGTCGGGACAACCAGAAAAAGAAACCCGCCGCTCGTTTCCGGGCAGCGGGTTCTGGCTTTCGGAGGTCTCTTCGGTCGGTCTGGAGCCCTCACCCGCTGCCCTGGCGCCTGTGAATAGCCAGGATGGCCGCGCACTTGGCGGCGATCCTAAGCTTCCTGGCGCCAGACAGCAGACTGAGGCTCATCTTCTCCCTCTCGGCCGAAGCCAACTCTGGAAACATAATAGCAGGTCTGCGGGGCGGCGCAAGGGAATTCCTCCGGGAATCGATGAACCTCATTTTCGTTTGACTCCGCCCGGCAGGAAACTATTATCCCTCCGGGCACAGCGCTAAGGAGTCCAGTGATGGTCGGCTTCGTCCCATCGAGAATCTTCCTGACCAAGGGCGTCGGACGTCACAAGGAGAAGCTGGCCAGCTTTGAACTGGCCGTTCGCGACGCGCGCATCGCCCGGTTCAACCTGGTCCGGGTCAGTTCCATCTTCCCGCCGGGATGCAAGATCATCCCCCGCAATCAGGGCCTGCCACGCCTGGACTCCGGCGAGGTGGTCTTCTGCGTGCTGGCCGAGAACGCCACCAACGAGCCGCACCGGCTGGTCTTCGCATCCATCGGCGTGGCCATCCCCCGCGACCCGGAGATGCACGGCTACCTGTCGGAGCACCACGGCTACGGCCAGACCGAGGACGAGGCCGGCGACTACGCCGAGGACCTGGCGGCCCAGATGCTCGCGACCACCATCGGCATGCCCTTCGACTCGGACAAGTCCTACGACGAGAAGAAGGAACAGTTCAAGATGGGCGGCCAGATCGTGCGCACCGCCAACGTCACCCAGTCGGCGGTCGGCGACAAGAACGGCCTGTGGACCACGGTGATCGCCGCGGCGGTGATGCTGTAAGACGGGTTGCTGGTTGCGGGTTGCCAGTTGCTGCTGCAAGAAGAGACACAACAGCAACTCCCCCGCCAATCTCCAGCAACCAGCAACCAGCAACTCGTAAGGAGCCCCCATGTTCGACAGCCAATTCGGACGTTTCTCTTCCGACGGTCGCGAGTACGTGGTCACCAGGGTGGACACGCCCCGGCCTTGGCTCAACTTCCTCTCGAACGACGAGTACGGCGTGTGTCTCTCGCAGAACGGCTATGGCTACAGCTTCTACCTGGCGGCCTTCGACATCCGGGTGACCTACATCGACATCTTCGGGTATGTGCCGACCCATCCGCAGACCGGCAAGTTCGTGTACCTGCACGACGCGGCCACCGGGCGGGCCTGGTCGCTGGCGCCGCTGGGGATGGCCGGGCTCGACGAGTACTTCGGTTTCCAGTGCCGCCAAGGCCTGGGCTACACGGTCATCAGCGCCGAGCGCGAGGGCATCCTCGGCGAGCTGACCGTCTTCGTCCCGCGCCAGGACCCGGTTGAACTGTGGCAGATCCGGCTGGTGAACAAGTCCGGCCGGACCCGCAGGCTGCGATTCTTCCCCTACGTCGAGATGTCCATGAAGTGCGCCTCGGGCAACACCGACGTGCTGACCTTCACCCGCGGGGCCTTCCGCAAGGACCTCGGCGCGGCGGTCATGCGTATGACCAACACCACCAGCCCGTTCATGTACGACGCCTTCATGTGTGGCGACTACCCCGTGACGGGTTACGACTGCCGGCGGGAGAGCTTCCTGGGCACCGCCCGGGGCATCGAGAACCCGCTCGCGCCCGAGCTTGGGGCGTGTACCGGCAGCTCGGTCTCCGCCGAGCAGATGTGCACGGTGGTCTCGGGCGAGATCGTCCTCAAGCCGGGCGAGGAGAAGTGCGTTCACGTGGCGGTCGGAGTCAGCCGGAAGGACGCCGACATCAAGCGCCTGAAGCGCACCTACACCGCGCGCGGCGCCTGGGAGCGCGAGCTCGCCAAGGTTCAGCGGCACTGGAACGGCCTCCTGGAACGTTCGCGGATCGAATCGCCCTCGGAGCTCTTCGATCTCCAGGCCAACGTCTGGCTCAAGCACCAGAACCACGTCACCAGCCGCTGGTGCCGCGGCAGCGACAAGGGCTACCGCGACGTCCTCCAGGACATCATGGGCTTCACCGCCATGGACCCGGCCTGGACCAGGCACTGGCTCCGCGAGACCGTCAAGCAGATGTACAGCTCGGGCCTCTGCCCGCGCTGCTACAGCCACTTCGGCGGCGACGACGACCTCAGACTGCACCGCGACAGCCCGCTGTGGGTGCCGCTGACCCTCGACGAGTACCTCCGTCAGACCGGCGATTTCGCCTTCCTCCAGGAGGTCGTGCCTTTCAAGGACAAAGGCAAGGCCACGGTCTGGGAGCACGCCCTGCGCGGCCTCGAGCGTCTCTGGAGCGAGCGCGGCCAGCACGGCCTCTGCAAGATCGGCGATGGCGACTGGAACGACTCCCTGAATGAGGTGGCCAAGAAGGGCCGCGGCGTCTCGGCGTGGCTCACCATCGGCACGATCTACGCCATGCAGGTCTCGCGGCGGATCGCCGAGGTCATCGGAGACGAGAAGAACGCCAAGCTCCTCGCCCGCCGGGCCGCCGTCCTCGACAAGGTCGTCAACGAGGCGGCCTGGGACGGCGACTGGTACCTCTACGCCATCGACGACGACGGCCGGAGGATCGGCAGCCGCACCAACCGCGAGGGCAAGATCCACCTCAACTGCCAGACCTGGGCGGTCTTCGCGGGGGTCGCGCGCGGCGAGCGGCTGAAGCGGACGCTGGCCACCATCGACAAGCGGCTCGGAACGCGCTTCGGGCCCATCCTCATGCATCCGGCCTACACCGGCTATCAGAAGGGCATCGGCAAGGTCTCGGGGAAGAATCCGGGCACGGCCGAAAACGGCCCGATGTACATGCACGGCGCGGCCTTCAAGATCCTGGCCGACTGCGTCGAAGGTCGCGGCGACGCCGCCTTCGACACCTTCGAGCGGGTCCTGCCGCAGAGCCGCTGGAGCACCCCTGAGTGGCACGGCGGCGAGCCGTTCGGCAGCCACCGCTACCTGATCGGCCCGGGCTGTCCGGAGCGCGAGGGCCAGTCGTCCTACCCGTGGTTCTGCGCCTGGCAGGCCTGGATGATGGTGCTGGCGCCCCAGTGGATGGCCGGCGTCCGGCCGGGCTACCGCCACTTGGTGGTCGACCCGTGCATCCCCAAGAAGTGGAAGGGCCTCAAGCTCAAGCGCGAGTGGCGCGGCGCGACCTACGAGGTCGAGGTCCGGAACCCGAAGGGCGTCTCCTCCGGCGTGGCCGAGCTCTACTTCGACGGCCAGCAGGTGGCCGGCAATCAGGTCCCGGCGCCGAAGAAGGCCGGCGAGAAGCACACGGTGCTGGCGGTCCTCGGGCCGGGCGGCTCGCGGCCGGAGATGTTCTGATCCCGTAGGGGCGGGTTTCAAACCCGCCCCTATAAACCCAAACACAGAGGAGAGTCAAGGTCCGCGATGCTATGCGCCGCATGGCATGCCAATCTCGGATCTCAGATGATACAAAGGCAGACAACGGTACACGCAAAGACGTTGATGTGTTTTGTATGATGCTGTTGTAGATGGTGATAGGCGTGATAAGGCAGAGCCACGAGATGATACCAATGCCTATTTTGTTCAAGACGATCTGCCGGTAGCGGTGTATAATCCTCAGTGCCGCTCACTCGCCGCCGCCTGGAGGACTCCGCCATGCCAGTCTCGGTCGATGAACTCTGCCGCCGCGCCGGAGTCGCCAGGATCACGGCTTACCGGGTCATCTCCGGCCGGGTCAAGGTCGCTGAGCCGACCCGCCAGAAGGTCCTGCGGGCCATGGAGGAGCTGGGCTGCCCGAAGATGCGCTCGCGCAGCCGACGCGCCCGGGGCCGGGGCATCGTCCTCTGGGGGCCGCTTGGCGACGGGGTGCAGCAGGACCCGCTCTTCGCAGACATCTACAAGGGCCTGGAGACCGCCATGGCCGGCCGGGGCCGGGCGCTGAGCAGCATCTCCTGCCCGCTGCCGGAGGAGGGCGCGGGGCTGCCCGTCGAGCTGCTCCGCGAGAAGGTCGACGGCGTGCTGACCATCGGCCTCTACAACCGGCCGCTGCTGGCGGCCATGGCCAAGCGCTGGCCGCTGTGCTGCCTGCTCTCCAGCCAGCTGATCCCGGGGGCGGTCGCGGTGGCGCCGGACTACGGTGACGGGGTGCGCCAGGCCGTCGAGCACCTGCTCGCGCGCGGCCACCGGCGCATCGGTCTGGTCACCGGCCTGATCCAGGAGCGGAACCTCTCCCGCCAGATGTACGAGGGCTATGCCGGGGCGCTGCTCCGCGCCGGGCTGACCGTCGGCCCGGCCCTGGTCCACTCCGATGCTGGCAACGTCGGGCGGATCAAGCCGGGGAAGCCTTTGCCCCTGGCCCGGCAGGCCGGACTGACGCTGCTGACCTCGCCCTCCCGCCCCACGGCCATCGTGGCCCGGGAGGACAGCGAGGCCGGCCTGCTGGCCGCGGCCGCCGAGCTGGGGCTCGCGGTGCCGGGCGATCTTTCGTTCGTCCTGGTCGGAGGAAGAACGCCGGCTGCGCAGGAGCCACCGCGGATGACCCGGGTCGCCTGCTCCGCCGACGAGCTGGCCGAGATCGCCCTGCGCGCCGTGACCCTGGCGCCGCCGCGCGGGGCCAGGATACTCGTGCCGGTCGAACTGCGCGAGGGCAGCTCGGTGCGAGACTTGCGGGGATAGGGGGAAGGCAGCAATGAGATTCATGGCATCCACGTTCCTCCTGGCCGCGGTACTCTGCGCCGCCGTCCCTTTCCCGAAACACTGCCGGGCCGGCGAGGACTCCGCGGCAGCCGAGGCCGTCTTCAAGGCCTCGGGCGTGCGGGCGGGCTTCTGCGTCCACCTGGGTGTCACGGACGGCCGGTTGACCGCAGCGCTGGGCAATGGCGGGCGGTTCGTGGTCCAGGGCTTGGCCGCCGACGCCGCCGCCGTCGAGAAAGCCCGCGCGCACATCCGGGGACTGGGCCTCTACGGTCCGACCTCGGTCGACCGCGCTCCGTTCTTCCCGCTGCCCTACGCCGATAACCTGGTCAATCTCCTGGTGGTCGACGGCCCCGCGGCGACGGGCGGCGCCGGGCTCGACCTCAAGGAAGCTTTCCGGGTGCTCGCGCCGGGCGGGGCGATCTGCGTCCCGACGGGCTCCGGGCCCGCCGCGCCAGCGGGGCTCACCGCCGCGGGCTTCGGCGAGGTTCGGGCCACCGGCCCGTGGACGGCCGCGGTCAAGCCGCGCCCTGCGGAGATGGACGAGTGGACCCATCTGCGTCACAGCCCGGCCGGGACGGCCACCAGCCGCGACCTGCTGGTCGGCCCGCCCCGGACCCTGCGCTGGGAGGACGCGCCGCACGTGGCCCGCCACCACATGCACCGCAACCCGGTCGCTGCGGTCTCGGCGGGCGGGCGTATCTACATGGTGCTCGACTACGCGCCGCCCTACAAGCAGGTGCCGGCCGAGACGCGGCTCCTGGCCCGCGACGCCTTCAGCGGCGTGCTGCTCTGGGAGAAGCCGGTCAAGGCCCGGGAGATGAAGGGGCGCGGCTTCGCCTATCCCGGCAGCTCGGTGGTCGCGGCCGGCGACGCGCTCTACGCGCAGCTCGACACCGGCGGGCCGCTCCTGGCGCTCGACGGCCGGACCGGCGACGTCCTCCGGGAGTACCCCGGGACCAGCCCGGACGCGACCCTGCTCGTCGGCGACCGGTTGCTGCTCCTAGAGCGCGACAAGGTCAGACTGCTCAAGGCCGCCGACGGCGCGGTGCTCTGGACCGCGACGGTGGGCTCGTACGACAACCGCATGCTCTGCGCCGAGGGCCGCGTCTTCTGTATGGTCCCCCGCAGCAAGAAGATCGTCTGCCTGGACCTGGAGTCCGGCCGGCAGCTCTGGGAGAAGGCCGGCGATCAGCTCTCCAAGGACGCTTCGGCCGTGACCGGCTGCCTGGCCGGGGCGCTGGTGCTCTGCACCGGCCGGTCGGTCTGGGCTCTGTCGGTCAAGGACGGCGCGGAGCTCTGGTCTCACGCGTTCACCATGTCCGGCCGCGCGCCGGCCGCCTGGGGCAACTTCTTCTCCGGCGGACGGGTCTGGATTCACGACGTGGGCGAGAAGGACAAGCCCGGCCAGTCCTGGATCGGCCTCGACCCGGCCACCGGGAAGGAAGTCGCCAGGCACCCAGTCAGCTTCGAGAGCAAGTGCGCCCCGGGCAAGGCCACGGAGCGCTTCCTGATCAGCGGCCGGATGCACTTCACCGACGTCAAGTCGGGCGAGACCGTCAACACCGGGGTGGCGCGTGCGCCCTGCGGCGTGGGGGCCATGCCGGCCAACGGCATCATGTACAGCTTCCCGCTCGACTGCCAGTGCTTCACGATGCTCAGCGGGGTCGTGGGCTATGGTCCGGAGCCCGGTCCGGCGAAGCAGCCGGCCGCCGCTCCAGAGCGCCTGGAGCGAGGGGGTGGGGTGGGGGGCGGAGCCCCTGCCGGCCGCGATGCTGACGCCAAGGACTGGCCGACCTACCGCCAGGACCCCGGCCGCGGCGCTGCGACCCTCTCCGAACCCCCGGCCGGGCCAGGGCGGCTCTGGACGCGGGAGCTGGGCGGCAGGCTGACCCCTCCCATCGCGGCAGACGGCAGGATCTTCATCGCCTCGGTGGACAGCCACCAAGTCCATGCCCTGGATGCCGGAGACGGGAAGACGCTCTGGAGCTTCGCCGCCGGGGGCCGGGTGACCGCGCCGCCGACCTACCACAAGGGGTTGGTGCTCTTCGGCTCGCGGGACGGCTGGGCCTACTGCCTGCGCGCCGACGACGGCCGGCTGGCCTGGCGCTTCCGCGCGGCGCCCTTCGACCGGCGGATGATCTCCCACGGCCAGCCGGAGTCGGCCTGCCCGGTGGAGGGCGGCGTGACCGTGGTCGGAGACCGCGCCTACGTCGCCACCGGGCGGCACAGCGGACTGGCCGGCGGAGTGACCGTCTACGCGCTCGACGCCGCCACCGGCGCACTCCTCTGGGAGGGCTCACCCGTCCAGCCGGCCCTGGCCGACCTGCTGGTGCTCGAGGGTGCCAACATCTGCATGGGAGACGAACGCTTCAACCTTCAGACCGGCAAGCCGCCTCCCAAGAAGGAGGCCGAGCTGCCCCCGCGCTTCTGGTCCGGACGGATCAGCCCTTTCAGCCAGGGCATCTTCGCGCCCCGGACCCAGTGGCAGCTGATGCTCGACCGGGGCCCGGCCCAGCCCGGTGCGGCCAGGCTTGGCCCGACGCCCGCACCGATGGTCGCCTTCGACGCGGAGCGCGCGACCGGGTTCAAGGCATACGAGGACCCCAAGTACCACGTCTTCAAGCCGGCCCAGGACGTCTACCGGCTGTGGCTGCACCGCAAGGGCCAGCCGGCGCCCCGGGAGGTCGACCTGCCGATGGAGCCCCGCTGCATGGTGCTCACGCCCAAGCACGTCTTCATGGCCGGATCGGCCAACGCCTGGCCCCAGAAGGGCGCCGAACTGCGCTGTCACTCGGCCGACGACGGCCGGGAGCTCTCCAGACTGGAGCTCGATGCTGCCCCGGTCTTCGACGGCCTCATCGCCGCCCGGGACCGGCTGTACCTGGCGACCCTGGACGGCCGGCTGAGCTGTTACGGGAAATGAGCGCGTTGGCCCAAGTCCGCTCTACTGCACCGTGCAGCTTTCCTCCGCCGCGTAGACGATCTTCGAGCGCAGCATCCGGCGGTTGATGCTGTCGCCGGTGTAGACGTACCGGTCGGTGGCGCCCACGCCCACCAGCCAGGCGAAGGCGATCTCCGGATTTGCCAGGGCCTTGTCCTTGCTCTCCGGGTCACAGCCGCTCGACGTCTTTTCGCTCGCGGCCCTGAGTGTTGCCGAAGGGCTGTCGGCGTTGCCGTAGCCGCCGAACCTGGTAAGGGCGTTGCCGTTGGTGTCGATCACCCGCACCTGGAAGAGGTTGAGGTCCGGGGCGAACACCCGGCCGAACTCGTCCACGTCGAAGGTCACGTTCTCGCAGGTGCACACATGGACGCCCGCGTGGCTGATGCCCGGGTGTACCCACTCCGCGCCGGTGACCTTGATCGGCCGGAGCAGCCCATCGGCGAATGTGACCAACTCAGTGGCTTTCAGCGCCGGGTCCAGCTTGGGCTCCCCGTCGAACGGGTTGTACCCGCCCATCGGGCCGTCCATGGGCGCGTGGACCATCCCACCCTTGGGGCTGAACTTGACGATGCTGCCGTACATGGCGGCGTTCTCGTGCTGCGGCCCGCCCCACAGGCGCTCCTTCACCGGCCCGAAGACCTTCTGGAGTTCGGGCGGGTAGGCCCAGTCCTTGGGCGTCACGTGCTCGGCGATGTAGATGTTCCCGGCGGCGTCGAAGCGCGGCCCAAGCACGGCATCCGAAGTCTTCCAGATGATCGGATCAGTCGTCACCCGCTTGCCGGATGACAGGTATTCGTGGAGCGCCTTGGGGGGCCGGTCGCCGGGCCGGCCGGGCTGGAGCACGAAGATGTGCCCGTCGCTCCAGCGCACGCCCAGGCAGTGGGGGATCTCGGTCTCGCTCACCGGCACGTACTTGTGGTGGGCGGGCATCTTGCCGACCGGGCTGGGCTTGCCCTCCTTGTTGATGAAGGTCTCCGGGTTCTCCTGCGCCTCCCAGGCCAGCGGCTTGCCGGCGCGGTCCCACTTGATGAGGCTGTAGGGCCACTTCAGGCCGTAGAGGTTGCCGTCCGGCGCAGGCACCATGCAGACGCCCTGTCCGCCGCCCGAGCCTTCGGGGATCTGGACCTTCTCGACATGGCCGGTCTCCTCGGAGAACCGCCACCACCAGGTCCGCCCCGTCCCGCAGCGGGTGTAGACCTCCTTGCGGAGTCGATCCACGCTGACGTCCAGGTACGCGCTGTTGCCGGCGTTGCCGTTGCTGACGGTCCTGGGCTCGCCGAACCTCGCTCCGAGGTCTTCGATGCGCAGCAGCGTCCCCCCGTCCGTGCCGAACCACACCAGCGGCGGCTTGGCCCCGGCGTCCAGCGCGATGACCGGCAGGGAGCCGGGGTTGCCGTCGGTGTGCAGCGGCAGGCGGGCCAGTTCCTTGGGGTCCTTCCAGCCGCTGAGCTTGACGAGTTCCACCCCGGTCTTTCCGCCCGTGCAGGTCATGTAGACCGCGCCGCTGGCCGGGTCGACGGCCAGACAGTCAGGCCCCTCAGCCGCGAATTCGCCCGCGTACTTGCCGTCCGCCTCCGCCACCACGACGACGCGCCGGTTGGCCGGATCGGCGACGAGCAGATGCCCTTTGCCGTCGGCGGCCAGTCCGCGGGGCGCGCCGCCGAGGGAGGTCTGGTCCTTGCCGGGCTTGAGCGGGTCGCCGAAGAAGGGCGTCGCCGGTGCCCGCTCGGGCAGCGGCGCCCGGAAGACCGCCGGGTTGTCGGCCTTGGCAGATCGCAGCCCGGAGATGTAGGCCCACCTCCCGTCGGCGGAGACAGCCAGCAGCGGCCGGCCGTTGAGGCCG
>JAKLDR010000083.1 GCA_022703445.1 Planctomycetota bacterium | reverse complement strand
CCCGAGGCGTGCGCCACCTGCACCCCGACGCGCGGACGATACTCGACATCGGCGGACAGGACTCCAAGGTCATTCGCCTGGACGAAGCGGGGCTGGTCCAGGACTTCGCCATGAACGACCGCTGCGCCGCCGGCACCGGGGCCTTCCTCGACGTGATCGCCGCGCGCTTCGGCCGGAATCTCGCGGACCTGGCCGCGCTCCACAAGCTCAGACCCGAGCCGCTGGAGGTCAGCTCCACCTGCGTGGTCTTCGCTGAGACCGAGGTGGTCAGCCTCCTCTCCCAGGGAAAGAAGCTCGAGGACGTGCTAGCCGGCGTCCACCGGGCCATCGCCCGCCGCGCGGCGGCGACCCTCAAGCAGCTCCGCGCGACCGAGCCCCTCTACTTCTCGGGCGGCGTGGCCCTGAACGAGACCCTGCGGCTCGAGCTCGAGTCCGTTCTGGGCATGCCGGTGCGCCGCTCGAACCGCCCGCAGCTCACAGCCGCCTACGGGGCAGCGCTCCTGGCTGCTCCGACCCGGCGCGAGGAGACCTCCCGATGACGCCCGAACAAATCGAGAAACGCCGGCGGATCATGGGCCGGTCCATGGCCCTGGGCCACTGCGTCTGCAATCCGCGCAAGGGCTGCCCCTGCCCGCTGTTCAGGGAGCGGTCGATCTGCGAGTGCGCCGGCGAGCGCCCCCCGGCCCCGGCCGGGCCGGTGCGGCTGACCGAACACGTCCGCAACGCCGGCTGCGCCTCGAAGATCGCCCGGACCGACCTGCGCGAGCTCCTGGCCGGTCTGCCGGAGCTGGCCGATCCGCGGGTGGTCGTCGGCGCCGGGGCGGGCGACGACGCCGGCGTGATCATGCTCGACCCGAAGACCGCCACCATCCTCACCGTGGACGTCTTCGCCCCCGCGGTCGACGGCCCCTACGACTTCGGACAGATCGCCGCGGCCAACTCGCTCTCCGACATCTACGCGATGGGCGGGACGCCCCAGACGGCGCTTTCCATCCTGGGTTTCCCGGTGCACGCCCTGCCGGTAGCCGCCGGACGGGAGATCCTCCGCGGCGGGGTCGATAAGATGACCGAGGCCGGGGTCAGCGTCATCGGCGGGCACAGCATCAACGACGAGGAGGTCAAGTGCGGCTTCGCGGTGCTGGGCACGGCTCCGGCCGGCCGGTTCGTCACCAACTCCGGGGCGCGCCCCGGGGACGCCCTGGTCCTGACCAAGCCGCTCGGGTCGGGCATCGCCGCCTTCGCCGCCCAGGTCGGTCGGGCCGGGCCGGAGCTCCTGGCCGAAGTCACCGCATCGATGAAGGCTCTGAACCGCGCACCCGGGGAGCTGATGGCCGCCCACGGCGCCAGCGCCGCCACCGACGTCACCGGTTTCAGCCTGCTCGGACACCTCGCCGAGATCGTCCGCAACAGCGGAGTTGAGGTCGAGATCGACTTCGATGCCGTCCCGGTCTTCGCCGGGGTGCAGGCCCTGGCCCGCGCCGAGGTCCTGCCCGGGGCCGTCGAGCGCAACCGCGAGGCGGTGCCCGCGGACACCCTCGACCTCGAACGGCTGGCCCCCGCCCAGCGCGCCGTGCTCTTCTGCCCGGAGACCTCCGGCGGGCTGCTGGTCTGCCTCCCGGAGAAGCGCTCCGCGGACTTCGTCCGGGAGCTGCGCGGCCGGGGAGTCGCAGCCGCAGCCATCATCGGCCGGGTGACGGGCGTGCGCCGCGGCGGGCTGATCCGCGCGACCACTCAACGGGATACCGCCTGGTCGCCATCGACCTCCGGTTCGGGCAAACAACCCGCAGCCAGTGTCCTGGCCGGGGACCAGGCGCCAGACCGGGCGGCTGCGAAGGCGGCCGCGGAGGCGACTTCCTGCTGCTCGCCGGCGGGGACCGCCAGGGACACCCTGCTGCCGCCCGCGGCAGCCGGCGCAGCCGAGGCCTTCGCCGCCTACATGGGCGCGGTCGGCGCTCCCGGGGCCCTGGGCCTGCGCGAGAAGAAGCTGATCGCTCTGGCCTTGTCCGTCAGCACGCGCTGCGGCCCGTGCATCAAGATCAACACCGCCGCCGCGCGCCAGGCGGGGGCCGGCGACGCGGAGATCGCCGAGGCCGCCGCGCTGGGCATGGCATTCGGCGGTGCGCCCGCAGCCATGTTCTACAACGAGCTGAGGGGGTAGCCGCCAGACCGCACGCGGCCATCGCCCGGGGCGAACCATTGACAACCCCCTGGAGATTGGGTATATAGGGTAATGTGCCGTTGAGGAGGGCCGGATAATGAGATCCATCGGACGTCTCGGCGGGGTTGCTCTTATGCTGGGCATGCTGGCAACCGCTACAGCGTATGCTGCCGACGCTCCCGCCCCCGAACTTCCCGTGGCAGGCAGCGGATCCGGGCCGGTGTATCTGGAAGACTACCGCGGGCTGATAACCGTCCTGTGCTTCTTCGACGACGATTGTGGCTGAGGAGGCCCATGCTGGGCCCGTGCGGCTCAGGCCATCAAGAAGTACTCCACTGAAGAGAGCTTCGTCCTCGTTCCGGTAGGCGTCTTCAAGAACCCCGGCGGGTTCGCGGGCCTGTCGCGGAGCCTGTGGGGACAGGACGTGAACTGCCTGCTCGACGCCGGCGCGTTCAACTGCAAGACGTTCGGCAGTGGCGGCCAGCCGGCCTTCGTCATCCTGGGACCGGAATTCGAGACCCTGGCCAAGGGCGGCGACGCCCACAAGGGGGCCTACTTCCGGCAGGCGCCGGGCAATCCCCCCTTCAACTACGCCGAGCTCAAGGACGCTTACGATCCGCTCAAGGGCAAGGGCCTGCTCGGCGGGCTGACCGTGCCGCCGGAGGCCAAGGTGGTGGTCGAGCTCGTCCGGCGCGGACAACTCGGCCAGCTGGAGCCCTTCGCACAGCGTCTGCCCGATCAGGGCGCGCTGGGCGATTTCAAGAAGGAGCTGGTCAAGCGCATCGAGGCCCTGAGGGTCTCCAAGCGCGAGCTGTTCGACAAGCTGGAGAAGGACGGCAAGAAGTGGGGCGCCTACAAGGTCGGCGCCAGCTACCTGAGGGTCTACACCCAGGCCAAGGACCGCAACGAAGTGTCCGCCAAGGTGGGCGCGCTGCAGAACGACCCTGAAGTGCGGAAGAACCTCGAGGCCCAGCAGGTGTTCGCCAGCCTGCTATCCCAGATCTACGGCCCCACCCGCAACCCGGCGGTCCTGGCCCAGGCCAAGGCCACCTTCCAGCAGTTCATCGACAAGTACAAGGACACGGAGTTCGCCACGCTGGCAGGCGAGCTGGCCAAGTAACTGGCTCCCGAAGTGAAGGCGCGCGGCTTCGCATGAAGCCGCGCGCTTCATTTCGGGCCTACCCGCTCGAAGCAGGTCCGACAGATGCCGCACTCCATCCCGAAACCGCGCCCCGACTCTGCGCCGCTACCGGCGGACAGCCAGGCTCACCGGTCCCGCCGGCCCCCCGCAGAGCACCGCGGCCAGCCACCCGGACGGGTCATCGCCGAGCCCGGCGCTGAGCACCAGGCTCTCCGGAGCGGAGCGCCAGGCCTCCGCCGCCGGCTCGAACCTGCGCACCAGCTCGTCGGCGCCGATCGGGCAGTTCCGGCCGTCGACGGGCGCCTCGATCCGCAGCGGCCGCGGAGCCAGGGCTACGGCCAGGTCGGGGATGTCGCCGGCGCGGAGCATCCCGGGCACCACCGCATCGCTGGGGATGCCTAGAAAGCAGGGCTCGAAGACGGCCGCGAAGGCGGCCAGCCCCCGGCGGGCGAGCACGGCCGTCACGCCCGCCTCGAAGAGCCCGGCGAGCATGACCAGCAGCGCCCCCGACGGCTCGGCGACCGCCGGGCCGTGGGGCAGGTTCGGCCGGGTCGGATTGTCCACCTTGCGGCTGTCGTGCTCCTCTGGCGGGACGCCGGCCATTTCAGACGGCGCGAAGGAGTCGCCCCACAGGCCGAGGCGCGCGCCGTCGATGTCGGGCCGCGAGCGAAGGTGGGCCAGCACCGTCCGGAGGTCGTGCAGCTGGTTCCCGAGCACGCTCCGCCCGAGCATGCGTTCGTCCTCGGAATGACTGATGTAGGCGCTCTCCAGGCCGTGCATTTCGTCGGGCCGGGTCTCGCCGGTGCCGCGCAGGTCCGGCAGGCAGACGGCCAGGCCTGCCTCGAGCAGCCGGGCGATCTCGGCGGCCTGGCGCTCCAGGAAGATGGCCTTGCCGTGCTGGGCCACGCCAACCACCACCGGCGGCCTGGCGGCCGCGGCCCGGGGCCGGAGGAGCAGCAGCGGCACGTCGATGCCCGGCCCGGTCTCGAGCAGGATCCCTTCGGCTCCGTGGCCGAGAACCGGGCTCTTCGCGCGCGCGACGGCCCGGCCCGGTCCGACCGGAGCGGTGTCGCCGAGCACCTCGCTCCAGAGCGCGCGCAGCCGGGCGCGGCGCTCGTCGCCCGGCAGGCACTCGAGCTCGGCGCGGAGCGGGCGCAGCAGTTCGCCGGCCAAGCTGGCGGCGATCCTCCGGAGCGGCACGGCGCGCCCAGCGGCCTCGGCGTCGCGGCAGACGAGCCGCTCGGGCTCGCGCCGGTCCTGGACCTCCGGCGTTGGCGGGACCATCCCGAACCACTTATCGAGCCAGGGGTAGACGCCCGCGCGGTGGATGGGCCCGACGTTGGTGCAGTGGGTGTTGCCGGAGCCGGGCGCGCAGCGGCCCTCGCCCTTGCACCAGCCCAGGCGCTCCGGGTGGCCGTACAGGTCGTAGACCTTCCGGAGCCGGTCCCAGGCCGGGTCGGCTTCCGCGTCCCAGGCGAACTCGTGCGCGTAGACCAGGTGGCGCGGCGCCGCGGCCGCGACGATGACCCAGGGCAGGAAGCCGTCGCGCGCCGAGCGCCAGAGGTTGCGCGTCGTCTCCCAGTAGCCGTAACCGGCGAGGTTGACCCCGGCGGGCGGCTCCCAGCCGAGGTCGCGCGGCCAGGCGCTGCCCTGGCCGAAGTTGAAGGGCACGGAACAGCGCACCCGCGGGTCGAGCGCCGCGGCGATAGCGGCAAGGTCCCCGCCGCCGGCCACCGCGCCGACGATGACCAGCCGCCCCGGGTCGATGCCGGGCAGGCCGAGGAGCACGTCGTGGCCGCGCAGCAGGTCCCAGACCATCCAGCCGGTCAGGCTCCGACCGACCAGGTGCAGCTGCATGGCGCTGTGGTAGCGCGAATAGTAGCCCTGCCGGCCGCCGAAGGGGTCCTCGCGGCGCTCGCCGTGGCCGACGAGGTCGGGAATCAGCACCGCACAGCCGGCGCGCGCCCAGTTGACGCCCATGTCCTGCAGCTCGACCTGCTCCTTGGGCCGGTGGTGGGCATGGCATACCTGGATGGCCGGCATCGGGCCGGCCGGCCTGGCGGGCAGGTAGAGCAGCGCGGACACCACGACGCCCGGTTGGGTCTCGTAGACGACCTTCTTCAGGCGCCAGCCATCTCCGGCGTCCTCGCCGGTGACCCGGCAGGTCTGCGGCGCGGCAGACTCCTCCGGCAGCGCCAGCGAGTCGCGCAGGGCGGCGATGCGCCGGTCGCGGAAACGCTCCCAGTCGGCGACCGAGCGCACCGCGTCCCACTCGCGGTCCTCGCGCCCGACGACTTCCGCCAGGCGCCGGCTGATCTCCAGCGCCCACATGGCCCGCCGCCGGCCATACTCCTCGGGAAGGAGAACATCGGGGGATAGCCCGCGCAGAGCGGCGGTCAGTCCGGCGGATTCGGTCCCACTCACTTGGTCGCCGCCTTTCCTCGGTTCGCCGAGCACGCGCTCCCACTCGGCCAGCAGGATGACTGGGCGCCGCGGTCGACCGGTCAACATGTCGATCGTCATTATCACGCAGCCACGGACTGGCGCAAGCCTGATAATCGGCCGGCCGGGCTCGGTGCATCCCGCGTTTTCCTGGCCCTTGCGCTCACAGCGTGCCGGATGGCGACATTTTCCCTGGGTGGAGGGTTGACTTTCCCCGGTCCGCCATTAAACTTCGGCGTCTTCATCGCCGGGGTGCCAGTCAGAAGGTAGAGAAACCCGCCATGGACGTTCAGCCCAACCCCTCCAAGGAATTCGCCCTCTCACGCAGCGA
The DNA here is from genome assembly GCA_022703445.1 of Planctomycetota bacterium. Taxonomy (GTDB): domain Bacteria; phylum Planctomycetota; class SZUA-567; order JAKLDR01; family JAKLDR01; genus JAKLDR01. The sequence continues at coordinate 17,311 of JAKLDR010000083.1, read as the reverse complement.
GCGAGATTCGGCGGCGTGCGCCGTTGGCGGCATCCTCAACGAGCAGGGGCGCACCTTCGACGGCAGCCGCATCCTCCGGATGATGGCCAACATGCACGACCGCTCCAACGGGCTGGGCGGCGGCTTCGCGGCCTACGGCATCTACCCCGAGCACAAGGACCTGTACGCCTTCCACGTGATGCTCGACAACGCCGCGGCGCGCGAGGCCTTCGAGGAGTTCCTGCGGCGCTACTACGAGATCGAGACCGAGGAGGTCATCCCCACCGCGCCGCTGCGCGAGATCCGCAATCGCCCGATCCTCCGCCGCTACTTCGTGAGCCTGCGTCAGCGGGTGCTCGGCGAGCACTACGACCTCACCGAGCAGGACCTGGTGGTCCGCCACGTCATGCAGGTCAACGGCAACATCAAGGGCGCCGTGGTCTTCTCCAGCGGCAAGAACATGGGCATCTTCAAGGGCGTGGGCTACCCCGAGGACATCGGCCGCTTCTTCCGCATCGAGGAATACGAGGGCTATCTGTGGATCTCCCACGGGCGCTTCCCGACCAACACCACCGGCTGGTGGGGCGGCGCGCACCCCTTCGGGCTGCTCGACTTCGCGGTGGTCCACAACGGAGAGATCTCCAGCTACGGCATCAACCGCCGGTACCTGGCGAACTTCGGCTACCACTGCACCATGCACACCGACACCGAGGTGGTAACCTACCTCTTCGACATGCTGCTGCGCAAGCACGGCCTGGGCATCGAGGAGGCCTGCATCGCGCTGGCCCCGCCCTTCTGGGACGACATCGAGCGGATGGAGCCGCAGAAGCGCGAGCTGGTCAAGGCCCTGCGGATCACCTACGCCGGGGCGCTCCTGAACGGCCCCTTCGGCGTGATCCTGGGCCACACCCGCGGGATGATCGGCTTCAACGACCGCATCAAGCTCCGGCCGATGTACGCGGCCCGGCGCGGCGACGAGGTCTTCCTGGCCAGCGAGGAGGCCGCCATCCGCGAGATCTCCCCGCAGCTCGACAGCGTCTGGCAGGCCGACGGCGGCAAGCCGGTGATCTGCGAGCTCAAGGTGCCGCTGGCCGCGCCGGAGAAGGAGCCCGCTCGTGCGTAGGTGGCTGGTCCAGCCCGAGTTCAAGGTGGAGCGCGACCCGGCGCGCTGCATCCAGTGCCAGGTCTGCGTCCGGCAGTGCGCCAACGATGTGCACAGCTACGACGAGGACGACGAACTGGTCTCCTCCGACGGCGCCAGCTGCGTGGGCTGCCACCGCTGCGCCACGCTCTGCCCCACCGGGGCCATCGCCATCGGCCGCTCCCAGCTCGACTTCAAGCCCAATGCCAACTGGACGCCGGAGAACATCCGCAACGTCTACAAGCAGGCCGAGGGCGGCGGCGTGCTGCTCTCGTCGATGGGCAACGACAAGCCCTGGCGGGTCTACTGGGACCACCTGCTCCTGAACGCCGCCCAGGTCACCAACCCCTCGATCGACCCGCTGCGCGAGCCGATGGAGCTGGTCACCTACCTGGGCCGCAAGCCCGACCAGGTGCGGGTCGAGCGCGGTCCGGACGGAAAGGCCAAGCTCGCCACCGAGATCGCCCCGCAGCTCAAGCTCCGGACGCCAATCATGTTCTCGGCGATGAGCTACGGCTCGATTTCCTACAACGCCTCCCGGGCCCTGGCCCAGGCGGCGGCCGAGGCCGGAACCTTCGCCAACACCGGCGAGGGCGGGCTGCACACCGACTTCCGGCCCTACGCCTCGAACATGATCGTCCAGGTGGCCTCCGGGCGCTTCGGGGTCGACCCGGACTACCTGAACATCGCCGCGGCCGTCGAGATCAAGATCGGCCAGGGCGCCAAGCCGGGCATCGGCGGGCACCTGCCCGGCGAGAAGGTCGACGCGGCCATCTCCCGCACGCGCATGATCCCCCAGGGCACCGACGCCATCAGCCCTGCGCCGCACCACGACATCTACTCCATCGAGGACCTCCTCCAGCTGATCTGCGCCATCAAGGAGGCCACCGGGCACAGGAAGCCGGTCTCGGTCAAGATCGCCGCGGTCCACAACGTCTCGGCCGTCGCCTCCGGCGCGGTCCGCGCCGGGGCGGACATCGTGGCCATCGACGGCCTGCGCGGCGGCACCGGCGCGGCCCCGACCACCATCCGCGACAACGTGGGCATCCCCATAGAGCTCGCTCTGGCCGCGGTGGACTCGCGCCTGCGCGAGGAGGGGATCCGCAACCGGGCCTCGCTGGTCGCCGCCGGCTCCTTCCGCTCGGCCGCCGACGTGGCCAAGGCCATCGCGCTCGGCGCCGACGCCGTCTACATCGGCACGGCCGCGGCGGTGGCCATGGGCTGCCACCTCTGCCAGCGCTGCTACACCGGCAAGTGCAACTGGGGCATCGCCACCCAGGACCCCTTCCTGACCAAGCGCCTTAACCCCGACGTGGCCACCCGGCGGCTCACCAATCTCCTCAGGGGCTGGAGCCTGGAGATCAAGGAGATGCTCGGCGGCATGGGCGTCAACGCCATCGAGAGCCTGCGCGGCAACCGCGAGCACCTCCGCGCGGTGGGCCTGTCCGACCGGGAGATGGCCATCCTGGGCGTGAAGCCGGCGGGGGAGTAGCGCGATGAAGAGAATCTACGCCCGCGAGGAGTTCTGCCTGGGGTGCCGGCTCTGCGAGATCCAGTGCCTGGTCCGGCACTCCAAGTCCAAGAAAATCATCAAGGCCTTCCGGCAGGAGCGCGACCAGATCACGCCAGGCGTGATGGTCGAGTCCGCCGGGCACGTGACCTTCGCCATGCAGTGCCGGCACTGCGACAGCGCGCCGTGCCTGGAGGCCTGCATAACCGGGGCCATGCACCGCGACCCGAAGACCGGGGCGGTGCTCTGCGACGCCGACCGCTGCGTGGGCTGCTGGATGTGCGTGATGACCTGCCCGGCCGGTGCGGTCCGCCGCGGCAAGGACCAGAAGGCCGCCTCCAAGTGCGACCTCTGCGCCGGCGACAAGACCCCGGTCTGCGTCCTCAACTGTCCGAACGAGGCCATCGTTTATGAAGAACGATAGCACCAAGTACCTCGTCATCGGCAACTCGGTGGCCGCGGTGGCCGCCGTCGAGGCCATCCGCGAGACGGACGCCGCCGGGAGCATCGTCATGGTCTCCCGCGAGCCCAAGCACGTCTACTCGCGGCCGCTGATCTCCTACTGGCTGGCCGGGAAGGTTGACGACGGGCGGATGGACTGGCGGCCGCGCTCCTTCTACGAGGACCTGAAGGTCAAGGCCGTCCTCGGAGCCGAGGCCGTGAAGCTCGACACGTCCAAGCACGTTGTGGAGCTGGCCGACGGCGGCCGGATCGGCTATGAGAAGCTGCTCATCGCCACCGGCGGAACCCCCATCGTCCCGAAGATCTCCGGGCGCGAGACGGCCGGGGTCTTCACCTTCACCGAGTGGGCCGACGCCGAGCGGGTCGGCAGCTTCATCGCCGAACGGAAGGTGGCCCGCGCCGTGGTGGTCGGCGCCGGAATGATCGGGGTCAAGGCCGTCGAGGCCCTGGCGGCGCGGGGCGTCCGGGTCACGGTCGTAGAACTGGCCCCGCGGGTGCTCGCCGCCGCGCTCGACGAGCGGGCCGCGAAGCTGGCCGAGGCGGCCATGGTCAACGCCGGAGTCGAGGTGCGCTGCGGCGCGGAGGTCGAGGCGGTCGTGGCCCGCGAGGGCCGTGCCGCCGGGGTGCGCCTCAAGGGCGGCGCGGAGGTCCCCTGCGAACTGGTCATCGTCGCCGTGGGCGTGGTGCCCAGCGTGGCCCTGGCCCGCTCGGCCGGCGGCGCGGTGGAGGTCGACCGGGGCATCCTGGTCGACGATGCGATGCGCACCAGCGCCCCCGACGTCTACGCCGCCGGCGACGTCGCTCAGGGGCGCGAGGCCCTCTCCGGTACCAAGCGCGCCATCCCCATCTGGCCCGGCGCCTTCCGCCAGGGGCGGATCGCCGGGCTGGCCATGGCCGGCGCCAAGGTCGCGAACTACGACGGCGCGCTGGTCATGAACTCGGTGAGCGTCTTCGGCCTGGCCACCATCTCGGTGGGTACGGCCGCGGTGGCGCCGGCCGGCGCCGAGGTGCTCGTTTCAGAGCGCGCCGAGCCCCCCAGCTACCGCAAGGTGGTCATCCAGGACGGCCGGGTGGTCGGCGCGATGCTCGTCGGGGACATCGACCGGGCCGGCCTCTTCACCGGGCTGATCCGCAGCGGCACGGACGTTTCCGCGGTGAAGGATCTGCTGCTCACCGAGCAGTTCGGGGTGCTGTCGCTGCCGGCCGAGTACCGCAAGCACGTGGTCTCCGGGGCGGGGATCGAAGTATGAAGATCGACGCGACCGGACTGCACTACCGCGACCTCAACGCCAGGGTCCGCGCGGCGATCGAGGCCGGCGAGCGGGAACTGCTCATCGAGAACGCCCTGGGCCAGCGCTACATCGGCACCGGGATCACTGCGCCGCAGGCCCGCATCGAGATCTTCGGGGTCCCGGGCAACGATCTGGCCGCCTTCACCGACGGCCCGCGCATCGTCGTCCGGGGCAACGCCCAGGACGCGGTGGGCAACACCATGAACGCCGGCACGCTGGTGATTCACGGCGACGCCGGCGACCTGCTTGGCCACTCCATGCGCGGCGGGACCATCTACGTGAAGGGCTCGGCCGGCTACCGCGTGGGCATCCACATGAAGGCCTACGGCCAGCGCTTCCCGGTGGTGGTGGTCGGCGGCGCAGTCAAGGACTACGCCGGCGAGTACATGGCCGGGGGACTGCTCGTGGTCCTGGGCCAGGGCGTGCCCGCGGGTGAGCCGGTGGCCGGCCGCTACCTCGGCACCGGCATGCACAACGGCGAGATGTGGGTCAGGAAGCCCGTCTCCGCCCATCAGCTGGGCAAGGAGGTCGGCCAGGTGCCCATCGGCGACGCCGAGTGGGAGACCTTCCAGACGCACCTCGCACCCTACTGCGCCGAGTTCGGCATCGACCAGGGGCAGTTCAAGCGCGAGGACTTCGTGCTCCTGAGGCCCACCAGCCACCGGCCGTACGGGACGCTTTACGTCTACTAGCAGCCCGCCGGGAGCCGGAATGTCCACAATGACCGTGGTGCAGTGCTGGGACGACGGCGTCACCGCCGATGCACGGCTGGTGGACATCCTCCGCCGGCACCGGGCCACGGCGACGTTCAACCTCAACGCCGCCAAGCACGCCCCGGAGCGCCAGCCAGGGTGGGTCTTCAAGGGCACGCAGGTCGGACGGCTCGGCTGGAACGAGATGCGCGAGCTCTACTCCGGGTTCGGCATCGCCAACCACAGCCTCTCGCACCCGCACCTCGAGCAGATCGCGATCGAGGATGCCCGGAAGGACATCGCCGAGGGGCGCGACCGGCTCGAGCAGTTCTTCGGGCGGCAGGTCACCGGCTTCGCCTACCCGTTCGGGACCTACAACGAGGCGGTCATGGCCGCGGTCCGCGAGACCGGGCACGTCTACGCCCGGACCACGGGCAAGGCCGACCAGCCGTTCCCTCCCGGGGACCCCATGGCCTTCCACCCGTGCTGCCACTTCCTGGCGCCGGACTTCTGGGAGCGCTATGAGCGGGCCCGCTCAGGCGGGGTCTTCTATTTCTGGGGCCACTCCTACGAGATGATCAGCGAGCCCATGTGGGCCGAGTTCGAGGCCAAAGTCGCGCGGATCGGCGCCGACCAGTCGGCCCGCTGGGGAGACCTGGCGGCCCTCTTCGCGAAGTAGCCGGAAGAGCGTCCCGCCCAGCCCCGGTCGAGCGGCGCCTCAGCGCCCCACGCAGATCACCGATCCGTCGCAGAGGCCGACCAGGACGCGTCCGTCGCGGTCGATGGCCAGCCGGTTCATGGCCGGCTGCTCGGGCAGGTCCACCGACCAGAGTTGAGTCCCGTCGGCGCGCCTGAACGCGCAGAGCTTGTTGGCTCCGGCCAGGGCCGCGACGACGGCGTCCTTGGCCAGCGCGAAGGCCGCGTGCTGTCCCTGGGCGCCGGCCCAGAGCTTGACGTCGGCGACCTCCGGGGGTTTGGGCTTGGGCGCGCCCGCAGCCGGCGCCGGCGGCGGCGGGGCGGTCCGGAAGGCCGAGTACTTCTCGGCGGTCACGGCAAGCAGCGAGCCGCCGCGCGGTCCGAAGACCACGAGTTCAGCGTCCCAGGCCGGGAGCGACGTGCCGCCCGGAGCCCAGGCGGGGAAGTCCTTGCCGTTGATGGGCGCCCCGATGTCGCACTGCAGCTCGGTCAGCCGCCTGGCTCCGCCGATCACCCACTTGCCGCAGAGTGCGCCGACCTCCTGGCCGTAGCCGCCGCCGATCTTCTTGGCCTCGCCGGTCTTCAGGTCGAAGCTGCCGCCAGACATGCCGGCCAGGCACAGCCGCCCTTCGGCAACGGCGATGTGCCCGCCGGAGACGATGCCGTTCGTGCCGGCGTCGTGCTTCTCCCAGACGGTCTGCCCGGTCTTGGGATCGAAGGCCGAGACGTGCACGCCGTTCTCCGCGGCGTAGCCGGCGGCCGCGTAACCGACGCCGTCGGCTACGACCACGCCGCCGGTCACCGGCCAGGTGCTGACCAGGTGCCCCATCCAGAAGACCCGCCGCTCGCTCGGCGCGGCCAGCATCTTCCAGAGCAGCTTGCCGGTCGAGGCGTCCAGGCAGTAGACCCGCCCGTCGCCGCCGCCGACCAGGGCGCGGCCCTCCCAGATGGTCGGAGGCGCGAAGCCCATCGCGCCGGTGGCGAACTTCCAGACCTCCTTGCCGTCGTCGGCCTTCAGGCAGCGGACGACGCCGTCGGCCGAGGTGAAGTAAAACCTGCCGCCGACCGCAACCGGCGCGGTGGCGATGAAGTCCGGGGCGAGCCGCGGGCCGTTGGCCGGATTCCAGGAGTCCTTGTAGGGCCTGGCTTCCGCCGGCTTCCAGTGCCAGAGAACCTTGGCGCCCTCGCCGACCGAGGCGGTGGTCGCACCGCTCCTGCCCGGATCGTGCCGGTAGGTGGGCCAGTCGGCTTCGGTCAGGGCCAGTGCGGCGGGGGCGGCGGTGTCGACGGCGCTCAGCCGGTCCTTGGCCGGCGGTGCGGTGTGGGGCACGGTTGCGCCGGCCGAAGCCAGCGCCCGGTAGCACTTGACCTCGAAGGCGCAGCCGCACTCGGAGGGCACGGTGACCATGATCCCCTCGGAGACCAGCGAACCGACGTCGCAGGGGCTCTTGAGGTCCTCGGAGCGGATGCCCTTGCCGGTCTTGGCATCGCTGACCGCGCCGAAACAGGTGATCAGGTAGCCGGGCACCGAGGTGGTCGGACCGCAGCCCGAGGAGGTGAACCTGGGGCCCTTGGCGGTCTGGCCGGTCTTGAGGTCGATGCTCAGGCCGCCGGGGCCCAGCCACAGGCCGTCGACCGGCAGGGCCTGCAGGCCGCGGTAGGTCAGCCCGCTGCCGCGGTGCCAGAGCGTGGCGCCGTCCCTGGCCGAGAGCGCGTAGACCTCCTTGGCCCAGGGCGTGCGCATGAGGATGACGTCGTCCAGCGCCAGCATCACCGGCTGGGAGCTCAGGAGCTGCCCCACGGTCTTCTGCTCGGGGGTCTTGAAGTTGGCCTGGATGGCGGCATCGGTGTTCCGCCAGACCTCCTTGCCGGATCCCAGCTCGCGGGCGACCACCCCCTCGGCCTGGGCCAGGCAGATCAGCTGGGCGCCCCGGACGGCCAGGGCGCGCTCGTCGATGTCGCCGGCGACGGTCTGCTTCCAGAGTTCCTTCCCGGTAGCCAGGTCGTAGACGGCCAGTTCCCGGCCGACGGGGTTGGCTGCCACCGTCTGGTAGGTGATCGGCTGAATGACATCGGCGTCCCCGGAAAGCACAGCCAGCTTGCCGTCGGAGACCGCCAGCCACTTGACGCTCCCGCCGGGCTTGGGCCCGGCGATGCGGCTGCGCTCCCTGCCGGTCTCGCCGTCGAGCAGGGCAACGCCGTCGCGGTCGATCAGGCAGACCGTGTCGCCGGCGACCGCGATGCACTGCCGGCCGGGCGCGTAGCCGCCGTGGGGGGCCTTGGCGCCCTCGGGCGCGGCGCGCAGCGGCTTCTGCCAGAGGACCAGGCCGCTGGTCAGGCTCCGCGCGGTGAGGATCACCGGGTTTTCCGGACGGCGGCTGGCCCGGACGGTGAACATCCGGCCCTGGCCTGAGACCACCGTCGTGCCCCAAAAGCCGTCCTGGCGGGGCAGGGCCCACCACTGGGTCAGGAAGGGCGGCTTGAAGGTGGCGTCAGTCGAAACCTGGGCGTTGTCCGGCCCGTGGCAGCGGTGGGTCCAGGGGTCCGAGCCGCTCGGCAGCTCCGAGCGCAGCACGGTCCCGCCGACCAGCAGCGCCCCGCGCCGCGGGGCGAGGACCCGGAACCACTCGGCCCTGAGCGCCGGAGTGAGCTCCGCCTCGGACATGTCCGCGGCCACCATCAGATCGACCAGCCGGTCGGCGAAGGGCAGGTGCGCGGCGTCGCCGGCCTCGACGTAGAGCGTCCGGCCGAGCAGCCCGGCCTTCTCGCCGGCCTCGCGCAGCTCCGCGGCGGCCTTCTCGTCGCGGGCCAGGGCGTGGACCACCATCGCCGGACGCCGGGCGAGTTCGAGGATCAGCTTCTCGTCGCCGGCCGAGGCGCGCGGGAAGGAGGCGAGCCCGCCGGCCACGCCGGCTCTGGCCACAACCCCGTCGGCGGTCAGGGCCTCTCCGGCCAGGGCGGCCCCGGAGACCAGCAGCACGGACAGCACGGCGACCAACGGAGTTCTCATGACGCACACCTCCAACGCGGCAACCGGCTCACAAGGCCGGATCCTGCCGCCGCCTGACCTCACTCAGGTCTATACACCGCGGGAGCGCCGCTCTTCCAACTCCTGGAGCGCCGGCCACCGGCCGAAGGCCAGCCAGCAGGTCAGGATCAGTCCTCCGAACGGCACGAGCATCAGGAAGGCCATCGGGCCGGCGTATCCGGCCTTGACCATGATCCGCCACCAGCAGTAGATCATGAAGACCATCACGGCCAGTGAAAGAAGCAGGCCAATGATGACCAGCACGAAGAAGACCGCGCCGACACCCGCCAGCACTGCACCCGGATCGGAATCCATCGCCCTTCCTCCCGCCAGTCATCGCCGGGCGCTTCGGCCCGGACACCCGGACATTGTCCATGGAGCCGGACCGGGGCGCAAGCGCCGGGGCTTCTTGACACTGCTCCTCTCCGGCCGGATAATCGCGCCGTCGCCGGCACTCATGACCGGAAAGCGCAAGGTGGATCCATGCCCACGCCGTTCGCCCCCATCGAGGAAGTCCTCGCCGAGCTCCGCGCCGGGCGCATCGTCATCCTGGTGGACGACGAGAACCGGGAGAACGAGGGCGACTTGGCCATGGCCGCCGAGCACGTCACGCCCGAGGCCATCAACTTCATGATCACCCACGGTCGCGGACTGGTCTGCCTGGCGCTGACCGCCGAGAAGTGCGACCAGCTCGCCCTGCCGCCCATGGCCGCCGACAACTCCAGCCGCTTCGGGACGGCCTTCACCGTGAGCATCGAGGCCCGCCGCGGGGTGACCACCGGAATCAGCGCCGCTGACCGCGCCCAGACCATCCGCGCGGCGGTGGCGCCCGACGCGGTCCCCGCCGACCTGGTCCGGCCCGGGCACATCTTCCCGCTGCGCGCCCGCCCGGGCGGCACGCTGGTGCGCGCCGGCCAGACCGAGGGCATCGTCGACCTCTGCCGCCTGGCGGGGCTCTCCCCCGCGGGGATCATCTGCGAGGTCATCCAGGCCGACGGCACCATGGCCCGGCTGCCCGACCTGGTCGAGTTCGGCCGCGCCCACGGCCTCAAGGTCTGCTCGGTCGAGCAGATCATCGGCCACCGGCGCCGGAACGAGAAGCTGATCGTCTCCACCGGCGCGGCCGAATTGCCCACCCGCCACGGGCACTTCCGGATGTACCACTACCGCTCGGAAGTCACCGGCGAGTGCCACCTGGCGCTGGTCCGCGGCGACTTGGCGCCGGGCCGCGCCGCCCTGGACGAGCCCGTCCCCGTGCGGGTGCACTCCGAGTGCATGACCGGCGACGTCTTCGGCAGCCTGCGCTGCGACTGCGGCGAGCAGCTGGCCCGGGCCATGGAGATGATCGCGGCCGCCGAGCGCGGCGTTATCCTCTACATGCGCCAGGAGGGCCGGGGCATCGGCCTGGAGAAGAAGGTCCAGGCCTACGCCCTGCAGGACTGCGGGCGGGACACGGTCGAGGCCAACGAGGACCTGGGCCTGCCCTGCGACCTGCGCGACTACGGCATCGGCGCCCAGATCCTGCAGGACCTGGGCGTGCGCAAGCTGCGGCTCTTGACCAACAACCCCCGCAAGGTGGTGGGCCTGGCCGGCTACGGCCTGGAGATCATCGAGCGCGTGCCGGTGGTCATCCCGCCGCGCCCCGAGAACCAGCGCTACCTGGCCACCAAGCGGAACAAGATGGGGCACCTGCTGGACGGCGCCTGAGCCCGCACCCCGTTCTTGACACCCGCCCGCCGCGGGCCTAGAATCGACTCCGTCAATGGCCAGTGCACGATTTCGGCGACGCCAACGGATCAGCGGGGACACCCAGTTCGGGCGCATCCGCCAAGAGGGCGTCGCCGCGGGGGACGGGCTGCTCTACGTCCGCTCGCTGCCCAACGGGCTGGGGTTCGCCCGGCTGGGGCTGGCCGTGGGCCGGGCCGCGGGAGGAGCGGTGGCCCGTTCCCGCCTGCGCCGGCAGATCCGCGAGGCCTTCCGAGCCTGCCAGGCCGAGCTGCCGCCCGGCCTGGACCTGCTGGTCGGGCCCCGGGGCGGGGCGGCCGGGGCCGGCCCGGAGAAGCTGAGGCGCAGCCTGACGTCGCTGGCAGCCAGGGTGGCCGCCGAGCTGGGCAAGCGCCCCGGCGGAACGCCGCAGGGCGGGAACGGAGGCGGACGGTGAGCCTTCCCGCGCGGTTGGTCTGCCTGCTGATCAGGGCCTACCAGCTGACGCTCTCGCCGCTTCTGGGCAGGTGCTGCCGCTTCCAGCCGACCTGCTCGCACTACGGCCTGGAGGCCGTCCGCCGGCACGGGCTGGTGCGCGGAGGGCTGCTGACCGTCTGGCGGGTGCTGCGCTGCAACCCCTTCTGCCGCGGGGGATTCGACCCGGTGCCGGCCGCGGGGACCGAAGAGGACCACGGGACGGGCATGCAGCCCGCCCCCAGAAACTGATCGGAGCCCAAGTGCATCCCGAAGACCGCAACCGCATGCTGATCATGATCATGCTGGCCGGCGCCGCCATGCTGATCATGTCGCACTACATGAACAGGGGGGAGCAGCAGGGCGGCCCCACCACAACCTCCCAGGCTCCGGAACAGCCCAGCACGGCGGTGGCGCAGCCCCCCGCCCAGCCAGTTCCCGCGGCCACCGACATCCGCCAGGAAGGCGATATCCGGCCGGTGGTCGTGACCACCGACTCGCTCGTCGTCCGGCTGTCGCCGGTGGGCGCGTCCGTCGAGAAGCTGGAGTTGCCCGGGTATCACAAGAACCGCGGGGAGACTGCCCCGCTGCTCCTGCTCAACTCGGCGGACCCGGCCGAGGGACGCGGCTACACCGGCCCGCGGCGCTCCCTGGTGCTGCGCGGCTTCAAGGCCAACACGGGCGCCATCGACTTCGAGAACTGGCCGTTCCGCCTGGAGAGCGACGACGACCGGCTGGCCGGCCAGGAGGGCACGCGCCGGATCGTCTTCCGCGCCCGCCGCGGGACGGTCGAGGTGGTCAAGACCTACCTCTTCCGCCGCTCCGGCTTCGACATCGAGCTGGGCGTGGCCGTCACCAACCACGCCGCGGAGCGCGACTCCCTGGAATACCGCCTGATCGGCCCGGCCGGGATGCTCCCCGACGAACCCAAGCTTGAACCCGGAGCGCTCACCGCCAAGCTGGCCGGCCGAGGCTCCGTTACTGACGACATGGAGTTCCGGGAACTTGTCGCCGCGGACGCGCCCGATACTAGCCTGGACCGGCAGAACCTCAGTCAGAACCGCACCGAATGGGCCGCCCTGCGCGGGCGCTTCTTCGGAGTCATCCTGGCACCGCTAGACCCGGAAACGACCATCAAGGCGTTCGCCGAACCGCTCGACCAGGAGCAGCCGGACAAGTCCAGGCGCAACATGGCGGTCGGGGTGGAGGTGAGAACGCTGGTCATCGATCCCGGCCGGGCCGAGAGCCGCGGCTTCCTGCTGCGCGCCGGCCCCATGATCGCCGAGCAACTGGAAGCCTACGAGGTCCGCGCGACCGGCCGCGAGCCGGTCAACCGGGGCATGATCAAGACCATCACCTTCAGCTGGTCGCTCTTCGACCGCCCGGCGCGCTGGATGCTCAGCCTGCTGGAGTGGTCCAGGAACGCGATCGGCAACTACGGCTGGGGCATCGTGCTCATGACCCTGATCGTCAAGCTCTGCCTGCACCCCCTGCAGCGCAAGGGCATGATCGTCATGCAGCGCAATCAGGATAAGATGCAGGCCCTGGCTCCGAAGATGAAGGAGCTCCAGGAGCAGTACAAGGACGACCAGGCCAAGCTCCAGCAGGCCATGATGCGCCTGTACAAGGAGGAGGGCTTCAACCCCGCGGGCATGGCGCTGGGCTGCCTGCCCATGATGCTGCAGATGCCGGTGTGGATCGCCCTCTACGGCTCGATCATGGGCGCCTTCGGGCTGCGCCAGGCCGAGTTCCTGTGGATCGGCGACCTCTCCAGGCCGGACACGATCGTGCACTTCAGCTTCTGGCCGCACGATCTCAACCTGCTGCCCATCCTCTACGCCGGGCTCATGGCCGCGCAGAGCTTCATGACCCCGCTGCCGGCCGATCCGCAGCAACGCCAGCAGGCCTGGATGATGCGCTTCCTGCCGCTGATGTTCTTCTTCTTCTTCTACAGCCTGTCCAGCGCCTTCGTGCTCTACTTCGTGACCAACGGGGCGCTGGGCATCCTCGAGACCTGGATGATCAAGAAGCAGATCGCCAGGGCCAAGGCCAGGGAGGCCGCCAAGTCCGGGGCCCCGGGCGCGGCCGCCGGTCCGGCCGGCAAGGACGCCCCCAAGCCGGCACCCGTCACCGACCCGGCGGCCTTCTGGGCCAAGGAGGCCGAGGACAAGCTGGGCAAGGGCCGGAAGTAGCCGGGGTCGCTTGCGGGTTCCGTGGTGGGAATGCGTGACGACACCATAGTCGCAGTTTCTTCCCCGGCCGGAAGGTCCGCTCGGGCCATCGTGCGGCTGTCCGGTCCTCGCGCCGCCGAGATCGCGTTGGCGCTTCTCGCAGTGCCCCCTGACTCGCAACCCGCCTCCCGCAGCCCGCAGCTGCGTTCCTTCCGCCACCTCTCCGGAGAGCTGCTGCTGGCCGGCGCGGCCCACGCCCCGGCGCGGCTCTACCTCATGCGCGCGCCGCGCAGCTACACCCGCCAGGACGTAGCCGAATTGCACCTGCCGGGCAGCCCGGTGATCGTCGAGCTGGCCCTGGAGACGGCGCTCGCCGCCGGAGCGCGCCTGGCCGAGCCGGGGGAATTCACCCGGCGGGCGCTGGAGAACGGCCGCATCAGCGCCGACCAGGCCGAGGCGGTGATCGCCGTAATCCGCGCGCGCAGCCGCTCCGAGCTCGCCGCCGCCGCCGCGGGGCTGGCCGGCCGCGGAGGGCGGCAGCTGGCCGCCTGGCGCGCCCGCGCCGAGGACCTGGCCGCGCGGATGGAGGCCGAACTCGACTACGGGGAGTCCGCGGGCGCCTTCCTCGACGACGAGTCCGCCGCGCGGGAGCTCTCCGGCCTGGCCCGGGAACTCGACCGGATCGCCGCCCGGGAGGATCCGACCGGGCCCGCCGCGGCCGGCGGCTCCGAGGCGGTGCGCGCCGTGCTGGCCGGACCGGTGAACGCCGGCAAGAGCCTGCTCTTCTCGCGCCTGACCGGCCGGGAGGCCCTGGTCTCCGCCGCGCCCGGGACCACCCGCGACGTCCGCGAGGCCCCCCTGGCCGCCGCGCCGCGCGATCTGGCGGTGGTCGACACCGCCGGCCTCGGCGCCCCTCCCGGTGAAATCGAACTGCTCTCCCGCACGACGGCCGAGCGAGCCTGGCGCGGGGCGGACGTGCTGGTCCTGGTCGCCGACCGCACCGATCCGGACGGCCTGGAGCGGCTGCGGCCGGCGGCCGAGGTCGTGCGGGAGGCGGAGATCCCCGCCGTCTTGGTGCTCAACAAGTGCGATCTGCCTGCGGCCAGGTACGCGGCAGGAGCGGTGTCAGATGTCAGCCTTCAGCGGTCGGAGGAGAGGCACCGGCCGCCCTCGGCTGCTGACACCCGAGACCTGGCACCTGAAACCTGCTCTATCCCCGTGGCCGTCTTGGAGGTCTCCGCCCTCACCGGCGCGGGCTGTGAAGAACTGGCCGCGCTGCTGACCCGGCTCGTGCGCGAGGGGCAGGTGGAGCGCAGCGCCGCCCGCTCGACCGCCGCCCTCCGCCGGCAGGAGGCGCTGGCCCGCGCGCGCTGCTCCCTGCGCTCGGCGGCCGAGGCACTGGAGGACGGCCTGGGCCTGGCCTGCGCGGCCGACGACCTCCGCGACGCCGCCCGCGAGGTGGCGAGCCACTTCGAGCCGGGCGCCGGCCGGGCAGAGCTCGACGAGGCGGTGCTCAACCGGATCTTCGCAAGGTTCTGCGTGGGGAAGTAGCGTCCCGGTCAGTGTTTCAGGAAGCGCTCACGATACCAGGCCCACTCGGATTCATCCATCTCCCACTCGCAGTAGATAGCCACGCCCCTGTAGTTCGCCGGCATCTCGGCAGGAGAGCCGAGCCCGGCGTGGACCCCGAGCAGGGCATTGCTGAGGTTCTCCGCCTCGGGATGGTGATAGCCTGAGTCGGCGTCGCCATAGGCCGGCAGCCCCAGCAGGACCTCGGTACCGCCGGACCAGGCCAGGACCTCGCGAGTCCACCGCGCCATCAGGTGCCGGTACAGTTTCTCGTTCCTCAGAGACGTGTCGTACATCATGACCGCCAGCTGATCGGAGCGCGCAGCCACCTGCCGGAAGTAGGTCTTGGTCCAGTGCACCTCCGGGAAACCGTGCCAGACGGTCGGCGGCGGATAGGCCGCCACCGACAAAACCTTCCCGGGCGGCAGCGAGGCCTTCAGCACTTCGAGGAGCTTCAGGAATCCCGGGCTGCCCGGCGGGCAGGGCTCGATGTTGACGTGGATGCCCGCGAAGCCCGGGTGTTCCTCCAGGAGCTTTCGGGCGGAGCGGCTGAACCCGGCGCGCCAGGCATCACTCTCGACGTCGGCCGTCTCGCCGCTGACCCCGCCGACCCAGGGCATGACCCGAAATCCGGCGAACGCGGCCAGGAAGCGTTTTGTCTGTTCCGGATCCACCGGCGGCAGCGATCCGTCCGAAGTGCAGGGGCAGAGGTGCGGGAAGACGTCGGTGATGCCATGGCGCCTAAGCCGATCAGCCAGCGCCTCCACCGACTCCCGGGAACGGAACTCTGTTCGGCGCGCGGCTTTGCCGTTGCGCTCGAACCAAGCGTCGTCGCCCAACCAGCCGTGCTGGATCCAGATGCCGTTGTGGCCCAGGTCGTGCCGGCCATCGGTCACATCCAGGCCCGGCAACCAGAGCGCATAGGCCAGCAACAGGGTCAGGAGACAGGCGGCGCCTGCGAAGAGTGTTCGCCAGGGCGGCCTGCGTGCGAACGCCCAAAGCCCCAAAGGGGACATCCGGCCTTCCTCCGCACCCCTTGCGCCTCTTTGCGGCTGAGCCCACTCTTCGCGGCCGGGATGCCCCGGCCGCTCACAGCATCGTCAGGTTGTCCCGGTGCACGACTTCCTCGAAACGCACCTCGCCGACGATCGACGCGAGTTCGTCGGTCCGGCGGCCCCTGATGCGCTCCACGTCGGCGGCCGAGTAGTTCGATATCCCGCGGGCCAGCTCCCGCCCGCGCTTGGTGACGATGGAGACGCTCTCGCCGGCGGCGAATCCACCCTCGACGGCAGCCACGCCGATGGCCAGCAGGCTCTTCTTGCGCTCAACCAGGGCTTTGGCGGCGCCGTCGTCGACCACGATCCTGCCGGCCGGCCTCTGCCCGAAGGCCAGCCAGCGCTTCCTGGCCAGGAGCTTCTCGCCGCCGGCCTTGATGAGCGTTCCGATCTCCTCGCCGTCCATGATCCGGGCGATCACGTCCGGCTCGCGGCCCGGGGCGATCACCGTGTGGAAGGCGCTCTTCTGGCCGATGCGGGCGGCGGCGAGCTTGGAGCCCATCCCGCCCGTGCCCTCGGCGCTCCGGTCGGAGCGCACCAAGGCGCTGACTTCCGGGCTGATCTCTTCGACCGTGGGAACCACCCGGCCCTCGCCGTCCAGCAGCCCGGCCACGCCGGTCAGCAGGATCAGCAGGTCGGCCTCGGCCAGGCTGGCCACCAGCGCGGAGAGCAGGTCGTTGTCGCCGAAGCGGATCTCCTCGACGCTGACCGTGTCGTTCTCGTTGATCACCGGCACGGCCCGGCGTCCGAGGAGCGCCCGGATGGTGTTGCGCACGTTGAGATAGCGCTCGCGCTCGTCCAGGGCGTCGCGGGTGATCAGGATCTGGGCGGCGACCAGGTCGCAGCGCGAGAAGGCGATCTGGTAGGCGTGCATAAGCTGGCCCTGGCCGGCGGCGGCCGCGGCCTGCAGGAGCGGCAGCTCGTTCGGCCTCCCGGACAGCCCCAGGGGCTTCAGGCCCGCGCTGATCGCACCGCTGGTGACCAGGAGTACCTCCCGGCCGGCGGAGACCAGCGTGGCGACCTGCCTGGCCAGACCCCCGATGAACTTGCGGTCTAGTTCGCCGCCCGGGGCGAGCAGGGCGCTGCCCACCTTGACGACTACGCGCCTGGCGCGGCGGACCTGGCTGCGGGGCATGGTTCCTCTCCGTCTGCGGGGGTTACTTGCCGGGAGTCGGCTTGGGGGCATCCTTGGGCTCCGGCGCTGGCGCGCCGCCGTTGTCGTCGAGCTTGAGCAGGCCGGCGCCGTCCTTGAGCTTCTCGGGCTCGAGCGCCTCCTTGGGGGCCGGCTCCAGGACCAGCTTCACCAGCGTGCCCGGCTTGGGACATACGTCTTTGTTGGCCACATAGTAGTTGATGGTCTTCTGGAGGTCGTTGTTGGCCGTGTCCAGCGGGCTGTTGAAGATGGCCACGGGGTCGAAGTAGATGGCGATCAGGTTGCGCTCCAGGTCGGCCAGGAAAACGGTGCGCTTGGTCTCGGGGTCGATGTAGAGCTTGCCGGTGTCGGGGTCGCGGGCGAAGTCGCTGCCGGTGAAGATCCA
>JAKLDR010000082.1 GCA_022703445.1 Planctomycetota bacterium | reverse complement strand
ACTTCACAGCGCACGCCTTCTTCTGAATTGCACAAGTACAGGACGGAGCTGCCACTGAGCCCGTAACGCCCCGAAGGTGCGGAACAATTCGGTGGAGGGCCGAATTCGTTGGCCTGTGGGGTCTTGCCCTCGGCGAATAGGCGACCCCGATAGAGAAGAAGTGGGCTGTCTGTCTTCAGCAACGGGACCGAAGGAAGAGCTGCGCGGAACTGAGCAGATGCCGGGTGCGCAAGTAGCGACTGCCCGTCTGTGCCGGCCGCCCATTCGCGGGCAATGGAGTAGGTGTGGTTGGCCGTGGTCGACCGACCAGTCGCGACGTTGCGGGCAGATATCTGTGCTCTGCACCCACCGGTACCGTTCATCCGCGCCTTCATTTGCTCACCGTGCGCTCACCTTGCGAGAATCGAACCTCCGCTACCACGCGGAGGCCCTTATAGCCAGTCACAAAGGCTATGTCAAGACGGCGGGACCAGCCCTGCCTGGGCATGCCAGGGCTGACGGACCGGCCGTTGTTCACCAGCCAGCGAGGAAGGCCCCCGCGTTCGTGCTACGACGACCACATCGATCTCAAACGAGACTGCCCTCGCTCGGAGACGCAGTAATAGCTCTCGGATGCCCCGGTGGCATGGCGCTGGATACAATCGACCACGCTTTCCGGCTTTTACGCGACCCAAAGAACACCAGGCTTCACATGTCGGAACCCGCATTCATCAAGGCTTGGCAGCCGGCACAACGCGCCTCACTGGTTGCCCTACAGACGCCACCATCAACACCGAGCGGCAATAGCGCTCCCGGCTACGCCCCTCCGTTGGCAACTTCGCCCTGACCACGAGCCAAGAACGTTAGCCCTATGGACGGCCAGCCGCGTTGGCCTTCGCCCGAAGCAGCGCTTCACCAAGGCCCGGTAGGCCCTGGGCTGGCCCGGGCTCACCGGCTTGCCCGGGCGGTCCAGCTTGGCCTTGCGCACGGCGGCCATGCCTGCCGACACGTCCCGTTCCCCGGCCAACCGCCCCCGTTGGAAACGCAGCTCCCGGACGCGCCGGTACGTCCAGGCCGGCGGAAAGCCCATGTTCCCCTGGAGGCGGGCGACGGGCTGCCGGGCCAGGGTCAGCCGGCCGGTGAAGGGCAACGGGGCCTGGGTCAGTTCGGCGGCCTCGAACGTGCCCAGGTTGGTACCTGCCCGCCCCAGCGCCACCCGAAGTCCGGCCAGGTAGAGAGCCCCGCCCTTGACCTCGTACCGGCAGACGTGGCCCCGCCAACAGGCGCTGGTCATGGGCACAAGGGGCAGGCCCCATGCAGCCGGATCGAAGAGCCCTTCTCCGGACAGCTCCGCCAAGTCCCAGGCCTTGCCCTGGTAGATGACCGTGTCGCCGATCTGCGCGGTCATTGGCGTTGTCCGTAGTTCCCCTCGCCGGGCAAGAACACGATGGGGAGGTAGTCATACAAATGGCGCAACACCTGCCGCTTTGAGCCTCGCCGGATCTCAGCCGTATCCTCCATCCAATCGACCAGAGGGGGGAAGGTGCGCCGCAGTTTGCGCCACTCCGGCCGAACCAGCTTCGAGAACTTGGCCAGGTTGCGGCTACGCCGGCCGGCGATCTCCGCGTACAGGCTGGACCGGTCGGTGACCGCCTGCAAGCGGCGCAGGAACAGCCGGCTGCTGTAGGTGGAACGCGGCGGTCGAACGGAGCGCCGGCCAGTGTGCTTGCGGGCCAGCCGCCCCGTAACCGTCTGTATGGCCTCGGCAACATGGCCCGCGAACGGTCCGCAGGCGGCTACCAAGAGGCGGCAGAACGGCGTAACGGCGTTCTCCAACTCCGGGCGGGCCTGCTTGCGCTCCATGTCCCACAGCACCACTTCCTCCTTGCGGATGGAGTCCAGGGCGGCCCCGTTCTTCGGCAGGCCGATCAGGTAACGCAGGAAGCTGTATTCGTCCGTCGCTATGACGTTTGGGTACGGATCGCGCTTGGCATGGGTCGCCCGCTTGGCCAGCGCCTCTGCTCGACGCCGTTGATTGATCAGCCCTTGTTCCTTGGCGCAGTGCTCACAGAGGTGGGCCTGCTTGTTGGTGCCGTTGACGATCTCCGTAAGGTGGATGATCGCCGGGTGTTGCTTGCAGTTCTCGCACATCATGCTTGAGTC
Source organism: Planctomycetota bacterium (assembly GCA_022703445.1). Lineage (GTDB taxonomy): Bacteria > Planctomycetota > SZUA-567 > JAKLDR01 > JAKLDR01 > JAKLDR01. The sequence goes on along the minus strand of JAKLDR010000082.1, from coordinate 21,338 downwards.
CCCTCCATGCGCTCCGCCGCCCCCCTGAAGCCTATCTTCCCCTGACAGGGTTCGCCCCAACGGCCGGTTGTCTCCATCGCCAGGGCCGCACGGAAGTCGGCGATGCCCACCGGCCCGTCCATCGACCGCGCCAGGGCCAGCCGGGCGGCGTTGAGGACCACGTTCTTGATCTCCCCGCCGGAGAGCAGTTCTCCGGCCAGCGCGTCCAGGCTCACGTCGGTGGCCATCGGCAGCTTCCTGGGAATCATCCGCTCCCATATCCTCCGCCGCATGGCACGATCCGGCCGCTCGAACTCGATCTTCATGCTGATCCGGCGGTCCAGCGCCGGGTCCAGCGACACCTTCCGGTTCGTGGCCAGGATGCACACGCCGCTGAACTTCTCCAGCTCCTGGAGGAGCACGTTGACCTCGCGCACCTCCCACGTCTGGCTGGCGGCCTCGCGGTTGTAGAACATGGCGTCGGCCTCGTCCCAAAAGAGCACGGCGTTGTACATGCCGGCCTCGCGGAACGTCCTGACAACGTTCTTCTCGGTCATGCCCACAAGGCAGTTCTGCACCCGCGAGTAGTCGGCCACCAGAATCGGGCACCCCAGCTCGCTGGCTATCGCCTCCGCGCAGGCCGTTTTGCCCACCCCCGGCGGCCCGGAGAAGAGCAGCGTTACGCCCTTGCCATAGGACAGCACGTCGTTCAAGCCCCAGGCGGTCATCAGCACCGCCGAATGCCGAGCCTGGGCCAGGGCCATGTCTAGGGCCTTGCGCGTCCGTTCGGAGAGCACCAGCTGCTCCATGCGGACCTTGGCGGATCGCACCGAGCCGGCCTGAAACAGCCTGCGCTGAGCCGCATCCCGCTCGCGGCCCAAGATCTCCAGGCTCTTCTCGGTCAGCTCGAACTTCACCTCGGCCAGCGTCTCGGGGGTCTCGTTCAGGAGCATGTGGTTCCCGCCGCAGGGCTGGATGAGCCCCTGCTGTACCAGGAAGCCGTTGGTCGTGAGCAGGCGAAGGCTCTCGGCCGGCCTTGCCCCGGCCATAGGCTCCAAATCCGTGGCCGCCATGGCCAGCCCTCCGCCCGTGAATAGCGGCGCTTCGGCGGGCAGGTGCGCCAGTTCCCGGCCAAGGAGCGTCAGCAGGATCAACCGCATCGCCTGTTGGGCTGGCTCCTGCCCGAGGCCGTTGTAGTCCAGGAGCGATCTCAAGTGCCACTCAGGATGCTCCGCCAGGGTCAGGCTCAGCCGGGTGGAGAGGTAAGCGATCTCGCAATGTGCGTCATAGGCGAAGTCGCTCCTATGGGGCAAGTCTTCATGGAGCGCCGATCCCAGGGGCGTGTCGTCACAGCTATGCTCATCCGCGCTGTTAAGCATGGCCCGAGCCTTGCGGCTACACGCGACCGTCAGCAGCCGCAGTTTTCTGTACAGGTCCGCTTCGCTCTCGACCAGCCACCCCGCCTTCAGGCTGCCGTCTCCGCACGACAGCGCCTTCAGCAGCGGCGCGGACACGTGATGGGACCTGCCGCCGCCCCAAATCAGGCCCAGGTCGTGGAGTCGCCCATCCTCCGCCAGCGCCCGGCGGGCCTGCAACTTCTCCAGGCCGGTGAGCGCCACGAACTCGGCGAGGTTCATGAGATACCTGTCCATCTCGCTCGGGACCAGGCCCAGGTCGAGCAGGATGAGCCCGACCACCAGTTCGGTCTCCAGCCTGGTCAGGCGGTGTTTGGCAAGCTCGGCACGCAAGTGGACCGAATCCGGCGTCGCGGCGAACGAGCGGTGCCAGCGCTCGGTGTGCATCGCCGCCACCTTCTTCCGCCCCGCCGGCAGGTCGTGCCGCGCCAGGAACATGTCCAGCGCCGCCCCAAGAATCTCGTCGGAGGACGAGAACGGGACCGGCCTCTTCGCCCCCTTGCGCTTCGACGTCCGGCGCTCCATCGTCTTCCTCCTCCGCCGCTTGGCCCCGGCCTTGAACGCCGCCCCCAACGCGGCTGCCACGAAGTCGAAGAGGCTGTGCGGAATCTCCTCGCCTTCCTCCAGCGTCTCGAATTGCCAGACGCAGCCGGATGCGTCCTGGACGGGTATGGAGTGGCTTTGCGCCAGCCGCTCCATGAGTCCGGCCACCGCGCCTCGGCCCTTGCAGGTCACCATCGGGGCACACATGGTGGCGAAGTCATACCTGATGGTCACGGCCACCGGCCCGGGGCCGACCAGCAGCACGTCGGCTTCCTTGACCGCCTTGCCAATCTTCGTCCCGCCGGACATCGCCTCCTCCTGCCCCCACGGCAAGGCCGGCACCAGACCGGTGCCGGCCAGCCCCGGGGCTACCTCCGGTTGAAGAGCCAGCCTTGCTCGGTGAACTCGCAGCCGCAGGCGGTGCAGCGGTAACCGCGCTTGAAGGCGGGCTGGAGGATGCTTAGCGCCGGACCGGAAATCTGGCGACGCAGATGCATCCTCGACCCGCAACCGGCGCAGGTGACGCTTCCGCCGCCCTGCTCTCCCTCGAAACCATACCATCCGTTCCACCCGAGGAAGCATCCCGAGCAGGAGAGCAGCCCCACCACCATCGCCAGCAACGCCATTCTTCTCACGACAGTCCTCCTTCCGACGCGGCTCTCCGCGTCATGGTGTCCTCGCGGGGCGTGTCGGCGGCGCTCGCGCCGCACATCGTCCACGTGCCCGCGCACGGCCCAGGGGCTCACAGCCCCTCCGGTGCGTAGTCCTCGAAGCGGCGGCACTGTTCCAGGAAGGACAGCAGCACTTCGCCGACCGGGCCGGCGCTGCTCTTAGCGACGATCAGGCTCGTCGGGGCAGTTATGTCCGGCGGGTCGACGTACAGGCCAGGCCGGTGCAGGAAGATAACGGTGTCCGCGTCAGCACCCTGAAACCCGGCCTTCCGCAGATCGGAATAACGGGGGCGGAGGCAGTCGTCTTCGCTACGGTGAACCCGGCAGGTGAGGACGACCGGGATGCCCAGCTCCCGGGCCAACCCCGCAAGTGTCCGGCTGACTTCGATCAACTCCCGCTGCCGGCCCCATCCGGGATCGTCCAGCAAGTCCCTGATCAGCGCAAATTCATCGACCACCACGAGGGCGGCCTGGTGTTCACGCCGCAGTTGCCTGGCGCTCGAACACAGCCGCTCGATGTCATAGCCGGTGCAGTCATCCAGGTAGATACTGGCCTTTCTGAGCCTGGTCAGGCCTTCGCGCTGAAGCCTCTCTATCTCCCGGCCGATCAGCTTGCCCCCGGAGATGTCGCGCACATTGGTGCCGGCTTGAATGCCGCCCAGCACAATGGCGACCGCCTCGTTGGGGGCCTCCAGGCTGAAGATGGCTGCGGACAGGCCCAGGACGCACCCGGCGTGGTTCACGATGTTGAGCGCGAGGCTGGTCTTGCCGCTGCCGGGATATCCCGCGATCACGGTCAGCTCGCCAGGCTGAAGCCCGCCGAGCAGTTCGTCGAGGTTGCGGAACCCCGTGGGGAGCCCCGTCAACGGCGGCGGAGCGGCCGGGTCGGGCCGGTAGCGCTGCAACTTGGCGCACTGCGCGTCAAGCACGTCTTTGAGATGCGTCGGGAATCGTTCCTGTGTTCTGGCCTCTTCGGTTGCCACTCGATCCTCCTTCTAGTGCCCTTCCGGCACGTGGCCCTCGAAAGGGAAACAGTAGATGATCAGGTTCGAAGGGCCGGGCCGGGCCGGGCCGGTCCGCCGCGACGTTTCGAGGCCACAGCACACCTCCTTCCGCAGGAGGCTCTTCCTGCGGCTTCAACCCTGCCGACCGCTCGGGACAGACTTTCCCCGCCCCGGCTCCGGGCCGGGTTTCTCAAGTCACGGGGTTGCGTCTACTTGCGCGTCTTGGCCTTCTTGTCCGGCTTACCCCTTTGCTCCACCCACCAGTCGAACGCCATGCCCAAGCGCCAGTCGGCGTCGAAGCCGTCCTTGTCGGTTCCCAGCCAGTCCCCGACCGCCTTGGGCATCTGCCGCATGATGATCCGCCAGCCGGGCAGGAGCAGCCGGCGCAGTTCAGCCGCGCACTCGTCCTCCCGGCGCTGGATGCTCCCCGATACCGGCGCGAGCTCGGCCGTGGCCTCACGCAGCCGCTCGGCCAGCGCCGACCTGGTCAGCTCCGACGCAACCGGCCGCGAGGCCGGCGGTTTGCCCATGACCTTGCGGTAGACCGGCATGGTGCGCTTCAACAGCACACTCCCGGCCGCTTCGGCCACTTGGTAGGCGAACTCGCCGCAGGCGGCCTCCAGGAAGTCGGCCAGCGGCCGGGCGGCTTCCTCCAGGGCGACGCTGACGCCCGCCTCGGCGTCCTTCTCCAGCCCCACACGGCGCTGGGAGATCGCCGCCAGGCGCTCGCGGAAGGCCCGGTTCCGGGTCAGCCTCCGCATCAACCGGTCGAAGGCCTCCTGGGCTTCGCGGTACGAGGAGAGCTTGCGCCTACCGGCCACGGGCCTTCTCCTTTCCGGCCGCCGGCCCCTGCCCAGCCAGCGGCTTCATCGTTCCCTTGTGCCAGCCGTCCTTCTCGCCGCGCTTCCTGGCCGCCGCCATCCCCTTGCCCTTGCCCACCTCCCCGGGACGGTAGCCCTTCTCGGACAGCCAGTGGAGCACCGCCGGCAGGCTGAAGAACCGCCGCTTGCCAATGACCACGTGCGGACACCCCGCCCGCACCCAGCGGGTGACGATCATCAGCCCCGAGAGCTTCAGGTGCCGGACAAGCTCCGCCACGCCGACCAGCTCGTCGGTGACATCGACCAGGTCGGGGCCGGCGTCGCCAAGCACCACCTGCATCAGCCGCCCGTCGCGCACCAGCAGGTCGCCGGCACGGAGCTGGAGGCGGTCGTTGGCAGGGGGCTTCGTCTTCATTCGGATATATATATAACCGCGAAGGGGCGGAAGTCAAGGCTATTCTTATAAAACCGCGCCGGGCTCCCCAGGAGCCGCCCCCTCCGGCCGCTCGATCCGCAGCATCCGCAACGTGTCGCAGTCCCTGGCCAGGGCCTCCACCCGGCCCTGGAGTTCCTCGGGCGTCCGCGACTCCACAATGGCCCGCACGATCCCCAGCCGGACGTTGAGGACGGCGGCCAGCTTCTGCTCCGCATAGACCTCGTCCGTCAGGCGGGCATCCACCTGCACCGGCTTGGCGGTGCGGTCCACGCACAGGAAGTCGTCCAGGGCGTTGCGCAGCTTCAGGACCAGCCGGTCGTCGCTGTCCTTCTTCCGCACGTGGATCACCGGCACCACCGTGCCGTCCGTGCACCTCTCCATGACCCGCCGGGTGATCTCCAGGCCCATCTCCCTTACCCCGGCCTCGAAGCGCGTGATCAACGGCGGGAACCAGCGGGCCAGAAACACCATGGCCATGGCCGTCTCCTTGCCAGGCGCGAACGGGCCGCCGGCCGGCGCGGGCTGGTCGTTGCGGCAGGGCGAGGGGTCTTCCTTGCCGGGCTTACGCTTCTTCATGACCGGCTCCTTCAACAGGGCTTGTTGCCTGCCTGAACCCGCCACGTGTGCCGGCGGAACCAGGCTTGGTCGCGGAACTGGGCAAAGGCCAGCAGCGCCTCGGCCAGGCTGCGGGCCTCCACCGCGTCCCTGGCCCACCAGCCGTCCTTGGCGCGGCACTCCAGGATGTAGTGCCGGCGCTTACGGCCTCCACGGTTGGCGTCCAGCACGACGGTGTAGCCCTTCATCCGTAGCAACCCTCCGCCGGCCTGTGCCTCCAGGCGCTCCACGGCCGCGTGACATACAGGCTCTCGGCGCGAATGGCAAGGGGGTTCCTGGGAAAATCCGCGCATCCGCATCTTTCTCTGTGGATTCCTTCTTGCCCGCCTCCGTTAGGCTTGATAGAATACACCTGCAACTTGTGGAGCCGACCCTGGCGGACCCGTCCGGCGCGCCCTGTTGGTGCACCGGGTGACCGCTTGGAGAAGGAGGTGCCGGTAGTACACATGTAGTCAAGACATAACAAAGCTCGATTGCGAGCTTTGGCGTCTCAGTGCCAAAACCGCCAACCCGGCTTGCCGGGAAACATAGACCGAGACGGCAAAGCATCGGATCGGCGCTCCGCTTGGGAGCGTCGTCCGTGCTTGCCGCTGGTCTATAGGCCTTGGCGGGCCTTGGCACTGGGGGCGGCCGGATTGGCGCTCCCTTTCTATTTGCCTCGGGGGGTCCGGCCGCTGACACAACGGCATGAGGCTCGGACCACCGGGGAGGCCAGGCACATGAAGGTACGGGACGCCATCGTCAAGGTGTTGAGAGATGCCCGCCGTCCGCTCCGCGTTGCGGAGATCGCCGACGGCATTTGGGCCGGCGGTCTTTGCGCGATCAGCGGCATCACCCCTGAACGCACGGTGAGCAGCGTGCTCACCACGGAGATCGGAAAACGCGGCGGTTCTGCGCTATTCAGGCGGGTTCGGCGCGGGCTTTATGCGCTGCGCCAAACAGAGACCGCTGCCGCCAGCCACAAGAAGCCCGTGCGGACAGCGACCCGATACGGGAAAGCTTCGACGGCCAGGCAACCCTCAAAGGCAGACTTCTCCGACCCTCGGCTGGTCCCGGCGTTTGACCCGGAACTCTACGCGCTTCTGGCCGAACTTCGGAACAGCTTCGGGGGAATCCTGGGGGACGTCACCGATGGCAACTACTTCTCGCACAACTTCACCCGAGACCAGCTCCGAAACGCGGTGCAAGCGATCAAGGCCCTTGCGCCGATCACCCCTGACCTGACGCACGATCACCCCGTGTGGGTGAATTTCAGGCGGCGCAACGGCCTCCGCCCAGTTGGCTGTGAGATTTGTCCGCAGCGCCAAGTGAACGATGCGCACATTGTTGGCAGGGCATTCATGAAGAAGGCGGCCCGGCAGTGGCGGAAGTTCGAGAAACATCCCATGAACATGATGCGGCTCTGCCCCAACCATCATGCCGCAAACCACGAGCCCCGCAAGGCACACGCACGGGATCGCAGGAAGCTCGCCCGCCTCTACAAGGCGCGTGCCCGGATGACGCGCCTGCTACGCCGCGAAGCCGAGCGTGAGTTGGCGCTGATGGAAGTCGTCGACAAGAGGATTTCCAGGGCATCCGACAAGGTCGAACGAGCCGCCCTCAAGGAACTGGCTAGGCTGACGTCCTGGGCCAAGGCACGCTGTCGGGACATATAGGCGACTCGTCCCACGTGGGACGACGCATCGGGGCCGGAATTGGGAGGGAGCCAACCATGAGGACGTCGATTCGACGGTTGATGATGGCGCTTGCGATGCTGGGGCTGCTGGGGGCCGGAGGGTGCCATGCGGGGTTTGCCGGCATCTACGGCTGCACCGGGCAGCAGAAGCACAAGGGGATGACGATATCCTGCCCGCGTTGCGGCAACAGCCAGAAGGTCGACCGGCTGCGGGTCTACTGGCCCGGCGAACCCCTCGTTCCGCTCCTGACACACGAGTGGTACTGCCAGGAGTGCAAGACATGGTGGTGCACGAGAGGCCTGAACCACTATCGGCGCGGCCCCGGGTGGCCATTCAGGGACGCGTACTAGCCTGCCCAGCGCCCTCGTGCCAAGAAACGCGCCAAGCCATGGACCGCGCAGGGCAGCGGAATTGAACCCGCCCCCCGACGCCTGTAGGAGGAGACGACGATGATACGGACGCGCAGAACGATGGCATCCCTGGCGATGCTGCTCCTTGCCGTGGTGCCCGTGGGCTGTAGCCAGATTTCCTCGGAGGAGCGCTTTGTGGCCTGCCAGGCCGGGGGCGCTTGCCCCAAGTGCCACGGGCAGGGCAATTACCGCTGCGAGGCTTGCTTTGGCAGAGGCAACGCCCCCTGCCCGTACTGCAACGGGCGCGGCAGCTCTGGCATGGGCACCAAATCCAGCGCCTGCTTCGCCTGCAGCGGCAAAGGCATGACTCAGTGTACGGCCTGTGACGGGAGAGGCATGGTTCCGTGTGGCACGACGCTCTCGTCCTTCCGCTGCCGTGCTTGCGGTGCACAGTATGACTACAGGCCAACACGCTGCCCGAAGTGCGGCGCAGAGTAGCTCGCTGACAAGATCGACGTGGGGTGCGCCGAGTGTGGGACGGCGCACCCCAGCTAGGCCCAGCCTCGGCAGCAGTGGCACTTGCGCCTGCTTGACGCCCGTCCCTGCATGGATATGCTCAGCGTAGCCGGGAGAAGACCATGCCCACGACTTTTGACCAAGGCCGGGAAGAAGTAGCCCGTCTGGCGAAGCTCTTCGCCGCCAACCAGGCTGCCTATCGTGCGCCGGACTACAAGGAAGCGCACGCCCGAAGCGAATTTATCGATCCGCTGTTCGAGGCTCTCGGCTGGGATGTCCACAACAAAGCCGGTGTGGCTCCGCAGTACCGGGAGGTCATCCCCGAGCCATCGCTGGACATGGAAGGGCAGGTCAAGGCCCCGGACTACGCCTTCCGGGTCGGCCCGTCCCGGAAGTTCTTCGGCGAGGCCAAGAAGCCGGGGGTCAACATAAGGGAAAACCCAGCCCCGGCCTACCAGGCACGCCGCTATGGGTGGTCCGCCAAGCTGCCGGTCTGCCTGCTAACCGACTTTGAAGAGTTCGCTGCCTACGACTGCCGGATTCGGCCGGCGCAGAAGGATAAGGCTTCGGCTGCGCGGGTGCTGTACTGCGGCTTTGAGGCTTACGCGGATCAGTGGCGGGAGCTATGGGACCGTTTTTCCCGCGAGGCGGTGTGGGGCGGAGCCTTCGACAAATTCGCCGGGGCCGCCGGCGGCAAGCGGGGAACCTCGACCGTTGACACCGAGTTCCTCAAGGAGATCGAGGGCTGGCGCGACCAGCTTGCCCGCAACATCGAGTTGCGCAACAAGCTGGATGCTGGCGACCTCAACGACGCCGTCCAGCGGACCATCGACCGGATCATCTTCCTGCGCATGGCCGAGGACCGCAGCATGGAGGAGTACGGCCAGCTCGGACGGCTGGCGGACGGCGAGAAGGTCTACGCCGGACTGCTGCGTCTGTTCGGCAAGGCCGAGGACAAGTATGACTCCGGGCTTTTCGACTTCCAGGCCGACAAGCTCACCCCTAAGCTCAAGGTTGATGACAAGGTCCTGGCAACCATCATCAAGGGGCTGTACTTCCCCCTTTGCCCCTACGCTTTCAACATGTTGCCGGCGGACATCCTGGGCAGCGTCTACGAACAGTTCCTGGGCAAGGTCATCCGTGTTACGGACGGTGGACACGCCAAGGTGGAAGAAAAGCCCGAGGTTCGGAAGGCCGGGGGCGTCCACTACACGCCGAACTACATCGTTGACTACATCGTCAAACACACGGTGGGCAAGCAGATCGAGGGCAAGTCCCCCCGGCAGTTGCGGGATTACCGGGTGCTGGACAAGTCCTGTGGCTCAGGCTCCTTCCTCCTGGGGGCCTACCAGTACCTGCTGGACCACTATCTCAAGTGGTACGTGGAACACGACCCGGAGAAGCAGGAGGACGCGGTGCGGCGGGCCGGGATGGCCGGCGCGGTGCCCGACTGGCGGCTGACCATCGCCGAGAAGAAGCGGGTACTGACCGCCCATGTCTACGGGGTGGACATAGACCGGCAGGCGGTTGAGGTGACCAAGCTCTCGCTGCTCCTCAAAGTCTTGGAGGGGGAGACGGACGAAACCGTCGGGCAGCAGATGCAGCTATTCCAGGAACGGGCGCTGCCCAACCTGGACAACAACATCAAGTGCGGCAACAGCCTGATCGGGCCGGCCTACTTCGCGGGCAAGCTCCTGCCGGACAAGGAGGAGATGCGGCGCATCAACCCCTTCGACTGGCGGGCCGGCTTCCCGGAGGCGGCGGCTGCCGGCGGGTTCGACAGCATCATCGGCAACCCGCCCTATGTGCGCATCCAGAACATGAAGGAGTGGGCACCCAGGGAAGTCGAGATATACAAGGAGCTCTACCGCTCGGCGGCGGCCGGCAACTACGACATCTATGTGGTCTTCGTCGAGAAGGGGCTGAGCCTGCTGCGGGCCGGCGGGCGTCTCGGCTTCATCCTGCCGCACAAGTTCTTCAATGCGCAATACGGCGAGGCGCTGCGAAAGCTCCTGGCCGAAGGCCGCCACCTCTCGGAGATCGTCCACTTCGGCGACCAGCAGGTGTTCCAAGGCGCGACTACCTACACCTGTCTGATGTTCCTGGACAAGACCGACGCGGAGACCTGCCGCTTCGCCAAGGTGCCCGACCTGGACGCCTGGCGCACGGCCGGAAAAGCAGAAGAAGGCGCGATCCCGGCCGCGAAGATCGGGGCGGCGGAGTGGAACTTCGCGGTGGGGGCGGGCGCGGGGCTGTTTGAGAAACTCAACGCGATGCCGACGAAGTTCGGAGATATCGCGGACATCTTCGTTGGGCTCCAAACCAGTGCCGACGACGTGTTCATCATGGACCTTGTCAAAGAGACGCCCCGCACTCTGCAACTTAGATCGAAGGCGCTGAGCCGCGACTGGGTATTTGAGAAGGGGCTGCTGTTCCCGCTGATCAGCGGGACTGACGTGAGCCGATATCGCCACTTACCAGAGCGGCAGTACATCCTCTTCCCTTACACGATTATGAACGAGAAGGCTTCTTTGCGGGACTTTGCAGGCATTGAGAGAGAATTCCCGAAGACGGCATCCTATCTGTCGGAGAACAAGAAGAGGCTGGAGAACCGCGAGAAGGGGAAAGCTAAAGGTCTCAACTGGTACGGCTACATCTATCTCAAGAACATGGCACGTCAGGCCATTAAGAAAGGATGCGTTCCGCGCCTCGTTGACGAGTTGTGCGCTGCTTACGACCACCAGGGTACGCACTTCCTGGACAACGTGGACGTGGGCGGGTTCACGATGAAGCCGGAGCATTCGCTGCATGACCTTGCATTCATCGTTGGGCTGGTCAATTCAAGGCTGCTACGCTGGTACTTCCCCTTCGTCAGCGCCCCATTCAGAGGCGGGTGGAGATCGGCCAACAAGCAATTCCTTTCGCAGCTCCCGATCCGCTCCATCGACTTCGCCAAGCCAGCCGACAAGGCCGCCCACGACCAAATGGTTGCCCTGGTGGAGCGGATGCTCGACCTCCATAAGCAGCTCGCGGCCTGCAAGAGCGAGAGCGACAGGCCAGCCGTCGAGCGCCTGATCGCCTCCACCGATGCCGAGATCGACCGGTTGGTATACAAGTTATACGGGCTGACGGAGGAAGAAGTCAGGATCGTGGGAGGTATGCGCGGGCCGTAACAGCGGCAAGGCTGCTGCCGCACTTGAGGAGATGGGAGATTTTGGGCAGCTGAGGGGAGTTAACGACGGAAGAGAAAAAGGGATGGAGGCTTCCCCAATGCAACTACTCCAGGCTTTGCGAAACGCAGCAGGACGCATTTCTGCCGGATTTGAGGATAGCAAGTTGTTTCAGCATAGTGGTGACAAAGGCGAGTTTCGTGAGCGCGTCATACAGGAGTTCCTCCGACCGTTTCTGCCAATCTGCTATGGCCTGGGTTCCGGCGCGGTCTTCTCGGAAACTGGAGCATCCAGCAAGCAGATTGATGTTGTCATCTATGATGCAGCGTTCTCGACCGTCCTCTTCAGAGACTCCCAGAACAGCCTCTTCCCATGCGAATCTGTCTATGGCAACATCGAAGTTAAGTCCTCCTTGACGGTGGGCGAGTTGGAGGGCGCAATTGAGAACATAGCCTCTCTTAAACGGTTGCAGCGAGATGACTCGGACATGCTGGACTTACTTCCGTTCCGTCGCCTCGTGGTTGGCAGCGGGCTCAGATATGACAGGACCAAACGGAACCCCTACCTAGGGATGGTGGTTGCGTATTCAGGTGCTGCGCCGGCAGCCATCGAAGCGGCCCTCAATGGCCAGGTGAGGAAGAGGAACGAGGTTAGTGGCCTACTGCCAGATTGCATATTCGTGCTTGATAAGGGATATGCAATTGTCAGGGTTGCCGACAACCCCAAGGCGGCCCCTGTCGCCATCTCGGAGAAAGCGGAAGTGTGCCTATACAAAGCGTTCGACTGCCAAGGCGATATTCTTCCCTTTTTCTACCTAACGCTCAACGCTGCGCTGAACAAGATCATATTGCGAGCCCCCGACCTTGATAGATACTGGACGCGAGTATGCAAGGACATCCTTCGTTCCCATGAACCAGGAACTGGCTGATGTTCACGCGTGGAACTGGCGGGCATTGGTTCCACCACCACTCCCATGCGTACTTGGACAAGAAACAGTCTGTGATAGGCGGATGAAGAGTGCCGGAGTTCTTTCACGTTCACGAACGACGTCTCGCGCCTGGCGAACTCATCCAGCCGGGGCGATGGGGAAAGACGGTTCAGCGTTGGGGCGGCAAACACCCGTTCTTCTTTCGCGAGCATTTGCTGGAGGTCTGGCGCATCCATCACACCAAGGTGGCCGTCTCACGCATGACTTGCACGTTTGCCTTTGAAGGGCCTGAGCCCGCCCGCCAGTTCGCAACGGACCAGGAGTATGTCCACCGTGTCTCGCCGGTGGACCCCAGCACCCCTTCCGTTAGGTTGGACATGTTGTGGCTGACCTGGATGGGCGAGCCGGGCAGCACAACCGACCAGATGGTCTGCCGATGTTCCAACTATTGGGCCGGCCGTGCCACGGCGGACGTCAGCCCCTCCGCCCACCCGACATGGGAGTGGCTATTCTCCTGCCCGCTGCGAGTCGAAGCCGTACTTTGAGGCGGGGGACACCCATCTGCCCACTCGGCGGGAGCAGGCGCGGCATCAGGGAGCCTGCCAGTGGCCACGTGGCGGCCCACGTGACGGGATTTACGCCGGAGAGGGGCGTTGGCGGCTCGGATGGCTGGGCGGGCACCTGGATAACTGAGGGGTATACATAATTGCCGTTATGTGCCCGGGGTGGGCGTCGCGATCAGTTCACGTAGGGACTAGATTCAGGCAATAATTGTTCCGTCTTCTTGACGACCCAACCGACCAAGTGGGCCACGCGATCTGCGGTCTTGCCATGTCCCGCATTGAAAGACTCGATGTCTGCAACTTCACAGTACTTCCTTTTGTCCGGTGGGGCGAAGGGGTCGCAAACAACGCTCATGTAGCGAGCCACAAGGGAGAACTGAAAGAGGACAGACATTCGGACGAACATCTTATGGTATACATCCCTGTGCTTCTTCAAACGGGCAAGCCGGTCGTAGTGCGTGGTGGAATGGCCCTGGCCCTCGGGGTCAAGACCTTTGGCAAAGAAGGCTTCAGCACAGTGGACTGTGGTGTAGTAGCCGACGAGTGCAAACCAATCCACATGCTGCCAATCAGTGTCGGTCGAAATCTTCTTGAACAGGGCATAGTTACTGCGAACCTTTTCAAGGTGTTTGTTAACGGTCGGCATTGTGCGGCCCATATTGACTTAGTCTCTGGTACGCGAAGGTTGCAATATCATCGTCCGTACTCTTGGGGATATGTAAGCATACAGCAGGGAACCCCTCATGTTCGTGGAAGATGCCCTCTTCGAGCTCGGCGACTTCTTCCGCCAAGGCGAAATCGAAGGTGCTGCCTGTCGATTCCACTATGAAGCGTAATTGATGATCACCCACCGTCATGTGGACTCGCTCAACGTTGTCACGTTTCTTGGCAAACTCAGCAACTTTGGTCATCACCGTTTCTAGGTGTTTGCAGAACCGCAGGTAGTGAGACTGCTCTTGTTTGCTCATCTTGTTGGCGACTTGTCTAACAACTTCACGTGCCACCTTCTGAACGGCCTGTTCTGCCATTTCTTCCGCGAGTTCCCTGAGTTGCCAATAGATGAAACTCCTCAAGGTCTCTGCAAAGTCGTTAGCGGTGAGTTGCGTGCCAGACGCTCCGGAAAAGCCCATTGCTTCTGGCTTCAAGTGCAACTTTGTTCGCGGCACTATCCGTCCAGCGCCAACATCAAACAGGTGAGCAATACGATTAGGACTAGCTTGTGCCATGCGCCCCTCCAGAGCCTTGCCACTTAGGGTATCGGCGGATTGCACTGCTTACTTGACTTATACCGCAAAGGGGTCTTGTGTCAAGGGTGAGAACGCGAGAATCGTCCCTTGTCCTCGTTGGGAGGCTTCGTGGCCAGATTGCAGTATGTCACTCTAAACTCGGCTCCATCAGTCAGTCTTTCGAGGTCATGCAGGTAGACCTGGGTGCTGGCTAGTGACCGATGCCGTAACATCTTGGACACGGCGAACGGGGTAGCCCCGTGTCGTAGCGCCGTCGTCGCTGCCGTGTGCCTCAAGCTATGCGCCGCAAGCCCGGCACGCTTGAGACCCACGGCCGCCAGTCTCCGGGCAATGGCTTTCTGCGCTCCGATCTTTGACAGGCGACTACCGTGCTCCCCGTGGTTGTGGGCCAAGAAGAGCGGCCCGGCGGTCTCAAGGCTGCGACCAGTGGCGGTCAGGTAGCCGGCCAGGGCGTCGAGGACGGCTGGGACCAGGACCACATACTCGTCCTTGGCCGTCCTGCCCTTGCCCTTGACCATCAGGATCGGAACACCATCGCGCTTGACGATGTCCTCGGCGCTCAGGGACACAGCCTCGGCGATCCGCAGGCCGGTGTGCAGCAGCAAGGCGATCAGCGCCCGGTCGCGTGAGAGAACGAGCCCGTCGCCATCGAGGCTGGCCAGCAGTTCGGCCGCCTCCGCTTCGCTCAAGACCGGCCGCTCGTAAGAGTTGCTGAGCACCTTGACACGGACGGCCTCAAAGGGGTCTATGGTAACCACGCCCTGAGAGCGAAGGAACTTGAAGAATTGTCGGACGGGCGCGACGTAGGTCGCCAGGGTTCGATTCTTGCTGGGATAGCTGGCTTCAAGATGCTCGCGATATGCCACGCCCACGGCGGCCGGGTGCAGGTTCTGGCCCTTGAACCACTCCAGGAAGCGCAGGATCGCTCTGCGATAAAGCTGCCTTGAGAGGGGGGCGAGGGCGCGTGATCTCAGAAACAGATCAAGCGCGTCGCGGAGGTTGCACAGCGGCTCGTGGCGGCCGAGGGGGCGTGGCGCGGTCCCGGCGGCGGCCACGCCGGGCGGGACGAAAAGTGGCGCTGCCATGCCCATGAGGCGCAACCGTGGCCCAGCAGCCAGCCGGGGTGCACTCCCGGCCAGCGCCGAGCTTCACGAATGGCTATTCTTCGTCCTCATCTTCCTCCTCGCCGTCCGGCTCCTCGACCTCGGCGATCTCCTTGAGCCACTCGGCCAGGTCGTCGGGGTCGATGAGCCAGAGGTTGGCCACCTTCTCCGCCTCCAACTCTCCGTTGTGGATGGCTTCCCTGACGACCTTCTCGCTGACCTCGGCCTCTCGGGCCGCCTCGGGCACGGTCAACATCTTCGGCATGGCAGTTCCTCCTCTTCTTCTCGGCTTCCGCAGGCCACACACCCGCTATGCGTCCATGACATACCCAGTGTAGGGCAACCAGGCAACGGGGAACCTCGACAACCGACAGTATTGGGGCGCTCGCGGGGTGGATGTGGGCAACTCCGGCTTGCCAGCAGGGGGCGGATGCCTATGATTATGGCGTTGAAGTTGAAGCTACCCGGAGAAGAAACCGTGCCTGATGCGACAGGGAAGGATGCGGGCGGGCTCTACCCCTGCATTCGACGGATGTGGGAGCAAGAAGACGAGAGCCTGATCAACGCTTACGCACAGGCTACGCCGTCCACTGTGTTGGCGGCCTGCAACCGAATGATAGAGTGCATTGCTGGATTCAGCGCGATATTCTCGATGTCCCCATCCGATGCGCGGCAGACAGCGCGGAGTATTGACGATGAATGGCTCTCTGGGTTTGACCACACATATGAACTGGTACTCCTGGCTGCCGTTTCGCGAGGTGTTGATCTGTCTCCGTTCAAGGAGTTTGCGATATCGATGTGTTCGTTCTGGCAGGGAGCCCTTCCTGACCTTAAAGGCCTGTGGTTGATGGAACGCCTCTATGAACCATGCGTCTCTGCTTTGTTCAATCTGAAACGAGCGTTGATGGTCGAAGTTTCCAACGGCACGAGGCAGGACGCTCCTGGCCTCCAATCCCGATCTGTTGATCAGCAAGCCCCCGCTGCTGGCAAGATAAGCACGAAGAGGCCCCGGAGGCGTCGCCCAAGATCACGAGGGGGGCATGCGACAGTTTCCAGCAAGAAAGGCAAGAAGAGAAGGTCATCCCGTATAGCCTACGACCCCGAGAAGCATATCCTCAAAAAGGACGCCGTAGAGGAGTGCAACACTTCAAGAAAGACGTTCGAGCGACGCACCGAGAGACCTCCTCTGCGGGTGGTTGGCAGGTTAGGCCATGAGGTGTTCTATAGCAGGTCCAAGTTCAATCGTTGGCGAAGGACCGCTTTCCCAAGGGCCAAAACGCCAGTCAAGCTAGGCGATCTGAGCGAGGCGCAGCAAAGCATCGTCATGCCGTATATCACTGCGTTGTCCGGAATGCTAAGTGATACGCAGGGGGCAGAAGAACTGCAGCACGACTGCAAACAGAAACTCCTCATTCTGGCAGCCAACGATAGGCTGCAGCCTGCTGTAGACGCTGACGGTACCCGGCCATTTGTCATAACGATATTAGAGCGCCTGCACATAAACGCCGCGAAGGCCAAGAAGCGCCGCAGAGCGGCCGAGGACGGCGCTGCCAAGGAGCGACAACACAACATATAGCATCATCCCCGCGTCGCCTTGGCCCTCAAATGGCCGGGCCATTTGAGGGCCACGTTGTTCGTATTGCGAGGGCCAGGAACCCGACAACAACAACCGACAGATGTCTGTCGGTCCATGAGCGCCCCGGAGGCCCGTCCTGGCCCCCTCTGGGGTGGCTCTTCTCAGGAGGTGCGCCATGCCGCAGAGCCCGGAGCTAAACCTCGAAAGCATCCCCGCAACCCTACGGGAATTGCCGCAGTGGGTTGCTTGGCGCTACGAGATGCGCGGCGGCAAGCAAACCAAGATGCCGCTCGACGCCAAGACCGGGGGGCCGGGCAGCAGCACTGACCCCAGCACATGGACCGGCTTCGACGAGGCTGTGGCCGCCTGGGAGGCCCACCAGGAATGGGCCGGCATCGGCTTCGTCTTCGCCGAGGGCGGCGGGCTGTGCGGCGTGGACCTCGACAACTGCATCGACCAGGACACCGGCGAGATTAAGCCCTGGGCCAAGGAGATCATCAACAAGCTCAGCTCCTACTCCGAAGGCAGCCCGTCAGGCAGAGGGGTCAAGGTCTTCATCCGGGCCACCAAGCCGGGCACCAGGTGCCGCCGGAATTGGCATGACGGGCACATCGAGATCTACGACAAAGGCCGCTTCTTCACCGTAACGGGGTGGGCGTTGGATTCGACCCCGACGGAGGTGCAGCCCCGCCAAGCCGAGGTCGAGGCGCAATATGAGGAATGGTTCTCCGCGACTGCCGCTAGAGATGGCGACGCTGCCAAGCAGCCGCCCGCCAAGGTCCAGCCGGCCCACGTCCAGGGGGCGCTGGACGACGAAGAGATCATCCGCCTTGCCTCAACCGCAAAGGGGGCCGGAGCCAAGTTCACGGAACTCTGGGCGGGGCGGTGGGAGGGGCGCTACCCCTCCCACTCCGAGGCCGACGCGGCGCTCGTCGCCAGCCTCGCCTTCTACACCCGAGACGCCGCCCAGCTAGACCGCATCTTCCGGCGGTCCGGTCTCATGCGCGAGAAGTGGGACACGAAGCGCGGGGCCGTGACCTACGGCTCGACGACCATCAGCTCGGTCCTGCCGGTGGTCGGTGCCCAGTACTCTGGCTCTTACAGAGCCCCTGTCACTTCCTCGCGCTCTCGATGCGCCAGGCAACCGACAGCGTTGTGGCTGGCCAACTTCAACAGCGTCAGGATTCGTGGCAAGCTTGGGCGTCGCATCATCCCGGTCGCTGAGATTGCCACAACCCTCATGCGCTTCACCGACGGCTGGCCTCGGCGAGTGGGGTCCCTGCTCTTCACCGACCAGAATGGGCGAGCGCACTACCTTGAAACTCCTGAACAGCTTTATGCCTGGGTCCAGGCTCTGGGGGCCATCTCCTGGCGCGATGGGCGGGATTCATTCGACCAATCGCTGGTAAGTCGCGTCGAGTTCTTCGCACATCTATCGGCGACGGCCACCGACTACGAATCTGTCGAGGACCTGCCCCACGAGCCGCACCTGCCCGGCTCCTACTACCTCTGGCGGCCACCTCAAGGCTATGTTCCGACGGGGCAATACCTTCAGACGGTGCTCGATCTTTTCGACAACCCTGAGACCGACGCTGATCGCCTTCTCTTGAAGGCCGCCTTCTTGACCCCCGCCTGGGGATGTCTCCCGGGCAAGCGCCCGGCCATTGCTTTTCAAAGTCCCGACCGGGGCTGCGGCAAGACGACATGGGCCAATGCGATCAGCAATGTCTATAGGGGACACCACGACCTCTCGCCCAAGGCTGCCGCCGAAGATCGCTTGGTGTCGCGGCTGCTTACGCCTGGGGAAATGGGTTTGAGAATCGTTCTCATGGACAATATTAAGGAAGGGCTCGATTCGGCATTAATCGAAGGGTTGATTACCGCTCAGCGGATATCCGGACATCGCCTTTACCATGGCGAGGCCTCGCGCCCCAATACGCTGACCTTCTTGCTGACCGGTAATTGTCTGCGCCTGTCTCGCGATCTCGCAGAGAGGGCGTTCATCATCCGCATGGTAAAGCCTACATATCGTCTTAACTGGGAGGCAACGCTGCTGAATTTCGTGGCGGTCCACCGAGACCTCATCTTGGCCGACATACTGGCGGAGTTGTGCAAGCCACCATGCGCGCTCAGCGTGGGGGACCGGTACGCGGACTGGGCCTGTAATGTTCTTGGGCGATGTGGCGGCAGCGAACAGGTTGACGCCGCCCTGACCTTGAACCACGAGCGCAGAGACCAGTGCGACCAAGAGCTAGATGAAGCTCAGTTGCTGATGACGGCTATCGATCAGCACATCTCGCGCAACCAGGACAAGTTGATCAGTGCATTACAAGCGGCCGGGGACAACTCCCTAGATGGTGCAGCTCCAGAAGCGGCGTTTATCGCCTCGACGGACATGACCGACATCGTCAACAAGGCGCTCAGCGAACGACTGAGCGCCAAGGCCGTCAAGGCGCGGCTGACAGGGCACATCGAAGCTGGCCGGTTACCCAGGATCAAATTCAGGAGGACGGGCCGAGCGAACGGCTATGAGGTGCACCATGAATCGGCCTGACATGGAAGTTTGGAAGGTTTGGAGGGTTCTCCTTTCCCATTCCTACCGCACTAGGCTAAAGCCCTTCTGTCAAAGAGATGGGAAGGAAGAACGTTCCAGAACTTCCATTCCCTCCATAGAGGGCTCCCCTCAAGCCTATAGGGAGGGCTGTCCATGACAGACCACCCGCCCAATCGCGAAAGGAGGCTAAGCGTGCCCCCCCTGCGTGCCCTGGCTGTGGCAGCGCTGCTGGCCGGGCCGGCCAGCGGAAAAGTGCTCAAGCGGCGCTGGGACCATAGGAGCCATTTCTATCCAGCGCCAGTGGCTCGTAGCCAGCGCGGTCGTGCCGCTCTGTACGATTCTGCCGAGTTGATCTCGGCGGCTGCCAGGGCCGGCGACGTTAGCGCCGACCAGATCCGAGCCGCCCATGAGGCGCTCCGTCTGATCGCTTCGGGTTCCCAGCCGAAGTAGGCGGCGGGACACGGCGATGATCCGGCGGCGGCACGACGCGGCACCGTCCTCCCCGTTCCTGTCGGGGCAGGGCGGTGCCGGTGCCGCTGGCCAGGGCGTCGGCCGGGATGCCGCCGACGGTCAGTCCGGCCCCCAGGCCAGCGTTCCGGGCGGCGGCGACCATAGCCACAGCCACGACCGCCCGCCGGCAACCGACGGAATTCTTATAAAGACTCCTGGACTTCTGGCCCAGGATGGGGCACATCATGTGGATGAAGCCCCGGCGGTCCCGGAGCGCATCCTGCGCCCGGCCTGGGTTTCGGACGCGCTCCTGGCCGAGACAGTGGAGGTCTGGTCGGAAGCTTACGGCCGGCTGGTGGGCGAGGCGGAGGCGATGGAAATCTTGATGAACACGAAGCGCTTGGGCGAGGCGCTCCTGAAGGCAAAGACGGAGGGCCGGCGATGAAGGTGATCATCTGGGCGCGGGTGTCGTCCCGGGAGCAGCGCGAGGGCTACTCCATCGACGCGCAGCTGAGAGCCACGCGGGACCGGGCGGCCAAGAACGGCTGGACGATCTTGCGCGAGTTCGCGATTGCCGAGTCGGCCCGGCGCGGGGCGGAGCGGCTGGCCTTCAACGAGATGTTCAGCTGGGTGCGGGCCAACGCCCGGCGCGAGGGCATCAAGGCGATCCTGGCCCACAAGCTCGACCGTGTCTGCCGGAACATGCGCGACGCCGTCCGGCTCCAGGAACTCGAGGACGACTGCGGCGTCCAGCTCGCCTTCGTCGAGAACCAGTTCGGCCCCGGCGCGGCCGGGGCCTTCTCGTTCAACATCATGGCCGCCGTTGCGCAATATTACTCTGACAACCTGCGCGGCGAAGTCCTCAAGGGCGTGGACGAACGAGTCAAACAAGGCTGGCCCTCCGGCCTTGCGCCGTTCGGCTACCTGAACGTGGAGAACAAAGACGAGCCCGTCCAACCGCACCCGGTCGAGGCCAAGACCGTGGCCCGGCTCTTCGCCCTCTTCGCCTCCGGCCAACACACCCTCGACACCATGGTCGACGCCCTGGCCGCCGAGGGCCACACCTACCGTCCCAGCCAGCCCAGGTTCACACGGACGACGCTGGCCTACATCTTGAAGAACCGCTTCTATCGCGGCGAGCTCGTCCGCAACGGCAAGACCTACCCCGGCAAGTTCAAGCTCATCGTCGACCCGCAGACCTTCGACGCCTGCCAGGATCTGCTCGCCGGCCGGAACCGCCGGACGGGCAGTCCGGAGATCATGTTGTCGGGCGGCATCCTGCGCTGCGCCATCTGCGGGTTCGCTATGACCGGCGAGGTGATCCACAAGAAGCTCAGCGGCGGCGGCCATAAGGACTACGTTTACTATCGCTGTTCAGGCAGCCACAAGGTGGCCGACCACCCTGTTGTCCGCTGGCGCGAGGCCGACCTGGAGCAAGCGATCCTGGCCGACCTTGGATCCATGCGCATCACGGAGCCGCGCATTCAGAAATGGTTTCGGCAGACCTTGGAGGCTGCCTTCGGGGACATGGCCACGACTGAGACCGAGCGCCGCCGGTTGCTGGGCAAGCGCCGGACCGAGCTGGCCAATATGCAGGACCGGCTGCTCAACGCCTTCCTGGCCGGCACGGTAGACGAGGCGGTCTTCAATGCCAAGTCGGCCGAGCTGAAGGCCCAGCAGGCCGAGGTGGAGCGTCAACTGGACGGGGCCGGGGCGATGAC
>JAKLDR010000081.1 GCA_022703445.1 Planctomycetota bacterium | reverse complement strand
CGTCGGCATAGCTCGACGCCGCGACCCAGTCCGCGGCCCGGGCGGCAGAGCCACCGAAGACACCAGCGAACACGGCCAGGGCCACCGCCAACAGAGCACTCGACTTCCTCATGGGAATATTCCTCCGGCGTTTCTTGACCGCATGCAGCTACACCCATCAATCCTTCAGGCCGGCCAACTTGGCTGGCCCGGCTATCCTTTGGGTTCTCCCGGCTGCGCCTTCTTGGCCGCGTCCATCCGCTTGAGTGCCATCTGCGCCGCGTTTTGCAGCCGGTAGGACTTCGACTTGGCCGCCTCCTCGATGGCTGGCCGGCTGGCCTCGTCGCCCCACTGGCTCAGGACCACGATGGCCGCGATGCGCACCGGATCGGACGGGTCGGCGAGGCACTTGCGGACCTCGGGGATCCGCTCCTTGAGCCCGAGTTCGTACACAGAGTGGATTGCCAAGTCGCGCGCCTCGGCACCCTCCGGCGCGGACAGCCACTTCACGGCCAGTTCCGAGCCCTGGGCGTCCTTCTCGCGGACCAGGGCCAAGAGCGCCTCGCGGCGCACGGCCAGATGCTTGTCGGCAAGGCACTTGTGCAGCGTGGCCATGATCTCAGCCTTCTCGGCCTCTCCCGCCTTGGGAAGGTTGAGCCACAGGTGCTGAACGCAGAACGAACGGAAGCGTTCGCCTTCCTGCGGGTTCCAGAGTATCCGGGTCAGCCGGCTGCTCAGGTCCTTGCAGGCCGAGCGGCGAAGCAGGTTCGCCGCCTCGTTACGAACGGCATCGTCATCCTTGGTGTCCATGAGCACCTGGATCGCCGCGCTGGAGTCCAGGGTGCTCTTCGTCTCCGGCAGCCGGCTGTCGATGTCCGCGGTCACCCGCTTCTCATATGGCGCCTCGCGATTGGCGAAGGTGGCCATCTCCGGAGCCTTGGTCGGCGGCGGGGAGTACGGCACATCCAGGCGCGGCGAAGGCTCGGTCGAGAACGGAGGGTTCTTCACGAAGTAGACGGCCACGGCGACGAGGATGGCCAGTGCCCCGTATACCGCCACGCGCAACCACTGACGCATTACCGCCTCTTCCTTCCCGCTCATCACTGTTTGCCAGGCAGGGTGTCGATCAAGAGGTGCGCGGACATTGTAGTTTTCGGAGGATCGGCGTCAACGACTTCCGGGGTCTTTTCGCTGACAAAACAGCGCCTGGGAGCCCCCGCGTTCACCGTCAGGCACGCGGGTTGGTGCAGGACCTGCACCAACGCGGTGCAAGTCGCGAATTGTCTCCAGTCTGCGCGTGCTTTCACGGCGTGTCAGGGAGCAAGAACCGGGCCGAACCTGATGTCTGTCTCGCCAAGTCCGCATTGTCGGAGTACGGCGTCCTCGCGACACACAGCCGGTTAGGGGACAGCGCCCCTCACCCTGGCCCTCTCCCGCAGGGGGAGAGGGGACCTGAACGGATGGGGAATCAACTCCACGCCGGCGCCATGGCGGCGGACTTGGGGTTCGGGCTGCAGAACTCGACGGCCCCGACCACGTCGCCCAGGCTGTCGCGGACGGGGGCCAGGAAGACGACGTAATCCGGGTGGGCCGGCGCGGCGGTGACCTGCCCGGTCCGCAGGCAGCGGGCCATCTCCGGCGGGGTCGGCTGGGAGCCCGCGCCGAACCGGTAGTAGCGGTGCAGCTTGCCGTTCTGGACGGCGCAGGTGACCTGCCGCCCCTTCAGCCCCGGCACCGGCAGCCACAGCGACGTCCCGCAGGGGAAGCCGACCAGCCGCCCCAGGCGCAGCAGGGTCTTCTTCATGAGCAGGAAGTTCGCGTGGTCGACGTCGAAGTAGTCGCCGGTCATGAACCGGTACTTGGGGTTGGGGTTGCGGATGTAGTGCCAGGAGCGCTGGCTGACGATCCGGCCGGCCAGGTCGCCGTCGACCATCACCGCGGCCACCCGGGCGGCCTCGCGCAGCTCGGCGGCCATCTTCTTGAGAGTCGGACGAGCCATGTCAGCGCACCTCCCCAGAGGCCGCGGCCATGGCCACGGCGCGCCGGCGCACGGTTCCCCACCAGTCGGGCCGGAGGGCCTTGCGGGCCTCCATGATCGGCTCGTGCTCGGTGGCCAGGTTCTCGCTGTCCCAGTCCTCGGGCGGCAGCTTGCTGGCGGCGGCCGGCGGCTTCTCCCAGAGCACGATGGGCACCTTGCGCCCCAGTTCCGCGCGCACCGCCCCCAGCCGCTTGCGGCGGCGGGCGGCGGAGTCGATCAGGTCGATGTCCTGGATGCCGTTGCGCAGGATCTTCAGGCGGATCGAGGGCAGCGGCCCGGGGATGCCGAAGCGCGCGCCCGGGTAGATCGGCCCGGTGGCCGCGCCGTTGCAGTCGAACCAGGGGTCCGGCCCGGGGTTGACCGCCAGCCAGTGGCAGAAGCCCTGCAGGCCGCGGGCCCAGGTCAGCCACAGGTTCTGGAGGACGGCGCTGGAGGCCATCTGGATCGGCGGGTAGCCGCCGTACCACCAGACGTGCTCGCCGCGGGCCAGCACCGCCTTGATCTCCTTCGGGTACCAGCTGACGAAGCCGCCGCAGACCCAGAAGTTGCGGTGGCCGCCGAGCTCCTCGAACTGGCGCTTCATCTGCCAGCTGGCGTCGGCGCGGTAGACCCAGTTGGCCCGGCTGCCGGCGGTGGCCTTCTCCCAGAGGGCGATCATGTCCTGGTGGCGGGCGTTGTCCTTGGCGTACTTCTGCTCGTCGCCGTCCCACTCGTACCAGCGGTAGCGCTTCTTGTGGTTGAAGAAGAACTCGATGCGGCTCTTCGTCCAGCCCCGGGCCCGGAGGTGGGCGTCGAACTGGGCGAGGCCCCGGACGAACTCGGCCTCGTAGCCGGGCTCGCCCCACCACAGGTAGTTGGCGGGCCAGTCGGGGTTGACCGGGGTGTAGACGCCCCAGGCCGGCCGCGGCGCGGTGCGCGGGCCGGGCAGCCCCGGCGAGCCCCGGCGGTAGGCGCGGCCGTCGAGCAGCGGGCCGTAGTGGGCGTCGAACAGCCCCCAGCCGCCGAGCTTGAGCGCTCGCCCCGCGCCCGAGACCTTCGGCGCGTAGATCGGGTCCATCTGGCCGGAGTGGCCGTAGCCCAGGTTGTGGAAGACGGTGCGGTGTTCGCGGCTGATCCGGTAGTAGTGGTGGAGCAGCCCGATGCTGGTCCGCCAGAAGCCGGCGCTCTCCTTGGGGCGGCCCGGGCCGAAGAGCCCCGGGTACATCCCCGGCAGCCAGCGGCAGCCGT
Organism: Planctomycetota bacterium; assembly: GCA_022703445.1. GTDB lineage: Bacteria > Planctomycetota > SZUA-567 > JAKLDR01 > JAKLDR01 > JAKLDR01. Next base: position 20,305 of record JAKLDR010000081.1, on the reverse strand, counting down.
AGGAGTTGTTGTCCATGGCCACGCAGGGCTCGGCGGGCAGCCGCGCCGGGAGCACGGTCACGGCCAGCGGCAGCTCGACGGGGCCGGCGCCGGCTCCGGAGCGCAGGGTTATCTTCCCCGGGACCTCGCCGGGCCGGGCGCCGGCCGGGACGAAGACGTCCACCCAGAACTCCTGGACCTTCTGCCCGGGGATGCGGTTGTCGCGGTCGGGCAGCTCCAGGCCCGCGCCGGGCGCGAGCGGCACCAGCGCGTCGGGCCAGTACTCGGCCGGCCGGCCGCGCGGCTTGATGCGGTGGTACCAGGCGCGGTAGAGGTCGACGGCCAGCCCGCCGGAGGCCTCCGCGGAAAGCCGGTAGCGCCCGCGCCCCCGGACCAGCAGCCGGAACGAGGCGTAGCCGCCCCGCGCGGCGGCCAGCCGCACCGGCGAGCCGAGCAGCTCCGGAGCGCCGTCGACGGCCCGGGGCCGGCCCAGCGGGTCGTGCGCGACCCACTCGCCGCAGGCGGTCAGGGTGAACTTGGCGTTGGCAGAAGGCATGGGGGAAGGTCCTCCTGCCGGGGTTGTACCGGAAGCGCCGGGGTTTTCAAGAACGTCGGGGGATGGGAGGACGGGGCGTTCGGCTTTCGGCTTTCGGCTTTCGGAACGGATGGCCCTGGGGCGGGCTTTGGGCTTTGGGCCTTGGGCTTTGGGCTTTGGGAACAGTCTGAGGTCCGTTGCCCGCAACCCGCAACTGAGCCGACGGCCGGCTTTCGGAACGACCGGGGTGCGTGACACTTTCGGCGCTTGAGGACAGCATCCTCACGCGAAGCCGCAAAGGCGCCAAGGGAAACAACGACAGCTACGGTTTCTTCCTGTAGCGGGAGGAAAGCTGCCGTTCTTTGCGTCTTGGCGGCTTTGCGAGAGTTCCGCCGTTGAGCCGAATGCCGAAAGCCCAATCTTCCACCCGTCGCAACTTCCCCATTGACAAGCCCCCGGCGGCGGCGTAACATCCGTAGTAGGCCGGACTTAAAGGTCAGAACGCCGGAGGTCTTCATGAAACGGTTCAGCCCGGGAATAGCCGGTTCTCTGCGCAGCCTCCTCACAGCCTCGATCGCCCTCGCCATCGGCATCGGCACCGGCGGACTGCTGGGCGTCCAGGCGGGCGCGATGGCAGGGGAGAGTCTGACTGTAACCACTCTTGCCGGGCCGGTGGAGTCGCCGGGGGCGATTGATGGGACGGGAAGTGCCGCGCGTTTTTCGAATCCCCACGGTGTAGCTGTGGATAGCGCCGGCAACGTCTACGTGGCCGACACCGACAACCACACAATCCGAAAGATTACGCCGTCTGGAGTGGTAACAACGCTGGCTGGTCTGGCGAGGTACAGCGGCAACGCGGATGGCACTGATAGAACTGCACGGTTCTACTCTCCATGGGACGTGGCCGTGGACAACACCGGCAACGCCTTCGTAGCCGACACATCCAATCACACGATTCGCAAGATCACACCGGCAGGCGTGGTGACCACTCTGGCCGGCTTGGCCGGCACGTCTGGAAGCACCGACGGCACTGGCAACTCTGCGCGGTTCTATAACCCCCGTGGCGTAGGAGTAGATAGTGACGGCAATGTATACGTAGCCGATACCTACAACCACACCATACGCAAGGTTACCCCTGCGGGAGTGGTAACCACCGTGGCCGGTCTGGCTGGGAGCTCCGGCAGCGTGGATGGAACTGGCGCCGCCGCAAGGTTCTATGAGCCAGTTGATGTGTCCGTTGATACGGATGGCAACGTATACGTGTCTGATGCCTTAAACCACACCATGCGCAAGATCACATCAGCTGGGGTGGTCGCAACTCTGGCTGGTTCGGCAGGAAACTCTGGCAGTGCAGACGGTACTGGCACCGCAGCCCAGTTCAGCTACCCGAGCGGCTTGTCCGTGGCCCCAAATGGCAGTGTGTACGTAGCTGACATGAATAACCAGACAATCCGCACGATTGCCTCTTCCGGAGCAGTTACGACCATAGCAGGTTCAGCTGGCAATAGCGGCAGTGCCGACGGGACAGGCCCTGCAGCACGATTCTCCACCCCCCGCAGTGTAGCCGTGGATACCGCAGGCAATGCGTATGTGGCGGACAGCTACAACCACATGATTCGCAAGATCACGCCAACAGGAGATGTCTCCACGTTGGCAGGATCTATCGAGAGTGCGGGCGCGGGAGCCCCCACGCGATTTCGCTCTGCGTGCGGCGCAGCCGTGGATGCCGACGGCAACGTATACGTAGCCGACACCACTGCTCACACCATCCACAAGGTGACGCCGGCCGGGGAAGTCACGACCCTGGCGGGTTCCTCCCTCAGCTACGGTAGTGCCGACGGCACTGGCAGTGCCGCGCGATTCTACTACCCCAGCGGCGTAGCCCTGGACGCTAGTGGCAACGTCTACGTTGCCGACCGGTACAACTACACTATCCGCAAGATAACACCAGCCGGAGAGGTGACAACTTTGGCAGGTTCCGCCGGGAACGGTGGCACTGCGGACGGGACGGGCAGCACAGCGCGGTTCTATTCTCCGTGGGATGTGGCCGTGGATAGCGATGGCAACGTGTATGTGGCCGACAGCGACAAGCACACCATCCGCAAGGTCACGCCAGCAGGCGTGGTAACCACTCTGGCAGGACTGGCCGGCACGTCTGGAAGCACCGACGGCACGGGCAACGCCGCCCGCTTCTACTACCCCCGTGGCCTGGGAGTAGACAATGATGGCAACGTGTATGTAGCCGATACTTACAACCACACCATCCGCAAGGTTACCCCTGCCGGAGTTGTAACCACCGTGGCTGGTTTGGCTGGGACCTCTGGCAGTGCGGATGGAACGGGCAATGCTGCAAGGTTCTACAGACCATATGACGTGTCCGTAGACACAAACGGCAACCTATACGTGTCTGATGCCTCAAACTACACCATGCGCAAGATCACCCCGGCTGGAGAAGTCACAACGCTTGCTGGTCTGGCCGGGGTTGCGGGTAGCATGAACGGGACCGGACCTGCCGCTCGCTTCTTTGGGCCATGCAACTCCACAGTTGACCAAAACGGCATTCTCTACGTATCTGACTACAACAGCATCCGCAAGGGCACAGCATGTATCGCGGACGCAGCCACCATAGACCAGGCCACAGGGATCACAGGGGATCCCCGTCAACTGGATACGGCCCCCCAGACAGCAACGTCCTGGCAGTGGAGCATCATCCGGCGCCCATGCGGCTCGACCGCCAACCTGTCCTCGACAACCCTGCGCAATCCTACCTTCACGCCTGATGCCCGCGGCCTCTACACCTTCAGGCTGCGCGCCACCGATGCGCTGGGTACGCTTGCCATCACAACCGTAGATCTGCGCGTTGGCTCAACCATTGTCGCCTCCGCAACGGGCGGCGGCTTCATAATCCCGTCTGGAACCTTCTACATCACCCATGGCGAGTGGAAGGGTTTCACCATAACCGCGTTTCCGTACAACCAACTCACAGACGTGCTGATAGACGGGGTATCAGTCGGCACCGTGACCAACTACACATTCCTGGACGTGACCGCCAATCATACCATTACGGCCATCTTCGCGCCTGTATCCAGAACCACCCTAATGACCGCAACCACCTTCGCCGGGCCGGCGGAATCGCCGGGGGCACTGGACGGAACTGGCAATGCCGCACGGTTCAACAGTCCGCGCAATGTCGCGGTGGATGCCGGCGGCAACCTCTACGTGGCAGACTCCCAGAACCACACTATACGCAAGATCTCGCCGAGCGGCGCGGTGACCACCCTGGCCGGGTTGGCCGGGAGCTCCGGCAGTGCCGACGGCACCGGCAGCGTTGCACGCTTCAACAATCCGTATGACGTGGCCGTGGACTCCGGCGGCAACGTCTACGTGGCCGACCGAGGCAACCACACCGTCCGTAAGATCGGCCCGACCGGGGTCGTCACCACGCTCACCGGCGCAGCCGGCACCAGCGGCACTGCCGACGGGCTTGGCAGCGAGGCCCGGTTCTACAATCCATCCGGCGTGGCTGTCGATGCCGACGGCATCGTGTATGTGGCCGACACCGGCAACCACACGATCCGCAAAATCACGCCGGCCGGCGAGGTAACTACGTTCGCCGGTTCGGCCGGAAACAGTGGCGGTGCGGACGGGACCGGCACCGCGGCAAGTTTCCACGCACCATACGGCTTAGACGCAGGGACGGACGGCAGTGTATACGTGGCCAGCATGTATACGATCCGCAAGATCACGCCGGCCGGGGAGGTCACCACCCTCGCCGGTTCGTATGGGAACTTTGGCAGTTCCGACGGAAACGGCGCCGCAGCCCGGTTCCGTTCCCCAGGAGATGTGGCGGTGGACTCAGGCGGCAACCTTTACGTGGCCGACAGCTCCAACTGCACGATTCGCAAGGTCACGCCGGCCGGAGATGTAACCACCCTGGCAGGCTCAGCCGGCATCTATGGCAAGGCCGATGGCGCGGGCAGCACCGCGCGATTCTCAGCGCCATGCGGCGTGGCCGTGGCCGCGAGCAGCGGCACGATATTCGTCGCCGACACCGGCAACCACACAGTTCGCATGGTCACGCCGGCCGGAGAGACATCGACCTTCGCCGGCCTGGCCGGCGGTGGCGGACGCGAGGATGGCACAACCGTCACAGCACGGTTTAGCGGACCGTCCGGCGTGTTCGTGGATGCCGGCGGCAATGCTTATGTGGCCGACCGCAACCGCCACACTATCCGCCGGATCACAGCGGCTGGGGCGGTGACCACACTCGCCGGTCTGGCAGGTAGTTCCGGCAGCACGGATGGCGCAGGCGACACGGCGCGGTTCAACGCCCCGTCCGGGGTTACTGCGGATGGCAACGGCATTCTGTATGTGGCCGACTATGAGAACCATACGATCCGAAAGGTGACGCCGGCCGGAGTGGTTACCACACTGGCCGGTCTGGCAGGAAACCCCGGCGGTTCTGACGGGACGGGCAATGCATCGAGGTTCTATCGCCCCTCCGCGCTGGCCGTGGGCCCCGATGGGAACATCTATGTGGCTGACCGGGACAACCACACGATCCGCAAGGTCACGCCGGCCGGGGCGGTGACCACTTTGGCCGGTCTGGCCGGCACGTCTGGCAGCGCTAACGGCACGGGCAATGCGGCACGATTCCGTTACCCATGCGGCGTGGCGACGGACTTGGACAACAATGTGTACGTGGCCGACACAGGCAACAATGCGGTCCGCAAGATCACACCGGCCGGAGAAGTAACAACGCTGGCGGGGAACACCATCGGCGGAGGCTTTGGGTTTGAGGACGACATAGGCAGCAATGCACGCTTCACCGCTCCCGGCGGGGTGACCGTCGACTCCGACGGAAACGTGTATGTGGCCGATTGCTATAACTGCACCATCCGGAAGATCTCGCCTGCCGGCGCGGTCACGACAGTAGCAGGCCATCCACAGAGCTCTAGTTTTGTAGACGGTACGGGCGACACCACGCGATTCTTCCTCCAACGCTGGGACAATCTGCCCGGCGCCGTAGCCGCCGATTCCGCCGGGAATGTGTACGTGGCCGACACGTTCAACCAAAGCATCCGCAAGTGCGTCCCCGCCCTCGCGGACGTGGCCACCATCGACCAGGCCTCCTGTGCGGTCGGCGCCCTGCGGCAGCTGGACACAGCCCCGCAGACCGCCACCGCCTGGCAATGGACGGTCATCCGCCGGCCGTCCGGGTCTACGGCCGCCTTCTCGTCCTCCACGGCACGCAACCCAACCTTCCGGCCGGACGTGGCCGACCTGTTCACCTTCAGGCTGGTGGCCACGGACGCCGCGGGCAAGGCCTCCATCTCCACCGTGAGCCTGACGGCCACGGCCGGACCGGCGAATACTGTCACCGCGTCGGCCGGGGCCGGCGGCTCGATCAACCCCTCCGGCGCGGTGGTCGTCGCCGAGCACGAGGACTGCACCTTCACGATCACCTCCGAGGCCGGCCACGTCATATCCGACGTCCTCGTCGACGGTGCGTCGGTCGGCCCGGTGGCCACTTACACCTTCACGAACGTGACCGCCGGCCACACCGTTGCCGCCACCTTCGCCCACCATCCGCTGGTCTCGTCCTTCAGCCCTGACAACCCGGTGACCGTGCCGGTCGGCGCCACCCAGGATTTCAGCGTCGAGGCCTGGGACGAGGACGGCGATACGCTCAGCTACGCCTGGACGCTCGACGGCGAGAACGTCCCCGTGGCGGTCGACACGATGGGCTACAGTCCGGTGGGAGCCGACATCGGGGCGCACACCATCGTGGTGACGATCTCCGACGGCCACGGCGGCTCGGCCAGCCTGACATGGAACGTGACGGTCCCGAACACCGTCCCCGTCGCCAACGCCCAGTCGGTGGAGGTCGACGAGGAAACCGCCAAGGCCATCACCCTCGCTGCCACCGACCCTGACGGCCAGGCGCTGACCTACACCGTAGTCTCCGCCCCCGCCCACGGCACCCTTTCCGGCACGGCCCCGGCCCTGACCTACACGCCGGCCGCGCGCTACTGGGGCGCCGACAGCTTCACCTTCAAGGCGAACGACGGCCAGGCCGACTCGAACGTGGCCACGGTGACGATCACGGTGGTGCCGGCCGAGGGCTCGGTCGCGGGCACCGGGGCCAATTCCTCAGGCCAGCTCGGCGACGGGACGAAGACGGCCCGCCGGCTGCCGGTGGCCGCGGTCGGGGCCTCGGACGTGATCGCGGTCTCCGCCGGCCAGAGCCACACCCTGGCGCTCAAGTCCGACGGCACGGTGCTGGCCTGGGGCGCCAACGCCTCCGGCCAACTGGGCGACGGCACCACCACGATGCGCCTGACGCCGGTGGCCGTGCCGGGGCTCTCCGGCGCCGTGGCCGTGGCGGCCGGCGGCAGCCACTCGCTGGCGCTGCTCTCGGACGGCACAGTCATGGCCTGGGGCAGTAACGGCAAGGGCCAGCTCGGCGACGGCACGACGACGACGAGGAAGTCGCCCGTGGCCGTGCCGGGGCTCGCCGGGGTGACGGCCGTCGCCGCCGGCGGCACGCATTCGCTGGCACTGACCTCCGGCGGGGCGGTCCTGGCCTGGGGCTCGAACGCCAAGGGGCAGCTCGGCGACGGCACGGTGACCACCAGGAAGACGCCGGTGGCGGTCTCGGGCCTTGGTTCGGGGGTGGGCTCGATTGCGGCTGGGCTCAATCACTCGCTGGCGGTCACGACGGCCGGGGCGGCGCTGGCCTGGGGCGACAACGCCTCCGCCCAGCTGGGCGACGGCACGACCACGGTCCGGAAGACTCCCGTGGCCGTCTCGGGGCTCGGCTCCGGGGTGAACATGCTCGCCGGCGGCGGTACCCACTCGCTGGCGCTGCTCTCCGACGGCACGGTCCGGGCCTGGGGCCGGAACAGCGGCGGCCAGCTCGGCGACGGGACGACCACGACCCGCAAGACCCCGGTGGCGGCCACCGGCGTGGGCGGGGCGATGTCCGTGGCGGCCGGGAGCGCCCACAGCGTGGCCCGCCTCTCGGACGGGACGGTCAAGGCCTGGGGCTCGAACGCCAAGGGCCAGCTGGGCGACGGCACGGTCACGACCAGGAAGACCGCCGTGACCATGGCCGGCGTGGCCGGCGCCGCAGACGCCGCCGCCGGGGGCAGTCAGACGATTGTCGTGACGGGGTCGTAGGGGACCGGAGGCGCGGGAGCCGGCGTTCGGCTTTCGGCTTTCGGAACGGATGGCCCTGGGGCGGGCTTTGGGCTTTGGGCCTTGGGCTTTGGGAACAGCCCTCAACCTCCAACCTCCAACCTCCAACCTCCAACCCGCAACCCGCAACCGGCAACCCGCAACCGGCAACCCGCAACCGGCCAACTTCGCCATTGACACCGCCCTCGCGGGACCATAGCATATCGGCCCGGCAGCCGCTCACTTCTTTCTAGAGTGCGTCCGTAAACCTGGGCGGGGCGCGCCGGCGGGCGACAGGGCGCCGGCCGAGGCGCGAGGAGAAGCAAGTGTCCAAAGCGACACGGCGACGACGAGCAACGAAGGCCCGCGCCCTGCCGCCCCCGGCCCGGAGGGTTGGGGCGGCGCCCGGCCGTTCGCGGCGTTGCGGCTCCTCGACGGTTCTCTGCCGAACCGCCTGCGTCGCCGCGCCTTGCGCCCGGCCGGGCGGCGTCCCCAACGCGCCCCACCCAGATTTACGGACGCACTCTAAGGAGAGCCGCAGGACGTGATCCGCCATCGCGCCGCGTGCCCCTTCTGCTCGCTGGGCTGCACCATCTCGCTCACGGCTTCGGCCGGGGCCGGCGGCGCCGGCCCGGTCCGCGCGGACTTCGACTCGTCCAACCCCGCCACCGGCGGCGCGCTCTGCGCCCGCGGCAACCTGGCCTGCGAACTCCTCAACCTTCCCGGCCGCCTGGACACGCCGCTCGTCCAGGGCCGGCCCGCGCGCTGGGCCGAGGCGCTGCCGCTCCTGGCCGAGGCCGTCCGGCGCCTGCCCTCCGGCTCGCTGGGGCTGGTGATCGGGCCCGACGCCACCCCCGAGGAGGCGGCTCTGGCCGGCAGCTTCGCCGCCGAGTGCCTGGGCCGGGCGCCGGCGACCATCGGCTTCCACGGCAACGAGCCGGCGGTCCTGGCCGAGGCCGGGGCCGGCCCGGCCGTCCCGGAGGCCGACCCGGCGGCGCTCGGCGCGGCCGGCGCGGTCCTGGCCGTGGGCGACGTCCTGGCGCTCGCGCCGGTGGCCGCCCGGGGCCTGGTCGCGGCCGGCGGAGGCGCGCCCTGGCGCGGGCTGGTCTCCGTCGGGCGCGACGCCGGGATCACCGCCCGGGTCGCGGCCCTGAAGGTCTCCGGTCCCTCCGAGCGCCGCGCGGCGCTTGCGCTGCTGGCGGCCCTGGCCGCCGCCGGCCGGCAGCCGCCCGCCGAGGCCGCCGGCGTCCTGGCCGCGCTCGCCGGGGCGGACCCCGGCGTCTCCGGCCCCGCGGCCGAGGCCGCCAGGGCGCTCATCGCCGCCCGCTCCGTGGCGGTGATCGCCGCCAGCGCCGACCCGGTCGCGGTGCGCCTGGCCCGGCTGATCGCCGAGGCGCTGGCGCCCTCGGCCTCCTTCCTGGCCCTGACCGAGGCGGCCGGCGCGCGCGCCGCCCTGGCCGCCTGGCGGCCGGCGGAGGACTTCGCCGGCCTGGTCCGGGCGGTGCGCGACAACCGCCTGCGCGGCGTCCTGGCCCTGGGCTGCGACGCCGTCACCGCCGCGGGCGTCTACGGCGGGGCCTTCTCCAAGCTGCAGCTGCTGGTCGCGGCCGCGCCCTTCGACAACCCGACCGTCCGCGCGGCCGGCTTCGCCCTGCCCACCAGGCTGTGGGCCGAGAAGTCCGGAGCCGCCGCGGCCCCGGGCCTGGCCCAGGACTACGGATGGATCCTGCGCGGGCTGGCCCGCCACCTGGGCCGGGAGCTCTCCGGCCGCCCGGCCTCCCCGGAGGCCCGGCCGATGACCGCCGCCGAGGCCGTGCGCGCCGCGGCCAGCGCCGACCCCGTCCCGCTGGCGGCCTGGACCGCCCGCGAGCCCTCCGACCCGCTGTACCGCTCGGCGCTGACCGGCGTGCTGGTGTGCTGACCGTGAGACGGCTGGTCCTCGACCCCGCCCGCTGCATCGGCTGCGCCGCCTGCGCCACGGCCTGCGCGCGCGCGCTCGGCGGCACCGGGGCGGTGCGCTTCGCCGGGACGGGGCCGGGCGCCGGGCTGCCCTCGGTCTGCCGGCACTGCGCCGACGCCCCCTGCCTGCGGGCCTGCCCCTCCGGCGCCATCCGGCGCGACGGCCGCGGCGCCGTGGTGCTCGACCCGCTGCCCTGCGTGGGCTGCCGGTCGTGCGTCCTGGCCTGCCCGTACGGCGCCATGGCCGACGAGCTCCGCTGCGGCGTGGCGGTCAAGTGCGACCTCTGCGCGGGGCGCGCCGTCGACGGCCTCGAGCCGGCCTGCACCGCCACCTGCCCGTCGCTCGCCAGGCGCCTGGAGGCACCCCGTGCGGGCTGACGGCGCCTGGATCCACCCGGCGCTGCTGGCCTGCGCCGCGCTGGCCGCCGCGGCCGCCGGGCTGCTGGCCGCCTGGTTCGAGCGCGCGGTGGCCGCCCGCCTGCAGGGCCGGCGCGGGCCGCCGCTGCTGCAGCCGCTGCGCGACATCCGCAAGCTGCTCGGCAAGGAGACGCTGGTCCCCGAGGGCGCCAACCGGCTGGTCTTCGCACTGGCCCCGCTGGCCGCCCTGGCCGCGGCATCCCTGGCCGCCGCCGTGCTGCTCGCGACGGTCCTGTGGCAGAACGGGCTGCTGCCCTCGCACCTGGGGCTCTCGGCCCACGGGCCCGCCGGCGACCTGATCGTCGTGGCCGCGCTGCTGGCCGTGCCGCCCATGGCCCTGGCCGCCGGGGCGTCGGCCTCCAACAACCCCTTCGCCTCGCTCGGCGCCGGCCGCGCGGTGCGCCTGACCGTCGCCGCCGAGCTGCCCATGCTCCTGGCCCTCACCGCCGCGCTGGTGGCCGCCTCGTCCGCCGAGAGGCGCCGGGCCGCCGAGCTGGAGCGGCAGATCGACGCCCGCACCGTGCCCGGTTCGCCGCTGCGCTCCGGCCCGGGCTCGGTCGGGGTCCTGGCCCCGGCCGTCCCGCTGCGCCTGGACCGGATGCTCGAGCTCCGCGGGGCCGGGCCGGAGTCCCCCGCACGTTACCTGGGCCGTTCGGCCGCGGCCGCCGCCTCCGAGCGCCTGACGGCCAGGCACGCCGCCTTCCAGGCCGAGCGCGAGCGCAACGCCCAGCGCATGGCCAGGCTCGCCGATAACCAGCGTCCCGCGGCCGTCGACCGGGTCCAGGAGGAGCTGGCGCGCGCCCGGGCCTGGGACGCGGAGCTCGAGCGCCGGCTGCTGGCCCTGGACTACGAGCGTTCCCGGCTGTGGCTGGGGGCCATCCAGGAGGCCTCCGCGCGCGACCCCGGGCTGCCGCGCGACCTCTACGCCGCGGACCAGCGGCACCTCCGGAGCCTGGTGCGCGGGCACTGGGCCACCATGCAGCTCTGGGAGCTGGCCGGGAAGGACGCGCCCCAGGGCATGATCTGCAAGCCGGACGGGGCCCTGAGCTTCGACGGCGCGGCGCTGGGCAGGGCCACCGAGGCGTCGGGGACGGTTCGGCTGTTCGAGCTGCTGGCCATGGGGCTGGCCGCCGCCGCGGCGCTGGCCTGGGCGCTGGTCCGCCTGGGATCGGCCCCCTTCGACTGCGCCGAGGCCGGCAGCGAGCTGGCCGGTGGCGTCTTCGCCGAGTACGGCGGGCCGCTGCTGGCCGCCTGGCGGCTCTGCCGGGCCATGCTGCTCGTGGTCCTGCCGGTCTTCGTGGCCATCGTCTTCCTGGGCGGCTTCCGCTGCGTCCCGCCGGGGGCCTCGGGCCTGGCCATCGCCGGCGAGGCGGCCCTGTCCGCGGCGCGGTTCGGCGGCGTGCTGCTCGCCCTGGCCCTGGTCCGCGCCCTGAGCCCGCGCGCGCGCGTCGACCAGGCCCTGCGGATGCTGCTCGGCCCGGTGACTCTCGCGGCGGTGCTGGCCCTGGCCGCGGCCCTGGCCGCGCGCTTCGCCCTGCCGGGGGGGACGGTGTGAGATGACCGCCGCCGAGAAGGCCCTGCTCCGCAGCCTGTGGCTCTACCCGGCCGACGTCGGCTCCTGCGGGGGCTGCGCGCCGGCGCTCCTGGAGCTCCTGGCCCCGCGCCTGGACATCGAGCGCCTGGGCCTGGCCGTCGTCGACTCGCCCCGCCACGCCGACGCCCTGCTGGTGACCGGGGTCTGCACCCGGCAGTCGGCGCCGCGGCTCCAGGAGCTCTGCCGGGCGGTGCCCGCGCCCCGGGTCGTCCTGGCCGTGGGGGCCTGCGCCGTCTCGCAGGGCGTCTTCGCCGGCGGCTACAACGCCCCGCGCACCGTCGAGGAGGTCGTCCGGGCGGCCGACCCGGAGGCGATCGTGGTGCACGTGCCGGGATGCCCGCCGCGCCCGGAGGCCATCCTGCTGGGCATCTCCCGGGCGATGGAGGCCCTGGCCGCCGCCCGCCCGGGCCCGCGGGCCGGGAGGGCCGCGCCGTGAACCTGGCCGAGCAGATCCGCGCCCAGCTCGGGGCGGCGGCCCTGGAGGTCGCCGAGGCCGGGCCCGGCCGCGTCCGCGTGCGCGTCGCGCCGGGGGACCTGGGCGCCGCCGCCCGGGAGCTCTGCGGCCGGATGGGCGCCCGCCTGGCGGACGTCGCCGGGACCGAGACCCGCTCGGCCATCGAGCTCTTCTACCAGTTCTGCTTCGACTCCGCCGGGACGGTGGTCACGCTGGAGACCGGCCTGCCCACGGCCTTCCCGGAGATCCCGTCCCTGGCCCCGGAGCTGCCCGCGGCGCTGGGGCCGGAGCGCGAGGTCCGCGACATGCTCGGGGTCGCCTTCCGCGGGCACCCGGACATGCGCCGGCTGGTGCTCTCCGACGACTGGCCGGAGGGCATCCACCCGATGCGAAGGAAGTACCGGCTGTGAAGAAGACCATCCTGCCCGTCGGGCCGTTCCACCCGGCCGTGCGCACGCCGGAGCGCGCCGCCCTGCGGCTCGACGGCGAGCGCATCGCCGGCCTGGAGTCCGGCTCCGGCTACACCCACCGCGGCCTGGAGAAGCTCGCCGAGTCCCGCAGCTGGCGCCAGGCGCTGGCCCTGGCCGAGCGCGCCGGGCGCGGCGGCGCGGTGGCCCACGCCCTGGCCTTCGCCGGGGCGGTCGAGGCCCTCGCCGGGGTCCGCCCGCCGCCCCGCGCCCTGTACCTTCGAACCATCTTCGCCGAGGTCGAGCGCGTGCGCGACCACCTGGCCTGGGTCTCGGCGCTGGGCCGGGCGCTGGGCTGCGAGGCCCTGGCCATGCGCGCCGGCGGCCTGCTCGGCCCGGCCGGCGACGTTCTGGAGGCGCTCACCGGCAGCCGGGCGGGCTTCGGGGCGGTCAGCCTCGGCGGCGCGGCCCGCGACCCCGGACCGGAAGAGCTCGGGCTGCTCGGCCCCTGGCTCGACGGGCTGGAGCCGGCCGCCGGGCGCCTGGCCGACGAGGTCGGCGGCGGGGCGCTGCTCCGCCCCCGCCTGGAGGACGTCGGGGCGCTCGACGGGCGCGCCGCGCGGGAGCTGGGCGCGGTCGGGCCGGCCGCCCGGGCCGCGGGCCTGGCCATCGACGTCCGCCGCAACGCCCCCTACGCCGCCTACGCCGACATGGAGTGGGACGTCTGCGTCGAGGAGGGCGGCGACCTGCTGGCCATCGCCCTGGTGCGCGCCCGCGAGCTGGCCGAGAGCGCGCGCATCCTCCGCCGGGCGGCGCGCCGGATCCCCGCCGGGCCGGTCGAGGCCGCGGTGCGCGCGGTCCCGCCGGGCGAGGCCGCCGGCCGGGCCGAGGCCCCGGGCGGCGAGGCCTTCCACTTCGTGATTTCCGCGGGGGGCCCGGGGCCGCAGCGGCTCCGGATCCGCTCCCCGCGCGAGGCCAACGCGGCCGGGCTGGCGGCCCGGGCCGCCGGCGCGGCCGTGGCCGACGCGCCGCTGATCCTGGCGGCGGCCGAGTGATGGGCGCGGGAGGGGAGCCGATGGTCTCCTGGATGTGGCTGACCAACGCCATCTCCATCCCCTGGCTGTGGCTGGCAGCCGCCATCGCCATCCCCCTGGCCGGGGGCCTGCTCGTGCTGATCTGGCCGGAGGCCGTGGGCCGCGGGGTGCGCCCGCTCCTGGCCGCCGTCTTCGCGGCGCTGACCGCGGTCTGCGCCGCCAAGGTGGCCATGCTGGCGGCCTCCGCCCCGCTCGGAGGCGGGCCGATCAGCCCCTGGGAGGCCGGCGATGCCGGACTGTCCGGAGCGACCGGGCCGGCGTGGGCGGCATCGCTCCCCGGCGTCGACTTCTACCTGGACAGGCTCTCGGGACTGACCGTCCTGGCCTCCGCCCTGCTCGGGCTGCTGGTCGTGATCCACGCCGCCGGCGCGCTGGCCGGCAACTCCCGCCGGGGCGAGTTCCTGGCCTGCTCGCTCTGGGCGCTGTCCGGGACGATCCTGGCCGTCTCCGCGGACCACCTGCTGCTGGCCCTGGTCGGCTGCGGCGTGGTCGGCACCATGCTCTTCATGCTGGTGACCATCGGCGGCGACCGCTCGCGCCACGCGGCCGGACGGACCCTGGTGACCGCCGGGCTGGCCGACGCCGCGCTGCTCCTGGGGCTGGCGGCCCTGCTCGCGGCGCCCGAGCGCGGGTCGCTGTCGATCTTCGAGCTGGCCGGCCACGGGCGGACCCCGGCCGGCGCCGCCGTGCCCGGGGCGCTCTCCGCCGCGGCCTTCGCGCTGATCGCCGCCTCGGCCCTGATCCGCCTGGGGATCATGCCGCTGCACGCCTGGGTGCCCCGCGCCGCCGAGGGGGCGCCGGCCGCGGTCATGGCCCTGGTGCCCGCCGGGCTCGGCCGGCTGCTGGGCTTCTACCTGCTGGCCCGCGCCTGGCTCTGCGTCTACGGGTGGTCCGGCGCGGCGCCGGCCGCCGGGACCCGCCTGGCGCTGATGACCCTGGGCGCGGCCACCGTTGTCCTGGCGGCGCTGGCCGCGCTGGCCCAGACCGACCTGCGCCGGCTGGCCGCCTGCCTGATGCTGGTCCCGGCCGGGAGCGCGGTCATGGGCCTGGCCGCCGGCGGGCACCTGGGCATCGCCGGAGCGGCCTTCGAGGCGCTCAACGGCGCGGTCGCCGGCTGCCTGCTCTTCCTGTGCGTGGGCGCCGTCTCCCGCCGCGCGGGGACCACCGAGCTCTCCAGGCTGGGCGGGCTGGGCCGGAGGATGCCCCTGACCCTGGTGACCATGACGGTCGCCGGACTGGCCATCTGCGGCGCGCCACTCTTCGGCGGCTTCGTCGCCCGGTGGCTGGTCTGCGCCGGGCTGCTGGAGCACGCCTTCACGCCGGGGGCCTCGACCCTCGGCCCGGCGGCCGCGGCCTTCGCGGCGGCCGCGCTCCTCGGCTGCGCGCTGGCCGCGGCCGTCCTGGTCCGGCTCCTGCACTCCGTCTTCATGGGCGCGCCCAGCCCCGAGTGCCGCGAGGCCCGCGAGGTCGGCTGGCTGATGTGGGCGCCGATGCTCCTGCTGGCCTGCGCCTGCCTGCTGCCGGGCATCGCCCCCGGGCCGCTGGTCAACGGGTTCCTCTCGCCCATCGCCCAGGAGTGCGGCGCCCCGGCCGCCTCGGCCGGCGGGCTGTGGACCGTGCCGCTGCAGCAGAAGCTCGCGCCGGCCGCCGGCGGCCACTGGAGCCCGCTGCTGGCCGCCGCGCTGGCCGCGGCCGCCCTGGGCTACTGGGCGCTGGTCTTCCTGACCGGCTCCTTCCTGAAGTCCAGGGCGGTGCGGCCGTTCCACTCCGGGGAGACCTCGGCCTTCAGCCCGGCCGAGACCCGCGTGGACGGCCCGGGGCTGTTCGGGCCGTCGGCCGAGCCCGGAGCGTTCCGGAGCCTGGAGCGCGATGCGGCCGACGGGGCCTTCGACCCCTACGAGATAGCCGGCAACGCCGGCGAGCGGCTGATCGGCCTGGGCCGCGAGCTGCACGGCGGCTCGCTGCCCGTCTACCTGGGCCTGTGCCTGCTGGGGCTCCTGGCCGCCCTGGCGGCGCTCCTGCTGCCGGCGCTGCTGGCCGGGTGAGGGACCGGTGATGCCCGTCGAGACGATGCTCTGCGCGGTCCTGGCCCTGATGGTCCTCGGGGCGGTCGCCGTCGCGGTCCTGCGCGAGACGCTCTCGGCGGTGATCGCCTCCGGGCTGGTGGGCCTCGGCGGGGCCCTGGCCTTCCTGCTGCTGGGCCACCCCTGGCTGGCGGCGCTCCAGGCTTCGGCCCAGGGCATCGCCGCCGTGATCCTGCTCCGGTCGGCGGCGGTGCGCGACGAGGCCGCGGCCGGGCGGGCTCGCGGGCACAGCACCTTCGCGGCGGCGGTCGGGCTGCTGGCCGCCGGAGTCATCCTGGCGGCGGCCGCCGCCGTCTGCGTCCGCAGGGAGCGCGCGCCGGACCTGCTCTGGACCGATCCGGCTCCTTCCGCGGCGCCGGGCGCCCCGACCGGAGCCGGCCGCCCGCCGACCGCCCCAGCCGCGGCGCCGGGCGCCCCGGAGGCCGCCGCCTTCCGGGCCTGGGACACGGTCGGGCTGATGGCCGCGCTGCTGGCCGCCGTCGCCGGCACCGCGGCCGTGCTGCGCAGAAAGGAGCCCGCCAATGAGCGGGATGAGCCAGCTGGTTAAGGACACCGCCCGGCTGCTCGCCGGGCTGGTCCTGACCTTCGGGATCTACGCGATGGTCCACGGCGGCCAGCGGCCGGCCGGCGCCGTGGCCGGCGGGGCGGTCGTGGCCGGCGCCTTCGTGATGCTCGTCCTGGCCTGCGGCCGCACCGAGGGCCTCTTCGTCCCCGAGGCCCTGGCCGGGCGCTGGCAGGCCCTGGCCGTGCTCGGCCTGGCGCTCATCGGCCTGGCCGGGCTGGCCAACTCCGGAACGCTCTTCGCCGACCAGGCCTTCGCCGGCCGCTGGCCGGCCGGCAGCCTGCTGGCCAGGGGAAGCGGCCTGGTGGTCGACCTGACCATCGGCGCGGCCGTCTGGATGGGGCTGATCAGGGCCTTCCTGGCCCTGGCCGCCTTCCGGGGCGACGCCGACGGCGGGCGGGAGCAGCCATGACCGGCTCGCCCCTGCCCTTCCTCCTGCTGACCGCGCTCTTCCTCGCGGGCGTCTGCTGCGCGGTCGTCCGGACCAACGTTGTCCGCATGGTGCTGGGCCTGGGCATCGCCGGCACCGCCGCGAGCCTGCTGCTGGCGGTGCTGGGCCGGGGCGGCGCTGAAGCCGGGGCCGCGGGCGCGAACCCGGCGGCCTCCGCCTCCGCCTCCGCCGCCGACGCGGCCGCGGGCGCTGCCGCGACCGGCGGGGCCGTCGCGCCGGCGCTGGCCGCCGCCGTGATCGTGGTCGGCCTGGCCACCCTGATCCTGGCGGCGGCCCTGTGCGTCCGCCTCTACGACCGCCACCGGACGGCCGACATCTCCGAGATCAGGAGGCTGCGCGGATGAGCCCCGGCGATTTCCCGACCGGGATCGGTCTGCTCCTGACCGTCCTCGTCCCGCTGTTCGGGGCGCTCCTGGCCCTGGCTCTGGGACGGGCCTGGCGGGGAGCCGGCGGGGCGGCGGCGCTGGCCGCCGCGGCGCTCAACCTGCTCCTGGCCGGGGCGCTCTTCCGGGCCATGACCGGCCCGGCCTCCGTCCGGGTCGGGACCGGGGCCGGAGCCGTGCCCCTCTTCGCCGACGGGCTGGCCCTGCTCCTGCTGGCCGCAACCGCGGCGGTCGTCTTCCTGATCACCCTGTCCACCCTGTCCGGCCCGGAGCCGGGCGGCGGGTCCGGGCGTTTCTTCGGGCTGCTGCTGATCATGCTGGCGGGCATCAACGGCTGCCTGACCGCCGGGGATCTCTTCACGCTCTGGGTCTTCATGGAGGCCGCCGGCCTGGCCGCCATGGCCCTGGTGGGATTCGGCGCCGGGAGCGAGTCGCTGGAGGCGGCCTTCAAGGGCCTGGTGACCGGCGCGCTCGGTTCGCTCTGCCTGCTCTTCGGCCTGGCCCTGGCCCTGGGGGCGCTCGGCACCCTGGAGATGGGCGGACTGGCCGGGCGGATCGCCGCCGGCGGCGGAGCGGCCGGGAACCCGCTGCTGCTGCTGGCCGGCGCGTTCCTGCTGGCCGGGGCGCTCCTGAAGATCGCGACCTTCCCCTTCCACGCCTGGATGCCCGACGCGGCGGGCGCGGCTTCCGCCCCGGCCGCGGCGCTGCTGGCCGGGCCGGCGGTCATGGCCATGGGCGCCTGCGCGTTCATCCGCATCGTCGCGCAGGTCCTCGACGGCGGCTCGCTGCCGGGGCTGGGCACGACCCTGGCCTGGCTGGGAACGGCCTCCATGGCGGCCGGCGCGCTGATGGCCGCCGGCCAGTGGGACCTGCGGAGGCTGCTGGGCTTCAACGCCGTCAGCCAGGCCGGCTGCGCCCTGGCGGGCGTCGGGCTGGCCATGAGCCTCGCCGGAAGCCCCGGGCCGGCCGCGGCCATGGCGGCCGCCGGGGCCGTCCTGCACCTGGCCGGGCAGACCGTCGCCCATAGCCTGCTGGCGCTCTGCGCCGGGGCCTTCGAGCGCGCGACCGGCACGACCAACCTCCGCGAGATGGGCGGCCTGTGGGCCAGGATGCCGGCCACGGGGGCCTCCTGCGTAGCCGGGGCGCTCTCCTCCTCCGGAGTGCCGCCCTTCGCGGGCTTCTGGAGCCGGCTGCTGATCGTCTGGGCGGCGGCCAGCTCCGGCCGCTGGGCGCTGGCCGCGGCGATGGCCGCCTGCGGCCTGGTCACGCTGGCGGCCTTCGTCAAGCTCCAGAAGCACGTCCTGTTCGGGCCGGCCGGCGCCCGGGCCCTGCGCGTCTCGCGGGAGGCGCCCTGGATGGAGCGCCTGGCGATGCTGACGCTGGCCGCCGGCTGCCTGCTGCTGGGCCTGCTCTTCCTGATGCCCTCGGGCCTGCGCGAGGCGCTGGGCTCGGCCGCCCAGGCCCTGACCGGCGGGGCGGGCGGGCTGATCGGGAGCCCGAGGCCATGAGCCGCCTGGTCCAGTTCCTGCTGTGCTTCGCGGCCTGGGTGCTGCTGGCCTGGCCCTTCCAGGCCGGCCCGGACGGCTGGCGCCCGGCGCCTGGCGCGCTCCAGGAGTTGGTGGCCGGGGCGCTGGCCGCCGGCCTGGCCGCGGCGCTCTTCGGCGGGCCCTTCCCGCGCAGCACCGGGGGCCGCCGGAACCCGCTGCGCTACCTCTGGTTCGGGATCTACCTCCCGGCCCTGGCCGCGGCCTGCGCCGCGGGCGCGCTGGACGCAGCCTACCGCCTGCTCCACCTGCGGCTGCCGGTCGCCCCGGGCATCGTCCGGGTGCGCACCTCGCTGCGCAGCGAGACCGCCCGGAGCATCCTGGCCCACACCATCTCGCTGATTCCCGGGACGCTGGTCGTGGACGCGGTCGGGCCCGACCTCTACATCCACTCGGCCTCGGCCGGGTCCGATGGGGAGGCCGGGCGGCCGGAGGATGCGCTGGGCGGCTTCGAATGGCTGCTGAAGAGGATCTTCGAATGATCGCTCCGCTGCTCGACCACCCCGCCCTGGCCGGCGCGGCCTGCCTGGCGCTCCTGGCCGGGTGCGTCCTGTGCCTCTACCGGGTGGCGGCCGGGCCGAGCGCGCCGGACCGCGCCGCGGCCGTCGGCGTCCTGGGGGCGGCGGCGGCCTGTCTCTGCGCGGTCCTGGCCCTGGTCACCGGGCTGGAAGCCTACATGAACGCGGCCCTGGCCATGGCGGCCCTGGTCCTGCCCGGGGCCCTCGCCCTGGCCAGGCACCTGGAGGGGAGGCCCTTCGATGAGTGACGGGCTGCGCCTCGTGCTGGGCTTGCTGGGCTGGGTGCTGCTGGCCGCCGGAATCGCCCTGACCCTGCTCGGCTGCATCGGCCTGATCAGGATGCCGGACGTCTACACCCGCCTGGGCACGGCGGCCAAGTGCGCCGGACTGGGGGCCAGCCTGGCGCTGCTGGGAACCGCGGCCCTGGCCGGCGGAGCGCTGGGCGCCAAGGCGGCGCTGGCCGCCCTCCTGCTGCTCGCCGCCGGACCGACGGCGCTCCACGCGCTGGCCCGCGCCGCGCACCGCTCCGGCGTCCGCCAGTGGGAGGGGGCCTCCGGCGACGCCTACCTCGAGGACCGCAGCCGGCGGAAAGAGGGCTGAGCGCCATGACCATGACCAGCGTGCTCCGGGACGCGCTCAGGGCCCTGGCCGGCCGGGCCGCGACGACGGCCTTCCCCCAGGGCGGCGCGGCGCCCGACCCGGCCCCCGCCCGGCGCTCCCGCGGCCTGGCGGCCTTCGCCGCCGACGGCTGCGTGGCCTGCGCGGCCTGCGCGCGGGTCTGCCCGGCCGGGGCCATCGCCGTGCGCGACGACGCCCGGGCGCTCCGCCGCCGGCTGGTACTGGACCGCGGCCGCTGCGTCTCCTGCGGAACCTGCGAGCGCGCGTGCATCACCGGCCGGGGCATCGCCCTCTCGCGGGACTTCGACGCCGCGCGGACCGGGCCGGACCAGCCCGGCGCGACCTCGGCCGTGGAGAAGCCGCTGGCCTCCTGCCGCGACTGCGGCGCGGCCTTCGCCCCGGCCGCCCACCTGGCCTGGATCGCCGGCCGGGCCGGCGCCCCGGCCGGCGCGGCGGTCTGCCCGGCGTGCCGGCGCAGCGCAGCGACTCCCAAGTAGATCCCGTGCACGAACTGGCCATCGCCGAGG
>JAKLDR010000080.1 GCA_022703445.1 Planctomycetota bacterium | reverse complement strand
AACGTGGCCGGCGTGCCCTACCCGTCGGCCAGGAAGCCCTCGGACGTCGACCCGAAGTTCCCGCAGGGCCGCGTCTACCGGCAGGACCTGACCAAGCCCGGCTCCGATCCCGAGAAGCTCTGCGACCTGGAGTTGCCCGACTTCGACAAGGCCAAGTACTGGATGCCCAGCAACCACAACACCCGGACCGCCGCGGCGGGCATCGACGTTGACGCCAAGGGCAGCGTCTTCGTCTGCGACCTGGTCAACCAGGAGGTGGTCGAGGTCGACCCCGACGGCAAGAAGCTCAGTGCCACCAAGGTGCCCTGGCCGGACAAGGTGCTGGTGAGCTCGAAGACCGGGGCGCTCTATGTGCTCTCCTGCTCCGTTTCCGAGTCCGCCCCCTCCTTCCGTCCGGGCGCGGCCTCGGTCCTCAAGGTGACCGGCCGCGGGGCGGATGCCAAGGTGGCGGCCAAGCTGCAGCTCAAGGGCACCCCGCCCGACTCCATGGCCCTGGACGACTCCGGCGTCGCACCGGCCATCTGGCTCGGCAGCGGGCCGCAGCTCGTGCGCGTCGAGGATCGCGGCGCGGAGTTCGTCGACGCCGGCGGCAGCATCCTCAACACCGACAAGGACGCCATCAGCTTCGCCTGCTACGGCGACGTGGACGCCGAGACCGAGCAGGTCTACATCACCTCGGGCACGGGCAAGGTGTGGCGCTACAACGGCGAGACCGGCGAGGGCGGCCGCGCGCCGATCGGCGGCGTGGACGTGGCCATCGGGCCCGGGGGGAACATCTACTGCTGGAGCAGTTGGCACGGCCACGTGATGCGCTACACCCGGGACTTCAAGCCTCTGCCGGTGGCGTCCACCGGGAAGAACGTCTACGATGCGAGTTTCGTGGAGGGCCGTATGGGTCGCGGCCAGTCCGTGCCGGGGATGGACGTCGACGGCCAGGGTCGGGTCTACGCCATGATCGACCGGGACGGGCCGTCGCACGTGATCGTCCACGACGCCGAAGGCAAGCTGGTCCCCTTCGAGCGCAAGGCGCCTCAAGAGAAGGGCAAGCCGCAGACCCTCCCCGGCGCCGACTCCATCCCGGTGCTCATTGATGGCCTGGGGCGCATCGACTCCTGCGTGCGCCTCGACCCGGCCGGCAACGTCTACCTCATGCGCTTCGGCCTGGCCAAGGACCACGTCGCCCCCAAGGGCTTCGAAAAGGAGGGCTCCTACCTGGGGGCCACCGGGACGGTCTACAAGTTCGGGCCCAAGGGCGGCGAGTTCCGCAAGGACGGACCGGTCGGCGCCCTCGGGCGCTACAGCCCCGCCTGCGGGCCGATCTCGGGCAGCTGGGCCTCGACCGGCTCGTGCTGCACCTGCGCCCGGCCGCGTTTCGACGTCGACCCCTACGGCCGGCTCTACATCCCCAACGGGATGACCTTCAAGGTGACGCTCCTCGACAACGCCGACAACCAGATCCTCTCCTTCGGCGGCTACGGCAACTGGGACGCCCAGGGCCCGAAGAGCGGTTCGACAAGCTCACCGCCTGACGCCCTGAGCCTGTCGAAGGGCGCCGAGCCCAAGCCCGAGATCCCGCTCGGCTGGCCGGTTTTCGCGGGGGCCAGCGACAAGTACGTCTACGTCGGCGACACCCTCAACCACCGCGCCGTGCGCGCCGACAAGGTCTTCGCGGCGGAGGAGACTGTGGATATCCGGTAGGCCGATCGGTCGTGCGCCGAGGCCTCCCGGAGAAGGTCTGTCCGCCGCGGACGGCCTTGGTGCCGCGCCCGCCGTATGCCTCCAATCGGCGCTGATTTTCCGGAGCCTTCGCCGTAGAATCCTCGCGCGGGCGCACTCCTGCGCTCGGGCCCCGCCAGCACGGAAAGGACCGGATCGTGTCCAGACTGCCACCCCGAACAGCTCAGCGGCGACCGCCATTCGATGAACAAGCCGCCCTGAAGCGTGTCATGGAGCTTATGGCCGTCCCCGGCCCGAGCGGCCGCGAGCGCCGGGCCGTCGAGTGGGTCCGCCGCGAGCTCCTGGCCGCCGGGGCAAAGTCTGGGCAGCTCTGCGTCGACGACGCCCACAAGAAGAGCCCGCACCTGGACGGCGGCGGGGACAGCGGGAACCTGGTCTTCAAGCTGCCGGGGACGCTCCGAGCGCCGCGCCGGCTGCTCGTCGCCCACATCGACACCGTCCCGCTCTGCGAGGGCTCGCGGCCGGTGCGCCGCGGAGGTCGGATCGTCCCGGCCGACCGCGCCACCGGCCTGGGCGCCGACGACCGCGCCGGGTCGTCGGTGATCCTCACCGCGGCGCTCGAGATCCTGAAGCGCCGACTGCCCCACCCGCCGCTCACCTTCCTCTGGACGGTCCAGGAGGAAGTGGGGCTCTGCGGCGCGCGCTTCGGCGCGCTGTCCGCGCTCGGCACCCCCGAGCTCGCCTTCAGCTGGGACGGCAGCCGCCCGGACCGGCTGGTGGTCGGGGCCACCGGCGCCTACGCCCTCGAGATCGCCGTGCACGGCATCGCCAGCCACGCCGGCTGCCACCCCGAGCAGGGCGTGAGCGCCGCGGCCATCTTCGCGATGGCCCTGGCCGACCTCCGCCGGAACGGCTGGCATGGCCTGGTCATGAAGCGCGGTGTCCGCGGCACGAGCAACGTCGGCGTCCTCCGGGGCGGATCGGCCACCAACGTGGTCATGGACCGGCTGGAGGTTCACGCTGAAGCCCGGGCCCACGACCCGCGCCTGCGGAAGAAGATCGTCGCCGCCTACCGCGGGGCCTTCGAGCGCGCCGCGCGCAGCGTGCGGACCTCGGCCGGCAAGCGCGGCCGCGTCGACTTCACGGTGATCCCCAAGTACGAGGCCTTCAAGCTCAAGGCCAACGAGCCCTGCGTCCTCGAGGCCGCGCGCGCGGTCCGCGCCGCGGGCCTGGAGCCCGAGCGCGAGGTCGCCACCGGCGGCCTCGACGCCAACTGGCTCACCGCCCGCGGCGTGCCCACGGTCACGCTCGGCACCGGCGGCCGAGACGCGCACAAGGCCGGCGAGAGCCTGGTGGTGGCTGACTACCTGGCGGCGTGCCGGGTGGCGCTGGGGCTGGCGACGGGGAGCAACGGTTAGGGTCTTTCTAAATGACAGATGCACTCCGCCAGCGAGAGCGACGGAGATGGTCCATGGCGGCGCAGAAGGAAGTGATAGTCAATCGCGCGGAACGCGAGAAACCTCTTGCGCCGGCATCGAAGACGAGGAAGATGCCAACCGTGGGCACATAGGAGAAGGCACGCAGTGTGCGCTAGTCCCCTGAACTCCGAGAACTCCTCGCGCGCTGATATTCAGGAGTTGCTCAGGGCTCTTGGGAAGCCGAAGCCGCCCCGATCATTTACCCAACGGCCATTCGACTACGATCCAAGTCACTATCAGCGTCTCTGCGCCCCCGGCGGGGGCAATGCTGCCGCTGGAGATCTCTACGACTACGCTCTTGACCTAACTTACATTGAGGACATCCAACTGGATCTCTTTCGGTATGTCATTCCCAAATGCCTGCAAGCATGGCAGGTGAATCTGCAGGCATCCGGGCATTCAGGATATGAAGGCTTTGTTGAGCAATTCCTGGCGGCTCTGGCACAACGGCAGGGGTTCGCGGGCTTCTTGCCACGCGAACAGCATGAGGCCATCGCCAAGTTCATGAGCGACGCCATACTGGACAAGATCGACCAGGAGAACAAGCTTACGTTTTCAGGGATGGCGGCGTCTCCGTATGCATGGATCAACTCGATAGCTGCTCTCGGCACAGCATTCCCGTGCATACCTGCTCTTTGGCGGGAGTGGTGGGATATGCATACCCGCGGCCAGGCCTATGCAGTCCTGCAGTATGCATCGTGCCTCATGTACTTCAGCACAGACAACCCAGTATTCTCCCCCTGGAGTCCGGAGCGGGGCGGAGGCCCTCCTTGCCTCTGGGAAACCGGGGCATTCATCGACCGCCAATCGTGGCTCGCCGACAATGTTGTGTTCCTCAAGAAGACCCTCAGCGTGCGGTATGTTGGAGAAGCCGTCTCGAATGCGGCGATAAGCCTGAATGGCTGCCCCGACAGTTTCAAGGCAGAGCGCTTGGCTGCTGATTTCGAAAGTGCGAGTGAGATTGTCGCCCAGCGAATCGATGATCTCATCACGATCCTGTCCTCTCCTCTGGGTAAAGCCCCGGTGATGGACTGGTGGTAATATTGGCGGCGTCCGGCCTCCTTGACCGCCTCGGCCGGCGGGGTATCATCGCTCAGCATGGCCACCAAGCAGAAGCGGCGCGCCAAGGACACGCTCACCGCCGTCAAGCTCGACCGCGGCGAGACGCTCGAGTTCACCCTGCGCTACGGGCGGGTTGTGACTCTCGAGCCGGCGACGGTCTGGGCCGAGGTGGCCCGCGCCTCGATCCGTTCACGGGGCCTTTCATCCCGATGGCCTGCCGGGTGAGGCCGATGCCTTTCGCCAGCTTGTCGACTTCCTTGCCGAGCAGCCAGCCGGTCTTGGCGGAGTGCTCGAGCATCTCGAAGACGTTCCGCCAGAAGATCCGGTCGGCCTTGCCCGCGCGCACCTGGCTCGCGAACTCCGGCTCGAAGCTGGCGTAGCCGAGCAGCAGGTAGTCCCTGAGGACCATCATGGGGATGAGCACGTTATTGGTCAGCAGAGGGCTGTCGTTGCCGGGCGCGATCAAGCCCTCCCGCACGACCGTATCGCGGATCTCCTGCTCGGGGATGCGCCAGGCATAGAAGGGGTGGATGAAGCGCGGCCAGGACTCCCGCGGGAAGCGGCCCGGGTCCCACCAATAGTCGAGCTCCTCCGGCGCGTAGATGGCCGCCAGGTCCGTCCCGAGGGTGGCAGTCACCTTGGCCATGGCCTGTCCGGCCGGGACCTCGAAGGTCTGGACTCCGAAGAGACGCTCCACCTGCGCCCAGGACAGGCCGCTCATCAGCAGCGGGATCCGGTGGGTGGCCGCGTAGATCTTGGCGAGCGAGAAGCCCAGGTCGGCGTCGATGCGGTCGACCGTCTCGAAGGCCCCCTTGCCGGCCTCGATGCCGGTGCAGGCGAAGCGGAAGGACTTCTCGAAGAGCGACCTGGCCGGCTTGAGCGTGACCAGGTCCACGTCGACCTTTTCGGCGACCTGCCGGCAGTTCTCCAGGGCGATCGGACTCATGAAGCTGTTGTCGATGGTCAGGGCCAGCAGCCTGAGCCCCGGATACCGCCTGCGGAGTTCTAGGAGCAGCAGCGCGCTGTCCTTGCCGCCGCTGAGCATCACCAGGGCGTCGTGGAGCCCGGGGCCCTTGCCCTGGTGCTCGCGGAGCAGCCGGTCGAGCTCGGCGCGGAGGGCTTCAGGCCGCCCGTCGGGCTCCTGCCCGGGGCGCACAGCGGCGTTGGCGGGGGCGTGGCACTCCCCGCAGATGCCGTCCGGCCCCAGAGGCGAGAACGCCTCGGAAACCGAGCACCGCTCGCAGCGCCTGCGAAGATGGCCGCGGGCCAGCAGGCGGTGAAAGCGCCACAGGTGCCGGGCGTAGAACTCGAAGGCCCGGCCGCGGCGGATCAGCGATCTGGCGTCGACCATGGCGGTTGGTCTCAGGCCGCCGGCCCGGGGCGCGGCTCCGCGGCCGGCTCTCCCGCGGGGGACGGGGCGACCCCGCGGCCGGGCAGCAGGCCGGTGGCCAACATCCACTGGTGGCAGTCCAGCAGCATCTCCCGCAGGGAAGACGGCTCGTAACCCAGCTCGCGGATGGCCTTGTCCGAGCTGCACAGCACCGTGTCGCAGAGGATGTCCGCCAGCGATGGCGTGACCATCGGCTCGACGCCGAGCAGGCTGGAGATCCGGTACTCGATGCGGCCGAACACCCTGAAAAGCCAGCCCGGGACCACAAACCGCGGTCCGGGGCGATGGAGGATCCGAGCTATCTCCAGGGCGATGTCCTTGATGCTCACGTCCGGCCCGCCCAGGATGTAGTGCTCGCCGCGCCGGCCCCGGTGGAAGGCGCCGAGGTGAGCCTGGGCGACCTTGCGCATGTGGCAGACGCTGGCCGCTCCCGGAGGGGCGGCGGGGATGTGCAACCCGCGCTGGATCTCCCGGAACATCTTGGACCAGGTGGCCTTGTCGTAGGCCCCGAAGATGGCCGAGGGGTGGACGAAGACCGCGTCGAGGCCCTGCCGGACCGCCTTCTCGGTCTCGAGGTCGGCGAGGTGCTTGGAGTGGATGTAGGCGCACCCGGTGCGCTTGGTGGCGGGGGATGCCTCGGTCACCCGCCCGCCGCCGTCGAAGTCGTAGGTCAGGACGCTCGACGTGTGGATGAAGCGGCGGGCCTTCTTCCCGAGCGCCGCAGCGGCCACGTGCCGGGTGCCGGCGACGTTGATTTCGTACTGCTTCCGCTCATCCCCGGGCCGGAGAAAGCCCACGGAGGCCGCGGCGTGGAAGACCGCGTCCACCCCTTCGGGCATGGCCCGCAGCACGGAATCGCCGTCGCGAACGTCGCCGGCCGCGAAGGTCACGCCGGCGAGTCCGCGCAGATCGCTCAGGTCGGAGGTCGGGCGGTGGAAGGCCACGACTTCCCAGCCCTGGCGGGAGAGCTCCTGCAGCAGGTGGATGCCGAGGAATCCGGTCGATCCGGTGACGAAGGCCCTCATGAGGCCCCTCCCTGCATGGCGAATGCGCGGGGCTCGTGGATGCGGGCGAGCTGCCTGGAACTCGCGTCGCCCGGAAGGCCGGCCTCGGCCGCGAAGAAGTACCCCCGCTCCTGCGGGCTCATGGGCCGCAGCAGCGGCCGGAGCGCCGCAACCGTTTCGGGGTCCTCGTGCGCCGCCCGGAACTGCCGGTAGATGGAGCGCCGGGCGGGAACGGCCAAGCGCGCATCCCGCTGGCGCTCGGCGACGTCGAAGTCGAGCCTGAGCAGCAGCGCCGGCGCCCCGCCCACCTTGCCGTAGCTTCGCTCCGGGCCGGCCTCGCGGAAGAGCATCAGGCGCTCATAGAAGCCTGCGTGCCGCGGGTTCACCGTGACCACGAAGTCCGTGGCGCCGCGGATGCCGCGCGCCACGAAGTAGGCGAAGTTGAAGAGCCTGACCAGCACCTGGGAGCCGGCCTGGGCCTCGTCCGCCACCCCCAGCGAGGTCACCTCGGCCAGCCTGCGGCCGGTTGCGCGCAGGGCGTCGAGCTCCGACCTGTAGAGATGGTCGGCCGGCAGGCCCGCGGGCGAGTCGAAGACGACGGTCAGCGCGCCGACGGCCACCCCGTCGCGCTTCTCGACAAGCAGCGTCGCTGTTTCGGGCTGCGCGTCGAAGCTCGACAGCCACATCCTGGACGGGTGCGGTTTGGCGTATTCCTTCTCGAGATACAGGCTGTAGACCAGCCGGTACGCCTTCTGGCGGCTCTCCATGTCGTTGGCGACGCGAATGCTGTATTGCCCGTCGGCGAAGCTGAAGCGCTCCGGCCCTGCCGGAGCTTCCAGGATCTCGGTCTCCAGAGACCGCAGCCTCTGGGTAAGCGCGTTTCTCATGGAAGCCTCCATTCTCAGTTCACCGGATGCCTGGAGTGCCAGACGCGTCGATGGAAGGTCAGCGGCTCGGACACCGGCTCGGGCGGCAGGACCTCGGCCCTGCCCACGTCGCGCTCGCCCGGGAAGCCCATGCGGATGAGCAGGTTCTTGACCACGCAGCGGTCGGTGACCCCGGAGAGCACCAGGTTGATGGCGGTCCCGGCCACGATCAGGAAGAACCACGCATTGAGCAGCCCCAGCCCGAAACCCGCCAGCACAGTCAGTCCGGCGAGAACGCGTCCAACCCGCTCATGAGTCAATGTCCTGATGGGCATCACGGCATCCTCCAGTTGCTTTCCAGGCTACAAAAGCAAGTACTGGGCCTATCGCCTTCTAACGCCATGTGCCCTCATATCGATAGTTACGCGCTGATCCGACCACGCGTATTAGCTTAGCATGAATATATGCCAACAATACGACTACAAAACTACTATAATATGGCCAGGAGAACACTAGTGGCCAAGACCAATGCAAACACCCTGCACCCAGTGGTCGCCGCCTACGTCGGCAGCGATGACTCGCTTCTCAAGATTCTCAGGGATGCTTCCGAGCCGCGCGGGCCCATGGTCGAAGCCATGCTGCTCATGCGCGAGGCGATGAATGGCAGGAAACCTCCCCGGGAGGTGATCGAGGTCGTCAGGTCCGTGTCGCAGCAGGGTGCCGATCCGAACCTCACGATCCTTTTCCTGGGCTTGTGGATCAATCTAGTGCTGAATCTGCCCGATGGGTCGGATGAGGCCGCCGCGCTGGTCCGTCGAAGCAAGTCCCTGCTCACCGGGGACACGCCGCCCCAGATCCGCACCCTCCCGCTGTACCAGGAGTCGCTGCTGTTCCTCGAGCGCGGGGACCGCCACGGGTCGGAACGGGCCCTCGTGGAGAGCATGCGCGGACTGACGCCGGGAGCTCCGCGCCACAGGTCCGTGCTGCTCAACCTCGGCCTCTTCCTGGCCGACCAGGGCCGCGGCGAGGAACTCGAGGACAAGTTGGAGGCCGTTCTGCTGAAGGATCCCGGCCAGTACGCCAGCCGAGTGGCCCTGATACGCTACGCCAACCGCGTGGCAACAGGCCGGCAGGACGATCTTCAGCGCCTGCGCGCCGAGGTGGAAGGCGACGGGTTCGTCTGCTCGGTGAACGCCGGACTCATCGCCATGTACGACCAGTGGCTCGGCCTTATGCAGGGCGAACCGGCGCTCCCCGGCCGGGAAGATCCGCCCGCGTCCGAGGTGATCAGGAAACTGCTGGCCCGCCGGGTGGACGAGGCCCTGGCGTTGGCCCGCCGGCAGGCCCGGGAGGAGCCCGAGCGTCCCTTCACGCAGGGCGGCCTCTTCGCGTTCAACCTGGTCCGCGCGGAGCTGGCCGCCGGCCACGGCGAGGCCGCCAGGCGCATCATCGGGATGCGCCGCGCCCGGGGCAACGATAACTACCTGGACGACCTCTTCCTGGCGCGCGTCGAACTGCTGGCCGGGGACCGCGGCGCGGCGGCGCAGCACTTCGCAAGAGCGGCTGGGGCCTGCCGGCGCTACCGCGCCGAAGGCCGGCTGGACTTCGAACTGCGCATGAGCTGCGAGCTCTCGCCCGGCGACCTCATGTCCATGGTCCGAGCCAGCCAGGAGCTGCCCGTCCCCGCGCCCGGACCCGCGCCGGAGCGCGCCCCGGCGCTCGAGCCCTCCGGCGGGCAGCGTGGCGCACCGGCACTGCTGGGCCGCAGCGCCGCGATGGAGCGGCTCCGCGGGCAGATCCTCAGTTTCGCGCCGGCCGATGCGCCGGTGCTGATCACCGGCGAGACCGGCACCGGCAAGGAACTGGTGGCCAGGGCGCTGCACGGGTCCGGGCCGCGTGGCGCCGAGCCCTTCGTGGCCGTCAACTGCGGGGCGATCGCCGAGAGCCTGCTGGAGTCGGAGCTCTTCGGACACGTCCGGGGCGCCTTCACCGGGGCCGAGAAGGCCCATCGCGGGATCTTCCTGGAGGCCGGCCGCGGCACGGTGCTGCTCGATGAGATCGGAGACCTCTCGCCGCGGCTGCAGGTGGCGCTGCTGCGCGTCCTGGAGACCGCCGAGGTCCGCCCGGTGGGCAGCGCCTCCTCGATCAAGGTGGCCTGCCGGATTCTGGCCGCGACCAACGCCGACCTCGGCGACCAGGCCGAGAAGGGCTGCTTCCGCAAGGACCTGCTCTACCGCCTGCGCAGGCTGGAGATCGCCTGCCCTCCGCTCCGCGAGCGCCGCGAGGACATCCTGGTCCTGGCCGATGCCTTCCTCAGCGAGGGCCGCAGGGACGGCCGCCGTCCGGTGATGGACGAGGGCCTGCGCCGGCTCCTGGTCGGGCACCCCTGGCCCGGCAACGTCCGCGAGCTGCGCAATGAGATCGAGCGGATGCGGCTGACCCACTCGGACAAACTGGAGTACGGTCCGGACGACCTGGATGCCAGGATCGGCGCCAAGACCGCCGCGGCCGGGGCGGCGGAGACCAGCGCCGCGCCGGCATCGCCCGGAGCGGTCGCCTCACCGGTGGCCGGACCCGGGAGCGCCGGTCCGGATGCCCGGCGGGCGACCCTGGACCTGCCCGACGCCAGGTCCACGCTTCGTCGCCGGGACCGGATCCTGGAGCTCTTCCGGCGCTACCGGAGGCTCAACGGCGCCGAACTGGCCAGGGCCCTGGGCGTATCGCCCAAGACCATCTGCCGGGACCTCGGGGCCCTGGTTGCGGAGAACTTCATCGAGAAGGTCATGCCCACCGCCTCTCCGCGCACCCACCATTTCGTGCTCAGGATACCGCCTGACTCACACTGACTCCAGGTGAGTGACGCTTTGGGCGCATGAAAGCGGCGGTCTAATGCCAAGCCGTTCGACAGGCTCGCGGCCCCAAGGCCCTGAGCGAAGCCGAATGGGCCGCAGAGCCGCTAAGAACAACGACGGCTACGGTCTTCTCTGTCGAGAAGAGGAGAGGCCCAGCAGTTCCTGGCGTTCTTGGCGACTTGGCGTGAGAGTCGCCGTTGTGGCCGCCCACTGGCTCTCGCCGCCCAACGCGTCACGCACCTGCCTGTCCTCGACGGCGCCGCGGCCTTGTGGCATAATCGCTCCCGCTATGAACGCCCCGGAACGGGAACCAGGCGGCCGGCTGCGGGCCGGTCCGGACGGAGCCGGTCAGAACGCCCAGGCCGGCGGGGCCGGGCTGCTGCCCGGTGAGCGGCTGCGTGCGAGCTCCGCCCGGCTGCTGATCGATGGCTGCGAGGCCCTGCCGGCCATGCTCGGGGCCATCCGCGGGGCGGCCGCGAGCGTCGACCTTGAGACCTACATCCTGCGCGACGACGCCACCGGCCGGGAGTTCGCCGCCGCCCTGGCTGACGCCGCCCGGCGCAGCGTGCGGGTCCGGCTGCTCTTCGACGGGGTCGGCTCCCTGGGCCTGCCGGATGCCTTCGTGGCCGGCCTGACGGCCGCCGGCGTTTCCACGGCCGTCTTCCACCCCCTGCGCTTCCTGAGGCGCCCGCTCTGGCTCATGAACCGGCGCGATCACCGCAAGATCCTGGTGGTCGACGGGCGGCGGAGCTTCACCGGGGGACTCAACCTGGCCGACGACTACGCCTGCCGCGTCGGCGCGTGGCGCGACACCCACGTGGAACTCGAGGGCGCCGCCGTGGCCCGGGCCTTCACGGCGGCCTTCGAGTACGCCTGGGCCCGCGCCGACCTGCTCGGCCCGCGGCCCGCGGTCGCCCCGCCGCCAGAAGACGGCCCTGACGGCCCCGGCGCTCCGGGGGGCGTGCCCCTGCAGATCATCACCAACCAGATGTTCGGCCAGCGCCGCCGGATCCGCAACGCCTACCGGCGGGCCATCCAGCGCGCGCGCCGCTGCGTGCTGGTCGAGAACGCCTACTTCCTGCCGGACCCCAGCATCCTGAAGGCCCTGGTCCAGGCCGCGCGGCGCGGGGTGCGCGTCAACCTGGTGCTGGCCGCCAGGAGCGACGTGCGCCTGGCCCAGCTGGCCGGGCGGGCCACGTATCCGCGGCTGCTGCGCTCCGGCGTGCGCATCTTCGAGTGGTCCCAGTCGGTGCTGCACGCCAAGACCATGACCGTCGACGACCTCTGGAGCTTCGTGGGCAGCTACAACCTCGACCACCGCAGCCTGATGCTCAACCTCGAGGCGGTGGTGCTCCTGGAGGACCCGGACTTCGCCCGGCGGCTGCGCGCCCAGACCGAGACGGACATCGCCCGCTGCCGGGAGGTAACCCTGGCCGACTGCCGGGCCCGTCCCTGGCTGGAGCGCGCCATGCAGCAGCTGGCCTACCGGCTGAGGTCCTGGCTCTGAGCGCCCTTGACTTGAGGGGGAAATCAGCTAAAACTACCGCCCACGTGTCCGGGCGGGGGGATCCGCTGCCGCGACAAGGAGGACCCATGTCAGTCGAGCGCATCAAGGAGCTCCTGGCGTTGATGGCCAAGAACGAGCTCGTCGAGCTGGAGCTCGAGGAGGGCGAGTTCCGGGTCAAGCTGGTCAAGAGCCGCCCGCCCGCCGCCGCCGTGGCCGCCGCCCCGGTGGCGATGGTCGCCCACCACGCGGGGTCGGGTCCGGCCGCCGCGGCCCCCGCGGGAGCCGCCCCGGCCAAGTCCGCCGCGCCGGCCAGGCGCGAGGGCATGAAGGAGATCACCAGCCCGATCGTGGGCACCTTCTATCGCGCGCCCAAGCCGGACGCCGATCCCTTCGTGGATGTCGGCTCGCGCGTCGAGCCGGACACCACCGTCTGCATCATCGAGGCCATGAAGGTGATGAACGAGGTCAAGGCCGAGATCAAGGGCGTGATCCGCGAGATACTGATCGAGAACGGCCAGCCGGTCGAGTACGGCCAGCCGATCTTCGTGGTCGAACCGGACCAGGCCTGAGGGGTTGCCGGAATGTTCCAGCGCGTCCTGGTCGCCAACCGCGGTGAGATCGCCCTGCGGGTGATCCGCACCCTCCGGCGCATGGGCATCGAGGCGGTGGCGGTCTACTCCGAGGCCGACAAGGCCAGCGCCCACGTCCGGCTGGCCGACGAGGCCATCTGCATCGGCCCGGCCCCCAGCGCCAAGAGCTACCTGCACATCCCCGGGATCATCGCCGCGGCCGAGGTCGCCGACGTCGATGCCATCCACCCCGGATACGGGTTCCTGGCCGAGAACGATCACTTCGCCGACGTCTGCCGCTCCTGCCAGATCGAGTTCATCGGCCCGCCGGTCAAGGCCATGCAGCTGCTGGGCGACAAGGTCGCCGCGCGGAAGCTGGCCGCCGAGACCGGCGTGCCCACCGTGCCCGGCTCCCCCGGACCGGTGGAGACCGACGAGCAGGCCATGGAGATCGCCCGCAAGATCGGCTACCCGGTGCTGATCAAGGCGGCGGCCGGCGGCGGCGGGCGGGGCATGCGCGAGGCCCACAACGAGCGGGCGCTGCTGGCCGGCATCGCCTCGGCCCGGGCCGAGGCCGAGGCGGCCTTCGGCGACGGCACCGTCTACGTCGAGAAGCTGGTCGAGAACCCCCACCACGTGGAGGTGCAGATCCTGGCCGACGCCCACGGCAACGTCATCCACCTGGGCGAGCGCGACTGCACGGTGCAGCGCCGGCACCAGAAGCTCATCGAGGAGTCGCCGAGCCCCATCGTCGACCGCCGCCTCCGCGACGACATGACCCGGGCGGCCACCAAGCTGATCAAGGCCGCCGGCTACACCAACGCCGGCACCGTCGAGTTCCTGGTCGATCCCCGGACGCGCCGGTTCTACTTCATCGAGGTCAACGCCCGCATCCAGGTGGAGCACCCGGTGTCGGAGATGGTCACCGGCATCGACATCGTCCGCGAGCAGATCCGCGTGGCCGCCGGCCTGGAGCTGGGCCTGCGCCAGAAGGACGTGCGCTTCACCGGCTGGGCGCTGGAGTGCCGGGTCAACGCCGAGGATCCCTTCAATAATTTCGCGCCCCAGCCCGGCAAGGTCGAGTTCTGGCTGCCGCCGGTGGGCTCCGACGTGCGCGTGGACAGCCACGTCTACTCCGGCTACGTCATCCCCTCCAACTACGACTCGCTGATGGCCAAGGTCATCGTCCACGGCGAGAACCGCGAGGCGGTCATCACCCGGATGCTCGGCGCGCTCGACGAGCTGATCATCGACGGGATCAGGACCAACGTGCCCTTCACCCGCGAGATCCTCAGCCACGTGCGCTTCCGCTCGCACAACTACGACACCGGCTTCGCGGAGACCCTGCTGATGTCCGACAGGAGACAGGCATGAGGACCTGGGGCTGGATCTTCGCGGCGCTGGGCTGGCTCCTGTGCGTGGCCGTCGGGGCGGTCATCCTGCACTTCGCCTTCGATCCCCAGGAGTCGAAGGCGGCCGTCGAGCTCAACGCCCCCGAGGCCTGGAAGGCCTTCGTCCAGAACCTGGCCACCTCCGAGTACCGGGCGGCCTGCTGGCTGGCCGGCGTGGGCCTGGTGCTCGGCCCGGTGCTGGTCCTGGGCGTGCCCCTGGCGCGCTGGCGCTACCGCCGGCACATCGAGTTCGCCGGCGACCGCGGCGCGGTGATCATCGACGTCTCCAGCGTAGAGGAGTGCCTGCGCAAGGTGCTCTCCGAGGAGGAGGGCGTGGGCCGCGCCCGGGTGGACCTGACCGCCGACCGGGCGGAGATGCTCTGCGCCGTCACGGTATGGCTCGAGGCGGCCCCCGACGTGGTCGCCCGGGTCCGTGCCATGCAGGCCCGGCTGCTGGAGTACTACCGCTTCATCCTGCCCGAGGGCAGGCCGCTGCGCGTCGAGATCCGCACCCGCCTCATCTATCAGCGCCGTCCGTCGGCCGGGCCGTCCGGACGCGCCGCCCAGCCCGCTGTGCACGCCGCCCGCGGCGACGCCAAGAACGAGGAATACTACGGCGGCCCCCGCTACCCGGTGGATGCCGGCGAGGCCGGGGAGACCGATCCCGGGTCGATGACCTCGAGCTAGCCGGCCGCCTGACGGCGGTCGACCGGGAAGCGCCAGCATGCAGATCAAACGTGTCGGGCTGCTGACCGGGGGCGGCGACGCCCCGGCCCTGAACGCCTTCATCCGCGCGGCGGTCGTGCGCCTGATCCACGGCGGCGCCTCGGCCGTGGGCATCGCCGACGGCTGGCGCGGGATGATCGACGCCTCCGGCCGCGAGCTGTCCCCCGCGGACGTCGCCGGGATCGCCGCCGAGGGCGGGACCATCCTGGGCGCCAGCCGCACAAACCCCTTCAAGAACCCCGAGCGGGACCTGCCCCGCATCGCCGAGGGCTGGTGCCGGCTGGGGCTCGACGCCCTGATCGCCGTCGGCGGGGACGACACCCTGGGGGTGGCCGAGCGGCTGCATCGCGAGTCGGGGCTCGGCGTGGTGGGCGTGCCCAAGTCCATCGACAACGACCTGCCCGGCACCGACTGCGCCTTCGGCTTCCACTCCGCCGTCGAGGCCGCGGCCCGGGCCATGGACGACCTGGCCGCCACCGCCAGGGCCCACCGCCGGGTGCTGGTGGTCGAGTGCATGGGCCGCCACAGCGGATGGATCGCGGCCTACGCCGGGGTGGCCGCCGGGGCCGACTACGTTGTCGTGCCCGAGGAGCCGCTGGATGTGGCCGGGCTCTGCCGCCGCCTGACGGCATCCCGCGCCGCCGGCCGGCAGCACAACATCGTGGCCGTGGCCGAGGGCGTCGAGCTCGGCGGCGAGCTGGTCACCGCCGACGGCGGCCGGGACGACTTCGACCACGAGCGCCTCGGCGGCGTGGGCGAGCTGCTGGCCAGGCTCATCGCCATGAAGACCGGGCTGGAGTGCCGGCACGTGGTGCTCGGCCACCTGCAGCGCGCCGGCCGGCCGACGGCCTTCGACCGCATCCTGGCGACGCGCTACGGCGTCTTCGCCGCGGAGATGGCCCTCGCCGGGCAGTTCGGGCGGATGGCCGTGCTCCGCGGCAGCGAGCTGGCGGCCGTGCCCATGGACGCAGCCGTAGGCCGCACCCGGCCCCTCGACGAGGACTTCCGGAAGATGATGAGGATGTTCTTCACTGGGTAGGCGGCGGGGAACATCCTTTGTTCGGGACAGGGAACCGACACTGAAGGCGTCCAGATCCAGGCCACGAAAATCACATGTGCAATCCTTACGTAACGGTGTTCTGTGGAGATCCGAGCATCATTTTGGCATTGAGGCCATAAATTGGCGTAATTATGACGCTTACGCTCTTTGCCAAAATTGACTTTATGGCTTTTCCGCGTTATAATACTATGCTTGCTCGCCAGCCGCATTTCCGGGTGGGGCAGGAAAACGGCCTGACTCGAGTTCAAAGGCCCGTTTGAGGCTGCTTCCAGGGGGGAGTTGCTCAACGCCGTTGATTAGCCAGGAGTACGAGTCCTTCAAGCGCCAGGTGAAGGACGCCAGCGACATCGTGTCGGTGGTGTCCGGCTATATGCCATTGCAGGGCAAGGGGCGGAACATGTGGGCCTGCTGCCCCTTCCACCAGGAGAAGACCCCCTCGTTCAGCGTCAATCCCGACGGCCAGTACTTCAAGTGCTTCGGCTGCGGCAAGGGCGGCGACGTCTTCAGCTTCGTGATGGCCATGGAGCGGATGGACTTCCCGGAGGCCCTGCAGTTGCTCGCCGAGCGCGCGCACATCCCCGTTCCCGAGCGGCGCGGCGGCCGCTCGCCGGAGGAGGCCCGCCTCTGGGAGGAGGGCAAGAACCTCCTCTACCGGCTCAACGAGTTCGCCGCCAAGTTCTTCCAGGGGCAGCTCGAGGCCGACGGCGGCCGCGTCGCGCGCGAGTACCTGGAACGCCGGGGCATCTCGGCCGAGAGCATCGCCCAGTACCGCCTGGGCTACGCCCCGGACTCCTGGGACTCCCTGTGCACCGAGCTCCGGCGCCGCCAGGCCCAGGAGCGGCACATCGTCGCCGCCGGGCTGGCCCTGGAGCGCAAGAGCGAGAGCGGCATCTACGACCGCTTCCGCAACCGGGTAATCTTCCCGATCCAGGACCACTCCGGGCGGGTGGTGGGCTTCGGCGCGCGGGCGCTCTCGGACGCCGACAACCCCAAGTACCTCAACAGCCCGGAGACGCCCATCTTCAGCAAGGGCCAGATGGTCTTCGGCCTGTACCAGGCGCGCCAGGCCGTCGAGGGCCACCGGCGGGTGCTGGTCATGGAGGGCTACACCGACGTGATCATGGCGGCCCAGAAGGGCTTCCCGACCGCGGTGGCCACCCTGGGGACGGCGCTGGGCGCGGCCCATCTGCGGCTGCTGAGGCGCTTCGCCGACCAGGTCCTCCTGGTCTACGACAGCGACAAGGCCGGACTGGCCGCCGCCGAGCGCTCGCTGGACATCTTCTTCGAGGTCGAGCTGCCCGCGCGGATCGTGACCCTGGCGCCGGGGCTCGACCCGTGCGACTTCCTGATCGAGCACGGCCCGGAGTCCTTCGCCGAGCGGCTGGACGCCTCCATCGACCTGTTCGACTTCAAGCTGGCCACGGTCCGGGCCCAGCACGACCTGTCCAGCGCCCACGGCCGGGCGGCGGCGGTCAAGTCGCTGGTGGACACCGTCCAGCGCGCCACCGACCCGATCATGGCCGCGGAGCTGCGCCGCCGCGCCGCCGAGGCCTTCGGGCTGCCGGAGGAGGCGCTCCAGGCCGAGCTGGCCGGCCGGGTCCGGCCCGTCCGCCGGGACCGGCCGGATCAGCCCGAAGGGTCGGACCGGCCCGATCAGCCCGGGCTCTCCCGGCGCGGGCGGGCCGAGCGCGAGCTGGTCCAGGCGCTTCTGGCCTGTCCGTCCGCGCTGCCCCGCGTAGCCGAGGCCGGGGAGCTGTCCGACCCGGGCGCCGCCGAGATCCTGGCGGTGGCGGCGCGGATGCACGCCGACCTGGGGGAGCTCAACCTCGAGGAGCTGGCCACCCGGCTCTCCCGGCAGGAGTCGGTCGAGCTGCTGGCCGGTCTGGCCGCCGGCCCGACCAGTCCCCGCGGCCCGGCCGGCGCGGGGGCGGCCAGCTTCGATCCCGAGGCGGCCGTGGATCGGGTGTTCCTCGATCTGCGGCGCATCGCCCTGGAGGAGCGCCTGGCCGCGCTCCTCGAAGAGAAGCGCTCGGCCGCGCCGGAGCGGCAGGAGGTCATCGTCCAGGAGATCATCGGGCTCAAGCGGGAGCTGGAGGCCATGCGCCGCCGCCCCGAGCCCGCCATCCACCGTCAGGATTCGACCCCGGAAGGAGAGTCCCTTGCTACTCAACCCTGAATTCGTAGCCGTGGTCCAGGCGATCATCGAGAAGAACCGCGACCGCGGCGTGCTCAGCTACCAGCAGCTCAACGAGCTGCTGCCCCCGGCGCTGGCCCGGACCGAGGACATCGACGCGGTCCTGCACCGCCTGGAGGAGAACGGCATCGACCTGGTCGACGCCGCCGAACTGCGCGCGCGCTCGCCGCGGGAGGAGATCGAGCCGGCCGTGGCCGCGGTCGAGGACGACACCGAGATCCACGACCCCATCCGCATGTACCTGTCGCAGATGGGCTCCATCCCGCTCCTGACCCGCGAGGAGGAGGTGCGCCTCGCCCGGACCATCGAGATCACCGCCCGCGGCTACCGCCGGCGCGTGCTCCAGAACGACTACGCCATCGGCCGGGCCCTGGAGATGCTCGAGCGCATGAGCCAGAGCGAGCTGGCCATGGACCGCGCCACCCCGGGCGTCTCCGGCACGGTGGCCGCCCCGGACGAGGCCAACCGCGAGGAGCTTTTCCGCCGCCTGCAGGCCAACCTCGAGACGGTGCGGGCCATCATGGAGCGCAACGCCGCCGACTGGAAGCGGCTGGCCTCCGGCGGGCTCAACGCCTCCGAGCGCTTCCGCCTGCGCGGCGAACTGCTGGACCGCCGCCGCCGGGCCGCCAAGCTGCTCGAGGAGGTGGGCCTGCGCTCCAAGAAGCTCCTGCCGGTCATGGAGGGCCTCCGGCGCCTCTGCGCCCGGGTCGAGGCCTGCCGGCGAGAGCTGGTCAACTGCCGCCCGAGCGCCGACGAGCTGCGCATCGACCGCCTCAAGGCCCGGACCAAGGCGGTCCTGGAGCGGGTCCACGAGAACGCCGACGAGTTGCTGCTCCGAGTGCGGCTCATGGACAAGCGCTACCTGGCCTACGAGGACGCCAAGAAGAAGCTCTCCGCCGGCAACCTGCGCCTGGTGGTGTCCATCGCCAAGAAGTACCGCCACCGCGGACTGCAGTTCCTGGACCTCATCCAGGAGGGCAACACCGGCCTGATGAAGGCCGTCGAGAAGTACGAGTACCGCCGCGGCTACAAGTTCTCGACGTACGCCACCTGGTGGATACGCCAGGCCATCACCCGGGCCATCGCCGACCATGCCCGGACCATCCGCATCCCGGTGCACATGATCGAGACCATCTCGCGCCTGCGCCGGATCGCCAAGAACCTGATGCAGGATTTGGGCCGCGAGCCGACGCTCGAGGAGCTGGCCTACGAGTCGGACCTGTCGATCAACGAGATCCGGCGGGTGATGAAAATCGCCAAGCACCCCATCAGCCTGGACCGGCCGATCGGCGACGGCGACGACAGCTACTTCGGCGACTTCATCGAGGACAAGTCGGTGGAGAGCCCGGTCTCGGCGGCCAGCCACGAGATGCTCCGCGAGAAGATGGACCGGGTGCTCGACTCCCTGACCTTCCGCGAGCGCGAGATCATCAAGCTGCGCTACGGCATCGGCGACGGCTACACCTACACCCTGGAGGAGGTGGGCCGGCGCTTCAAGGTCACCCGCGAGCGCGTCCGGCAGATCGAGGCCAAGGCCCTGCGCAAGCTCCAGCACCCCATCCGGGCGAGGAAGCTCGAGGGCTTCCTGGAGGAGTCCGAGAAGCCGTAACCGGTTGCCAGTTGTCAGAAGACAGGACGGGGCGGGGCCGGTTGGCCCCGCCCCGCTGCATTCGGTCCTTGAGGGCCGCGTCGTGCGCTCCTAGAATGCCGGGGACCTCCGCCGCCGCCGGCGGGCATCCCCGGATCGGAGCCAAGGTGAAGAACCCATTCCTGTACTTCCAGGCCGACGATCTGCCACGCCTCCGCGAGCAGTTCCGCGGCCCGGTCTTCGAGCGCGACCGCGCGCGCCTGGACGCCGACCTGGCGGTCGTCCGCGCCGGGGGGCTGGCCCCCACCCTCTTCAGCTGGTGGTGCCACGAGCTGCGCGCCGCGGAGCTGGCCGGGCAGTACCAGGCCAGCCTGGAAAGCCTGCTGGCCGCGCGCCACCTGCTCGACGACCGCGGTGCTCCGGCGCGCGCCCGGGAGATCCTGCTGGCCCAGGCGGCGCTGCCGGCCTGGACCGAGCCCAAGTACGGGCCGGCCGGCCACGACCTGGCCTCCTCGCACCACGCCCGGGCCTTCGCGGCCGGGCTGGAGGCCGCGCGCGGGGCGCTGAGCATCGGCGAGCTCGACGCCCTGGCCGTGCGCTACGAGTCCCTGGTGCGCGGGCCGTACCTGGCGGCCTGCTTCCGCGGCAACGCCTATCTGCTGGGCACGCGCAACACCAACTGGCTGGCGCACCTCTCCGGCAGCGTGCTGCTGGCCGAGCTGTCCCTGGAGAAGACCGGCCGGGGCGACCGGGAGACCGTGGCGCTGGCCAAGGCCAACGTGCTGCGCTACATCGACGCGGTGGCCGCCGACGGTTCGCTGCCCGAGAACGGCGACTATCTCCACTACGGGATGGAGTTCGCGCTCCTGGCGCTCGGCGCCTTCGACCTGCACTTCGGCACGGACGTGCTCGGCGGCCACGCCCGAAGCGGCCTGCGCCGGGCGATCGAATGGCCGCTGGCCTTCACCGATGCCTCCGGCGATTTCTGGGCCGACTTCGGCGACGCACACGTCGGGCGGCACGAGGCGTCGCGGGCCGTCGGCTACCTCTTCGCCCGGCACTTCGGGAGCGCCGGCGGGCAGTGGCTGGGCGACCTGGCCTCGACCCGCGAGCCGCTGGCCGCCCTGCTGCGGCCGGCGGGCGTCGAGCCGGCGCACGCCCCTCCGCGCCTGGCGCACTTCCGCGGCCAGGAGTGGGCGGTCGCGAACTTCGCGGACCGCAGTCTGGCCATCCAGGGCGGCCCGTGCCGCAGCGACCTGGACCAGATACCCCACCGCCACTACGACGCCGGGTCGATCATCTACCGGAGCGGCGGGATCAACCTGATCGCCGACTCCGGATTCGACCGCTACAGCGCGTCCTACTGGGACGACTACGACGACCCGGGCCACGAGCGTTCCGCGGGGCCTCTCCACAACCTGGTGCTGGCCGATGGCCGCGGGCCGCAGAAGGCCGATCGAGCCGGCGGGCGCGTGCTGCTCTGCGACGAGCCGCGGCCGGGATGGGCCAGGATGGTCTGGGAGGCCACGCCGCGTACGGGTCTGGCCGGCTGGGAGCGTCTGGTTCTGCTCAGAGAGGGCGGTCCCCTGCTGGTGGTCGACTCGGTCAAGCCCGGAGGTGCCGGCCTCGTCTCGGTACCGTGGCACCTGCACGCCGCGCCAGTCTCGCTGGCCGGAGACCGCTTCGCCACCGGGCTGCTGGGCTGCCGCGTCCTGGCCAGCCTTTCGGCGCGCCTCTCGACGGCTGAAGGGCATCCCCGGCCGAGCGTGCGCATCGACGCCCCAGGAACAGCTGGGCCGGTCCGCATACTTTCCGTGTTCTCGTCACCAGGCGCCGAGCCGTCAGTGGACGTCGACTGGGAGGCTGACAAGTTGAGCGTGTGTGGAGTTGAGTGGACGTTAACTTCAGTTTGATTAGAACTGATACGCACTGACGTTACGATAGCGTAACGCGCATTGGGCCATATATTCACTTTGTTACCAACAAGGATGTAACTGAAAACATCCAGACAATACAAGTTTGTCGGTGTAGGCTATACCGCAAGGAGACCGCAATGGCTGTTAGCGATAGACCTGAAGGCCACGCCAGCGTCGGGCGCTCTTCTTCGGAGCTTGCCGGAAAGCTGATCGCGGAGATCTCGTCCGGCAGCATTCAGTCGGGAAGCTTCCTGCTTGGAGAGCGCGAGCTGTCGGCCAAGCACTCTGTGGCGCGGATGACGGCCAGGCGCGCATTGAAGGTCCTGGAGGCCGAGGGTTTTGTCCGGGCCGAGCGCGGCCAGGGCTACCGTGTTCTGTCGCGCGTCAATGATCCGACCAAGGGCTGCCCGATAGCCTTCGTGCTCGAGAGCCAGGACCCGCGCGACGAATGGCGCGGCATGAACTTCCTGCTGCTCAAGGGTCTGCAGCA
The DNA here is from genome assembly GCA_022703445.1 of Planctomycetota bacterium. GTDB lineage: Bacteria > Planctomycetota > SZUA-567 > JAKLDR01 > JAKLDR01 > JAKLDR01. The sequence goes on along the minus strand of JAKLDR010000080.1, from coordinate 2,206 downwards.
GGGCGCCCGCCGGCGAGGCTGGCCGGTCCTCGGAGTGGGCACGGCCGGCGAGGAGGCCGAGAGCATCCTGGAGCAGTGCGTCTCAGCCCGCGTCTGGGGTGTGATCGCCGACACTTATTGCCCGGAGCTCATCCGACTGGCTGCCCGCAACGGGCTGCCGGTGGTGATGGTCGACTCCTGGGAGCCGAGCCTCGCCGTGGACGTGGTCTTCCAGAACGGCTTCCAGGGAGGCGCGCAGGCCATCGACTATCTGGTCGGCCGCGGGCACCGCCGGATTGCCTGGTACGGTCAGATTACGCTGGGGCCTCACTCCGCCGCGCGTTTCGGCGGGGCCTACACTGCGATGCTCCAGCACGGGCTCGACCTGCCGAGCGAATGCCGCGTCGACGTCATGAAGCCGGGTGCCCAGGCCGACCTCCGGCGGCTCCTGGCGCGCCCGGACCGGCCCAGTGCCGTCGCGGCCCTCTGGCAGCCCAATGCCCGCGAGGCTCACGAGATCATCCGCGACATGGGGCTGGCCGGCGAGGTCGAACTGGTGGGCTGGACTCCGGCCGAGGACTACGAAGAGGCCATGCCCAGGATGTTCGCGGGTGGGCCGATGCCGGCGGTGATCACCTGGAGCCTGGCCGAGATGGTCGAGGTGGCCATCGAGCGGCTGGAGAACCGTCGTCTGAATCCCAACCGGCCGCCGGTGACCATCAACATCCAGACCAAGCTGAGGCTGCCGGTCGCGGCGTCAGTTTCCGGAACATGAAGAAGGAGGCTGCCATGAGATCCGCTGGCCTGCACAAGTTCCTCTGCATCCCGGCCGCCCTGCTGGTCCTGATCGCCCCGGCCGCGGCCGGCGATGCGCCCCCGTCCGCGCCGACGCCGTCCGGCGCGGCGGTGATCAACAACGACAGCTACGTCCGGGCTTTCCTGGCCTTCCGGACGCCGATGGTCGTCACCAAGTCTGGCGAGGTCAAGGTGGCCATGGACCCGGGCACGCGCTGGGGCCCGCCGAAGACTCCCACCCAACTGCCGGACTTCCAGTCACCGCTGCCTCCGGACAACTGGGCCGCGCCGGACTTCGACGACACCGCCTGGGACCGGCAGCGCTCGCCCGTGGAGCTCAACCCGGAGTGGCAGGGCGCCGAGGGCGCGCTGCACTCGGCGTCGGTCAACTCGATCATCTTCATGCGCTGGAAGTTCGCGATCGACGACCCGGCCGCGGCCAAGGATCTAAAAGTATCTCTGGAGTACGTCGGCGGCGCCGCGGTCTACGTCAACGGCCAGGAGATCAAGCGGGCCAACCTGCCGGAGGGCGAGCTCAAGCCCGACACGCTCGCCGAGAAGTACCCGGACGATCTGTACGTGCTCGAGGGCAACAAGATGCTCGGCCAGCGCTGGCCTGGCGACTTCCTGGGGAAGGCGGAGCTGGTGCCGCTCTTCGAGAAGCGCTACCGGCGGATCGAGAATCTGGCCGTGCCTGCGGCTGCGCTGCGCAAGGGCTCCAACGTCCTGGCCGTCCGGATCCACCGCGCGCCGGTAAACGAGCCGGTCATCGGCGCCGAGCGCTTCAAGGAAGGGGGCATGTCCACCAAGCAGGGCCTGTGGGCCTATGCGGGATTGCGTACGATCAGCCTGAGCGGCGCTGGCGCGACCCCCAACGTGGCGCGCCCCAAGGGCGTCCAGGTGTGGAACGTGGCCTCCTTCCAGACCATCTCCTCCTTCGACTACGGCGACTCGGGCGACACGCTAAAGCCCGTGAGCATCGCCGCCGTCCGCAACGGGGTGTTCTCGGGGCGCCTGGCGGTCAGTTCCGACGCGCCCATCAAGGGTCTGAAGGTGACGGTCGGCGAGCTGAAGGACGCCAAGGGCGGCAGCGCCCTGCCGGCCTCGACGGTCAAGGTGCGCTACGCCGAGCCGGCGGTGCCCGAGAAGTCCTGGAGCCACGCCCACCGCTTCGACGGCCTCGTGGAGGCCATCCCCGCGGAGATCCCGGTGGTCAAGGCCTCGCCGGGCAAGGAGACCTACCTCAACCAGCCGATCACCCGAGCTGGTCTGGCCAGCGGGGCGGTGGCCTCCATTTGGCTCACGGCGCGCGTGCCCAAGGACGCCAAGGCCGGCCGGTATGAGGGCACGGTGACGGTCGAGGCCGAGGGGCTCAAGGCCACGGCGGTGCCGCTGGTCCTGACCGTCAGCGACTGGGTCATGCCCGACCCCA
>JAKLDR010000008.1 GCA_022703445.1 Planctomycetota bacterium | reverse complement strand
TCTGGCCCTGGGCGTCCTTGTAGGTCACGGCCAGCGAGTAGGCCCCCGGCGCGCCGGCGTCGAAGCGGGCCTCGTAGCGGCCCGGCGCGGTCTGGGCCAGGCCGAAGTCCTGGGGGCGGCCCAGCGGGTCCACCGAGTGCCCGGCCAGGTTCAGCATGTTGAGCAGCCGGCCCTGGTCGTCCATGGCCTCGACGATCACCCGGCCCTCTCCGCCCCGGACCTCGGCCGAGACCTGGAGGTCGGACGAGCCGGCCGCCCGGCTGGTCCAGCGCACCAGCTGCGCCCAGAAGCGCCCGTAGCCCGGCCAGGCGATCCAGCTGCCCGCCCAGTCCGGTGCGGCCGTGGAGGTGAAGGCCACCGCCTTGCCCTCGCCGTACTGCCAGTGGGCCAGGACCGGGTCCTCCATGTCCTTGAGCTTGACGGTCAGCGGCAGCTCGGCGCGCGGCTTGGGGGTGGTCACCACGTAGCCGCCGAGCTGCGGGAGCACCACTCCCTGGAAGCCCTTGACCGGCGGGGTGATCGGCCCCCACTGGGGCGTGAACGGCTCGGTGAAGATCACCGAGCGGCGCACGGTCATGGCCTCCTTGACGAAGATCTGGGGCAGGAGGTTGGCGTTCTTCGGATAGTAGAAGCGCCCGCCGGTGGCCGTGGCGATGTTCTGGAGCGCCCCGGTGCAGTTCGGGTCGTGCGGGGCGATGGCCACGGTGCTGACCGTGATCTTGGCGGCCGCGGCCTGGCCGAGCAGCCCGACGTTGCTGAAGCCCGGGTCGCCGTCGGAGATGACGATGATGTGCTTCATGGCCGCCTGGGTCTTCTGCAGGCCCTGGATGGCCATCTGCAGGGAGGTGTCGAAGTCGGGCATGTCCCCGGGCTGGGCGTTCTTGATGAGCGCGTGCATGTTGGCCCGGTTGGGCCCCACCTTCTGGATGGGGAAGAGCCAGGCGCAGCCGCCGTTGCCGTAGTAGATCAGCCCGGCGTCGTCGAGGTCGCTCAAGGCGTCGATGGCCGCGTCGGAGATCTTCCGCCCCCAGAAGTTCGGGTCGGGCATCTCGCAGGTGTGCATGATCAGGGCCAGCGCCCCGTTGGGCATGACCTTGCGCTGGCGGACGTCGCAGGTGACGGGCAGGGCCTCCTCGATGGGCGTGTTCAGGTAGCCGCCGGCCCCGAAGCCGTCGACCCCGCCGATCATGATCAGGCCCACGCCCATGTCCCGGACCGCCGACTGCACCGCCTTCATGCCCGCCGGGGAGAAGGCGTAGGCGCCCACGTTGGCGATGATCACGCAGTCGTACTGGGCCAGCTCCGCCACCGACTGCGGGATGGCCCCCGGCGCGGCGAACTTCACGGCGACCTTCTCGGCGGACAGCGCCTTGGCCAGGGCGGCCACGTCCAGCATGGCGTCGCCCTTCTTGCCCTCCCCCTCCGGCGAGTAGAGCACCAGGACCTTGGCCTCGCCGGGCACCTGGGTGAAGGCGTAGCCGACGTTGTTCTGGGCCAGCGTGTCCGTGCCGGGGTCCGGCTCGATGCGCAGCTCGATGGGGTAGAAGTCCGGCCGCGGCAGGCGGACGACGAAGGTCTCGGCCGGCAGCTTCCCGGCGGAGCGCGCCGCGAAGCGCCGGGTCTCGACCGGTTTGCCGTCGACGTACAGGCGCATCACGCCGGACGCCGCGGCGCTGGAGCGCAGCACCGCCCGGACCTCCACCGGCTCGCCCAGCCGCGCCTCCGGCCGGACCGCCAGGCGCTCGACCAGCACCTCGGGCGACCTGCCGCGCGCGATCGGCAGGCACTCGACGCGCACCCCCAGCCCGGCCAGCCGGCGGGCCTCCTCGACGGCCTGGCCGCGGGTCTCCACGCCGTCGGAGAGCAGCACGATGCGCTTGCGGGCCCCGGCCGGGAAGGAGGCCGCGGCCAGCCGCAGCCCCTCGGTGATGTCGGTGTGCTCGCGGTCGATCGAGGAGGCCAGCTGGTCGGGCGTGCGGTAGTTCTCGGCCGGCGCGCGCTCCACCGAGGCGCTGCCGCCGAAGAGCACCAGGCCGCCCAGGTCGTCGGCCCGGCGGCCGCCGCCGCCCTCGCGCAGCACCGAGGTCTCGCGGACGTAGGTCAGCAGGCGCTCCTGGTCGGCCCGCGGCAGGCTGTCCGAGCCGTCCAGCAGGTAGATGGCGGTGACCTCGCGCGACTCCTGCCGCCAGCAGGCCTCGGCCAGGGCCACGGCCACCGCCGCGACCAGCAGCATGCGCAGCGCCAGCGACGCCCAGCGCCGGAAGGCGCCCAGCCCGGCGAGGCTCTTCCGCGCGTGCCACCACAGGAGCGGCAGGAGCGCCAGGCCCAGGAGCCACCAGGGGGAGGCGAAGTGCAAGCCGAACATCAGTTGCCAGTTCCCAGTTGCCAGTTGTCAGTACGGAGCACCAAGCCGCTGATGGCCAGCTCCCGGCCGCCAGTCACTGGCAACTGACAACTGGCAACTGGCAACTTCCTCTCGTCCACCGCGAAGCGCACCCGCTGCACGCGGTGGTTCATGGTATCGCTGACGTAGACGACTCCCCCGCCCGCCGCCGCCAGGCACCAGGGGCGCGAGAACTGCCCCGGCTCGCGGCCCGGACCGCCGAGGATGCCCAGCGGCCGCCCGTCGGCGGCGAAGCGCTGCAGGCGGTGGTTGTAGTTCTCGGCGACCAGGAAGGATCCGTCCGGAAGCGCGGCCACGTCGTAGGGATAGTGGAGCTCGCCGCCGGCCGACCCGGTGCCCAGGCGCCCCCAGGCGGCCAGGAAGCTGCCGTCCGGGGCGAAGCGCTGGATGCGGTGGTTGGCGGCGTCGGCCACCAGCACGGTGCCGGACGCCTCGACGGCGATGCCGCTCGGGCGGAGGAACTGCCCCGGCCCGGAACCAATCGCGCCCCAGGACTTCACGAAGCGCCCGCCGGCGTCGAACTTCTGGACGCGGTCGTTGCCGCCGTACTCCGAGACGTAGAAGCCGCCCTGCGCGTCGACGGCCACGGCGATGGGGAAGCGGAACTGCCCCGGCCCGTCGCCGCGTTCGCCGGCCACGTAGGGGTTGGGGCTCCGCTCGCCGGGCAGCGGCTGCCAGGCGCCCCCGGGCGCGCCCGGGGAGAAGCGGTAGCGCAGCACGCGGTGGTAGTGGGTGTCGGCCACCAGCAGGTCGCCGTCGGCGGTCACGGCCAGGCCCTCGCTGGTGCCCAGCTCGGTGTCCGGGAGCCGCCAGGAGGCCAGCGGCTGGCCGTCCAGGTCGAACTTCTGGATCCGGCCGCTCATGTCCGCGGCGTACACGAAGCCGCGCTCGGCGTCGACGGCCAGGCCCCGGGGCTTGACGAAGTTGCCAAGCTCGGCGCCGGGCCGGCCCCAGGTCCGTTCGGCCCGCCCGGCCGGGGAGCCCGACCCGCAGCCGGCGGTCAGTCCGGCGGCGGCCAATAGCACCAGCCCCAGGGTGCGCTTCATGGGCGATATCCTATTCGCCGGAGGGGGCGGGGGCAAGGAGGCAAAACACGGCGCGCCGGCCCGCCGGCGCCAGCCCCGGCCCGCCCTCAGCGCCGGTCGGTGCGGTGGGGCACGGCGTCGCCGGTATCGAGGAAGAAAGTCAGCATCCGTTCGCGCAGCCGGGCGAGTACCCCGGCCAGCGCCGGGTCGGCGACGCGGTTGACGAGCTCGGCGGGATCGCCGCGCAGGTCGTAGAGCTCGTCGCTCTCGTAGAGCCGCCGGACGTACTTGAAGTCCCGGGTGCGGCACATGACCGCCTTGCCGTGCTCCGGCCCCTCGGAGCTCTGGAGGTTGACCCGCGGCCAGTAGGGGCCGGCCGGGTCCTGGCTCGAGGCGCTCTCCAGCTCCATGCAGTGGCGCTCGCCGTGGACCCGCCCGCCCTCGCAGAAGACTGCGTCGCGGCCCGGGCCGCGCGGGTCGGCCAGCAGGGGCAGGAGCGAGCGCCCGAAGTGGGTGTGCTCCGGCCGGATCCCAGCCAGGGCCTCGACCGTGGCCGGGAAGTCGACCAGCTCGACCAGGGCCTCCCGCCTTCCGGGCGAGACCGGCACGCCCTTCGGCGGCTTGATGAGGAAGGGCACGCGGACGAGCGCGTCCTCGAAGGTGTTCTGGTTCTTCTCGACCAGGCCGTAGTCCCCGGTGTAGTCGCCGTGGTCGCTGAAGAAGAAGATCGCCGTCCGGTCGTAGATGCCGGCCGCGCGCAGGGCCTCGACCACCATCCCGAACTGGTGGTCGATCCGGGCGCACATGCCGTAGTAGGTGGCGCGGAGCTCGCGCCAGCGCTCCTCGCTCCAGCCCTGGAGCTTCTGGCGCTCCCAGATGCCCCGGAGCATGGCGGGCTTGCCCTCCCAGCCCGGCGGCGTGGGGATGCGCGCCGGCACCCTCGCGCGGTCGATCATGCCGTACCACGGCTCCTCGACCGCGTAGGTCGGGTGCGGGTAGGTGAGCGGCAGGTAGATGGCCAGCGGCCGGTCCTGCGGCCGGCTGCGGATGAGCTCCACGGCGCCCTCGACGTTCAGCCAGTCGGAGTCGCGGTAGACCGGCTCGGCGCCCTTGTCCAGGCGCCCGACGTGGAACGAGTAGTAGTCCGGGGCCGACGGCCCGGCGCGCCGCGAGGCGTCCGGCCAGCCGCCGCCCATGGGCAGGGGCTTGACCGGCGGGACGTACTTCACGTCGCAGCACTCGGCCATCGCCTCCGGCGAGTCGCCGGGGATCAGGTCGTTCTTGCCGCCCCACCAGACGAAGTAGCCGTGCTGCCGGAGCGTCCGCAGCAGGTTGGGCTCATCGGCATGGAGCATGTGAAACATGGATCGGTGGCCGCGGACGTGCGGGTACCAGCCGGTCATGAAGGAACAGCGGCTGGGGGTGCACACCGGGTTCTGGCAGAAGGCGTTGGTGAAGGACACGCCCTCGGCGGCGGCCAGGCGGTCGAGGTTCGGCGTGACGGCACAGGGGTTGCCCGAGTGGCCCAGCCCGTCGTAGCGGAACTGGTCGGGGTTGAAGATGACGATGTGCGGCAGGTCGGGCATGGGCGAATCCTCAGCGGGCCAGCGAGCCGCGGTAGGCGCCGGGGGGCCGCCCCACGGCGCGCCGGAAGCTCGTGGAGAAGTAGCGCTGGTTCTCGAAGCCGCACAGCCGGGCGACCTCCTTGAGCGGGAGGGCCGAGCTGGCCAGCAGGCTCTGCGCGCGCCGGATGCGCGCCTCGATCAGCCAGGCCTTGGGGCTCATCCGGAAGTGCGAACGGAAGACGTGGCGCAGGTGGTCGGGCCCGATGCCGGCGGCGGCGGCGGCCTCCTCGACGCTGCCCATGGTGCAGCAGTGCTCCCGGATGTGCTCGTAGGCCCGGCGGGCGTGGTCCTCGCCGGGCCCCCGCGGGGCCGGGGCCGCCGCCGCGTCCCGGAGCACGCCCAGCAGCAGGGCCGCGCAGCGGTGGTTCGCGACCGCGCCCCGCAGCGGCCCGGTGCCCGGGCGCTCGGCGGCCAGGGCCTCCATCTCGTGGAGCAGGCAGGCGTCCGCCAGGCGCGCGGCCCGCACCCACCCCGGGAGGCTCTCGCCGCGCGGGGGGAGCCACTCGAAGTGGACGCAGAGGTCCTCTCCGGCCGCGACGTTCTCCTGGTCGTGGCGCAGGCCCGCGGGGTAGAGCTCCGCCGAGCCCGGCTCGAACTCGAAGCCGGGGCCGTCCTCCAGGCTGGAGCGGCCCCGCCCGGCGGCGTGGTAGACCAGCTCCCATTCCCGGTGGCCGTGGAGGCCGCAGCGCCCCGGCGCGACCTTGTGGCGCCAGGCGGTGACGAAGTGCACGCCGGCGCCGGTCCAGGTCCGATCTTTGGCCGCCTGCCCCACGGATGCACCTCCGACCGGTTTATGAACATTGGCTGCTGCTCGCCAGCGCCAATCACTAGCTAATTCTAACGTCCGCCATCCCGGCTGGCAACCGTTTTTTGGAATCAAAGGCCGCTAATCGGAATGGCCGGAAGCCGCCCCGTGGGGTAGACTTCATGTGGGGGGCTGGCCCCCGCCTGGCATCGGGCTGCCAAAGAAGGAGCGCGTCATGGATAGCTTTCCGCGGACCGTGGTGGGCGGGGTCTCCCTGCCCCGGATGATCATCGGCACCAACTGGTTCCTGGGCTTCAGCCACTGCACCGACGCCAAGGACGCCTACATCAAGTCGGTCATGGACCGCCGCAAGATCGCCGAGGTCATCGAGGTCTTCCTGAAGTCCGGCGTGGACGCGATCATGGGCCTGATCCAGCGCCCGCTCCTGCACCAGGCCATCCAGGACGCCCAGGAGCGCACCGGCCGGAAGGTGATCGTGGTCTCGACTCCGCAGATCCCCACCTCCAAGGACACCCCGGCCAGGGGCTTCGACCGGGGCGCGGTCGCCAAGATCCTCGACGAGGAGGCCCGGCTGGGGGCGGTCTTCTGCATGCCCCACACCAGCACCACCGACAACCTGGTGGACCGCTGCACGCGGGAGATCCGCCACATGCCGGAGCTGTGCCGGATGATCCGGGAGCGAGGCATGATCCCGGGGCTGAGCACCCACATGCCCGAATCCATCGTCTACGCCGACGAGAGCGGCCTGGACGTGGAAACCTACATCTCCATCTACAACTCCATGGGCTTCCTGATGCAACTGGAGGTCGACTGGACCGCCCAGATCATCGCCAAGGCTAGGAAGCCGGTGATGACCATCAAGCCGATGGCCGCCGGGCAGCTCCGGCCCTTCCAGGGCCTGAGCTTCGTCTGGAGCACCCTGCGGCCGCAGGACCTGGTCACCGTCGGCACCATGACCCCGGCGGAGGCCCAGGAGTGCGTGGACCTGTCCCTGAACATCCTGGACGGCCGGAAGCGCGAGATCAAGCTCCAGGAGACCCGCTCCAAGGCCACGGTGAACTCGGTCGCCGGCGGAGGCAAGTAGCGTGGCCCGCCTCCGACAGAGCGCCGCCGAGTGGTGCTTCTTCCAGAAGCAGCACCGCCCCGAGACCTACTACCGCCGGCTGGCGGAGATCGGCTTCGCCGGCGTGGAGATGGTCGACCCGGCGCGATGGGAGGCGGCCCGGGGCGCCGGGCTGGAACTGGTCAACCTCTCCGGGCCGGGGATGACCGACGGCTTCAACCGGCTCGAGCGGCACGCCGCGCTCCTGCCGGAGGTGCGCGCGGCCATCGCCCGGGCCGCGGCCGGCGGCGTCGGCCAGGTGATCGTCTTCAGCGGCAACCGTGGAGCGCTCGGCCTCGAGGAGGGCCGGAAGAACTGCGTCCGCGCGCTCAAGGAGCTCGCCCGGACGGCGGAGCAGGCCAGGGTGACGCTGGCCTTCGAGATGCTCAACAGCCAGGACCACCCCGACTACCAGGCCGATTCGGCGGCCTACGGCTTCGACGTGGTCCGGGCGGTGTCCTCCCCGCGGATGCGGGTGCTCTACGACGTCTACCACATGCAGGTGATGGGCCAGGACCTACTCGGGACGCTGCTGCCGAACCTCGAGCTCGTCTCTCACATCCACGTGGCCGGCAACCCCGGCCGGGCCTTCCCGGGCCCCGACCAGGAGATCGACTACCGCCGCCTGGTTGCCGCGGTCCACGCGGCCGGCTACCGCGGCTGCTGGGGCCACGAGTTCCTGCCGGCGCGGGACTCCCTGGAGGAGCTGGAGGCCGCCTTCCGGCTGTTCGAGTCCTGCGTCTAGCAGCCCGTTGAAGAAGTCCTCAAGGCCGGGATTGAGCAGGTGAACAGGTGAGCAGTAGACCGCAGGAGAGCATCATCCTTCATGCTGAGGCTTCTTCCATCTCCCCTACTCACCTGCTCATCTGCTCTCCTGCTCTAGCAGGCCGTTCTTCAACGGCCTGCTAGGTCTGTCGGGCGTAGTCGCGCGCACCCTGCCAGTCGACCAGCACCACCGGTTCCTGACCGACCACCCAGGCATCGTGGCCGGCCTCGAGCTTGACCACCTCGCCCGGCCCGCTCTCGAACTCCTGGCCGTCCCGGGTGACCACGTGGATCCGGCCGCAGACCTGGTACTGGTAGTGCGGGGCCTCGCACCAGTCGGTTCCGGCGATCGGCTTGACGTGCTCGGACCACTTCCAGCCGGGCATGAGCGTGAGCCGCCCGATTACGTCCCCGCCGATCCTGAGCATCTCGGCCTTGCCCTTGGTGAACTCCCGGACCTCGTCCGGCTGCCTGAAAGACTTGCGCTCCACGGAAGCCATGGCCTGACTCCTTCCCGTGCTCGTCCGGCGTTCACGCCTTTAACGGACCCTCGGCGCAACTAATTCCGAACCTTGAGCGCACCGGGGCACGGCCGGGACCTGCTCGTGGAGGTCGGGGCTGAAGAACCCGGGCGGGGCGCTATAATGCGCCCATGGCCGAGCGCGCCATCATCCACGTGGACATGGACGCCTTCTACGCGTCCGTGGAGGTCCTCGACGACCCGAAGCTTGCCGGGCTCCCGGTGGTCGTCGGCGGCCGGGCCGAGGACCGCGGGGTGATCGCGGCGGCCTCCTACGAGGCCCGCAAGTTCGGAGTGCACAGCGCCATGAGCACGGCCCGGGCGCTGCGCCTGTGCCCCAAGGCGGTGCTCCTGCCGCCGCGCTTCGACCGCTACGGCGAGATGTCCGGCCAGGTCTTCGCCATCCTCCGGGAGTACACCCCGCTGGTCGAGCCGCTCTCGATCGACGAGGCCTTCCTGGACGTGACCGGGTGCGAGCGGCTCCACGGTCCGGCCGAGGAGATCGGCCGGAAGCTCAAGCGGCGCATCCGGGAGGAGACCCGGCTCACCGCCTCGGTGGGCGTGGCTCCCAACAAGTTCCTGGCCAAACTCGCCAGCGACCTCCGGAAGCCCGACGGCTTCCTGGTCATCGCGGCCGATGAGGCGCCGGCGCTCCTGGCGGCGCTGCCGGTCAGCCGCCTGTGGGGCGTGGGTCGCGCGACGGAGGAGATCCTCGGGACGCTCGGCGTCCGGAAGATCGGCGACCTCTTCGGCGTCTCGCGCGAGCTGCTCGAGCGGCGGCTGGGCACGCACGCCGCTGACCTGCTCTCGCTCGCCCGGGGCATCGACGACCGCCCGGTGGTGCCCGACGCCGAGCCCAAATCCATCGGCGCGGAGACCACCTTCCCCTCGGACATCGGCGACGCGGAGGAACTGCTCGGCCACATCGACCGGCTGGTCGAAAGGGTGGCGCGCGAGTTGCGCGAGGCCGGCTACGAGGCGCGCACCGTGCACCTGAAGGCCCGCTACCCGGACTTCTCCACGGTCACCCGCGCCCGGACGCTCCCGGCGGCCACCGACCGCACCGCGGAAATCCGGGCCGCCGCCCGCGAGCTTTTCAGGGAGCGGCTCGACCGCCGGGGCCGGCCGCTGCGGCTGATCGGCGTCTCGCTCTCCGGGCTCGTCCGGCCGGAGGCCGTCCAGGGCGAGCTCTTCGCCGATCCGGCCAACGACCGCGCCCGGCGCTTCGACCGCGCCAAGGACGAGCTCCGCGCCGCCTTCGGCCCGGACGCCCTGCGCCGGGGGTCGCAGGTGGATGGCGGGCCCGAGGGATCCGACGGATCGGACCGATCGGACTGATCCGACGGATCGGTTGACCGCGCGATCGCCAGCCGGTATGATGCGACGCTGTTTGGGAGAGAGCCCCCGATGACCGGAAAGCCCTATGCCTGACCGCATACACCTCCGGCCCAGCGGCGGCTACCGCAAGCTGCGCTCATTCCGGGTGACGGAGATCATCTACGATGGCACAGTGTCCTTCTGCGACCGCTTCATAGACAAGCGCTCACGCACTCACGACCAGATGGTCCAGGCGGCGCGAACCGGGCGCCAGAACATCGCCGAAGGCAGCCGGGCGGCGGCGACCTCCAGCCAGACGGAACTGAGGCTGGTGAACGTTGCCCGGGCCAGCCTCGACGAGTTGCTCCTGGACTACGAAGACTACCTCCGCCAGCGAGGTCTGCCCATGTGGGCCAAGGATGCCCCGGAGGCGCTGGAAGTGCGAGCGGTCGGCAGAACCGATGAGCCCACCGCCGAGGGCTACGCGCGCTGGCTGGAACACCCCGCCCCGGCGGTGAGGGCCAATGCGCTCATCTGCCTGATCCACCAGGCAAACTACCTGCTCGACCACCAGGTGAGTTCGCTGGAGGGCGCCTTCGTAGAAGGCGGGGGCTACAGCGAACAGCTGGCGGCTGCCCGTCTTGCCCGGCGGCGGTCGGGGCCTAGCCCGACGGATCCGTCGGATCGGTCGGATCCGACCGATCGGTCGGACGCCAAACCCAAAGCCCCGGCCTGCCCCCTCTGCGGCCAGCCCATGATTCTGCGCACTGCGCGCAAGGGCCCGCGGGCCGGCTCCCAGTTCTGGGGCTGCTCGGGGTATCCCCAGTGCAAGGTAACCCTGCGGGTGTAGCCGTGGACAAGCAGGCTGGAAGACACCCCGTCCTTGGGCGCATCCGCCGGGCGCTCACCCCCCGCGACCCCCTCTACCGCTGGGAGTCCGCCGCGGGACGGCGACGCGCCCTATGCTGGAAGCTGGCGGGGCTGGCCGCGGTCCTGGGTCTGTACGCGATCTGGCTCTACCGACTGTGGGCGCTCTCGGAGCGCGGCCCCCGTCACGGCTGGAAGCTGGGCGTCCTCACCGTAACGCTCCTCTCCGCAAGCTTCGCGCTGTTCGCCCTGGCGTCCTTCCTGCTCGCATTCCGTTCGATGCGGGGCGAGCTTTCCGCCGGCACGGCAGAGGCCCTGGTCCTGACCTCGGCTTCGCGGTACAGGCTGGTCCTGGCCAAGCTCCGCGGGGCGCTCGAGATTCTCCCGGTTGTCGCCCTGCTGCTGCCCCTGTACTGCCTGGCCGGCATCGCAGACGACAGCGGCGGCCAGGTCGAAGCCTACGTCCACGGCGGGCCGCTCAGGCTGCTGGTCCTGGGCGACCGCTGGGACTACGCACCTTCCCTCCTTGCCGGGGTCCTGACCGGGGTCGGCGCCCTCCTTTCGGACCTGACCTGGTTCGTGCTGCTGGCCGCCTGCGGAGTCTGGGCGGCCGTCTCGCGCAGGCACTGGGTCTCGGTGGTGGTAAAGGGGTTGGTCGTGGCGGCGTTGGCCCTGGTCCTGCTGACCATGGCCGGATACGCCGGAATGCAGATCTCCTCGCCATTGCCCTTCCGTGGTCATGGGTTTCACGACGAAGAGCCCTCCTTCCTCCGGGAACTCCCGAACTACTTCCGCGACATGCCGACGGACGCCAACCCCGGATGGCTGGCGCTGCTGGTGGTGGCCGCATGCATGGCGGCCAGGCTGCTGCTGGCCCAGTTCCTGCTCCTGCGCGCCGCAGCGCGGTTCGACGTGATCGCGCTGGACCCGGACCGGCCAAGGCGCTGGCTCAAGCCCGGATTCTGGCGGAAGACCGCCCTGGTGGCGAGCGGCGCGGTTCTGATCCTGGCGGCGGCCGCCTGCCTGTGGCTGCGGCACGTCGACCGCGAACACGAGCGGCTGCTGGCCGAGGCCCGGGCAAGACTGCTCGCGCTCAACTTCGAACCGCCGCCAAAGGAGGAGAACGCCGCGCCGCTGTACGAGAAGGCGTTCGGGCAGTTCGCAAACAACCCCAGGGACTACGGCACTAAGTTCACCACGCCGCTGGCCTTCTTCGATCTGGAAATCGGCTCCGCCGAGATTGCCAAGCTCCTGAAGGACGAGGCGGCAGCGCTGGCCACGCTGGAGCAGGCCGCGGCCAAGCCGCAGTGTGTGTTCGTAAGCGACTATTCGAGGGGCGCGTACACCAAACTGCCATCGCTATACAACGCCCGGGCGGCCTGCCTGCTCCTATCCGTTGCCGCCAGAAGACATGCTCGAGATGGCGACTACGCACGCGCAGTCCTGTGCGTTGAGCAGATGCTCCACTTGGCCAGAGGCACCGGCCAACCACGCTTCCTGATCAGCAACATGGTGATGTGCGCCGAGGAGGCGATCGCCTGCCTGGCCATCAGGGACATTCTCACTCAGACTGAGCCCGATGAAGCGTCCCTGCGGAAGATGCTGGCGGTCCTGGAGGAGCACTGTCGCCTGGCGCCTTCCTGCCGCGAAGCGCTGCAGGTCGAGCACGTGGTTGGCGCCTTCCACGCCGCGGAGATAGCCGCCCACGGCGACAAGGACGACCGCGGCGCAGACTGGGGGCGGGTGGCCTACTGGCTGCGCCGCTCGGCGGGCATGGTCCTGAGGGACGGACGCAACTTCGAAGCACTGAACACCCGGGTTGATGAGGCCATGGCCTTGCCTTCCGGCGAGGTCTATCGCCGCCTCGTTTGGCTGGCCAAGCATTCCGACCTGGAACGCCAACAGGAATCCCTGAAGCATCCCTACACGCTGGTTACCATATCACCCCTGAGTGGCGCCCGCAGCGCCATTGAGTGCCGCACCTTGCTCCACTGCGCCCGCCTGGCGGTCGCCTGCCGGCTCGAGCAGATCGGAACCGGCCGGCTGCCCGCCAGGCTCACGGAACTCTCCGGCTACTTCCCGGCCGACTTCGCCGAGGTCATGACCGACCCCTTCAGCGGCAGGCAGCTGCTCTACAAACTGAGCGAGTCAGGCTTCATCGTGTACAGCGTCGGCCCCGACCAGCCATGGGACAACGGGGCGCCGAATCCCTACCTAGGAAGTTACGAGCCCGACCTGTGTTTCCCAGTGGACCGCCAGTTATGGGAGGAGTACAGGTCCAGGCGTATCCAGATGAACCAGAGGCTCAAAGCATCCCGGTCAGCCGCGCCGACATCAGGGCCACGCCCGCCAAAGGCACCCAGGAAGTAGTCGTTTGCGTCATATCGCACCGCACAACAATGCCTTGCGCACATGCATGGCTACGGTGCCATGCCCATAAAAGAGAAATTCCGGTTGACAGGCATGACCCATTGCAGTAAATATTACTGCAATCGCAGTAACATTTACTGCAAGGAGGCGGCGCAGTGCTGGATAAGCTTCTTGGTTCCAAGCTCCGCGCCCGGGTCATCGGCTGGTTCTACACCCATCCCGACGAACGTTACTTCGTGCGCCAGCTCACGGCGCTCCTGGGCGAGGACTCCACGAACCTCAGCCGCGAACTGGCCAGGCTCGCGGACCTGGGCGTGCTCACCCGCGAGGAGGAGGGGCGCCAGAAGTACTACCGGGCCAATCCGCAGTGCGCGGTATTCAGCGAGCTAAGGAGCATGGCCGTCAAGACCTTCGGAGTCGGAGACATCCTGTCGGCGGCGCTGGCCCCGCTCGCCGACCACATTCGGGCGGCCTTCATCTACGGGTCCTTCGCACGCGGGGAGGAGCAGGCGCGGAGCGACGTGGACGTCATGATTGTCGGCGACGCCACCTTCGGCGACGTCGTCGAGGCGCTGCACCCGGTCCAGGAGAAGCTCGGCCGCGAGGTCAATCCCACGGTCTACCCGGAGGCCGAGTTCAGGGAGAAGCTGGCCGCCGGGCACCACTTCCTGACCTCGGTGTTCTCCGCGCCCAAGATATTCCTGAGAGGAGACGAGCGTGACCTTGCAGGATTGGCTGAGAAGTAGCTGGCTGGCCGCTCACCGGACCAGCCGCCAGGAGATCGCCAGACTCCTGGCCGTGGCTGACCGCGATCTGCATGACAGCGCCGCCGCCGGTCTGAGCGCCGACTGGAAGTTCAGCATCGCCTACAACGCCGCCCTGCAGGCGGCCGCCGCCGCACTGGCCGCCAGCGGTTACCGGATCAGCCGGGGAACGTCCCATCACCATCTGGTCATCGAGTCGCTGGCGTTCACCCTGGGCGCAGACGCCAGGTCGGTCGCCCAACTCGATGCCTTCCGCAAGAAACGCAACGTCGGCGGCTACGAGGAGGTCGGCTTGGTCTCCGACCAGGAGGCCGAAGAAATGCGCGCGATGGCCGAACAGCTCCGCAAGCGGGTGGAGGCTTGGCTGGAGGTCGCGCACCCGGAACTCCTCGGCAAGTAGGCGCGAAGCGCGCAAGAAAGGCCCCCCATGTCCACGTCCCAACTCCCCCTCCTGACCGCCGACCTCCCCGGCACCGGCGGCGCGATGCGCGAGCGCCTGGAGGACTTCGTCGTCGAGGAGATCCCGGCCTACAGCCCCTCCGGCGGCGGGGAGCACACCTGGCTCTTCGTGGAGAAGACTGGCATCTCCACCATCGAGGCCGTCCGGCGGCTATCGCGGGCGCTGGACGCCCGCGAGGGCGACTTCGGCTACGCCGGCCACAAGGACGCCCGCGGCATCACCCGCCAGTGGCTGTCGGTCAGGAAGGTCGAACCCAAGCGCGCCTGGACGACCTCGGTTTCGGGCATCCGGGTGCTCGACGCCTCCCGCCACGGCAACGCGCTGAAGACCGGCCACCTGGCCGGCAACCGCTTCGAGATCACCATCCGCGGCGTCGGCGAGGACGCCGAGGCGCGCGCCCGGAAGATCCTGGGCATCCTCGGGCGCCGCGGCGCGCCCAACTGGTTCGGAGAGCAGCGCTTCGGCGCCCGCGACGACTCCGACCTCGTCGGCCGGGAGCTGGTGCGCGGCTCGGCCGGGGGGGCCCTGAAGGTCCTGCTGGGCTCGCCCAGGCCCGAGGACTCCGAGGAGCAGCGCCGGGCCCGCGAGCTCTACGAAGCCGGGAAGTTCGGCGAGGCCATGCGCGAGTGGCCGGGGCGCAACCACAGCGAGCGCGAGGCCCTGGCCCAGCTGGCCCGCGGGGCGGCCCCCGAACAGGCGCTCATGGCCTGGCCCAAGCGGCTGCGCTTCCTCTTCGTGTCGGCCTGCCAGTCGCGGCTCTTCAACGCGGTGCTGACCGCGCGGATCCAGCACCTCGACCGGGTCGAGGCCGGCGACCTGGCCTTCCTGCACCGCAACGGCGCGGTCTTCAAGGTGGAGGACGCCGCCCGGGAGCAGCCCCGCGCCGAGCGCTTCGAGATCAGCCCCTCCGGGCCGCTCTTCGGCTACAAGGTGCTGCTGGCCTCCGGGGGGCAGGGGGAGCTCGAGGGCAAGGTCCTGGCCGAGTCGGGCCTGGCGCTCGAGGACTTCAAGAACCCGCTGGCCCTGAAGGCCCGCGGCGAGCGCCGGGCCCTGCGCGTGCCGCTCAACGGAACCTCGGCAACCGGCTCCGGCGAGGGCGCCGAGCGCGCCCTCACGCTCAAGTTCAGCCTGCCGGCCGGCTCCTTCGCCACGGCGGTGATGAGGGAAGTGATGAAGACGGGCATCTAACCGCAGAGGGCGCGGAGTCTCGCAGAGGAGTTCATGATGCAGGCCAAGCAGAAACAAGCCTACCCCCCCGGTGCCGCCGAGTTCCCGGTCGGCTTCTGGAACTACAAGCCAGTCCTCGACGAGGAGCCCTCCGCGGCCGGCGACTGGGCCGACGCCGGCGCCACCGTGACCATGGGGCCGGAGGTCGGCCCCGAGCCGGCCGGCCGCAAGCGGATGCTGGCGATCCTCGATGCCGCCGCAGAGCGCGGAGTCCGGGTGATCGTCTGCGACCGGCGGGGCTACTGGCGCTCGCTGCTCGGCTCCGACGAGAAGGCTTTCCGCCGCGAGTTCGCCGGCGCGGTCAAGGACTTCGGGAAACACCCGGCGGTCTGCGGCTTCCACGTCGGCGATGAGCCGGGCACTGCGGAGTTCGCGGCGGCCTGCCGGGCCATCCGCATCCAGAAGGAGCTCGCGCCCGGCCTCGAGCCCCACCACAACCTCCTGCCCTGGCACCCGGGTTGCGAGGGACGCGTCGGCTTCGAGAGCTGGGCGGCCTACCTCGACGCCTACGTGCGCGAGTCCGGCACCGGCATCCTGGCCTACGACTGCTACTCTCAGATGAACCCGAATCCGGCGGCCGAGGGCGGTGGGCTCGATATGTACTTCCGGAACCTCCGGGAGTACGCGGAGGCCGGCCGGCGCCACGGCCTGCCGGTGTGGGTGACGCAGCTCTCCGTCGGGCACTTCCGCTACCGCTGCCCGAAGGAGGATGACCTGCGCTGGCAGCTCTACACCGCGCTGGCCCACGGAGCCCAGGGGATCTTCTGGTTCTTCCTCTACATGCGTAAGCCCCACGACAACTACCGCGTCGCGCCCATCGACGAGCACGGCGAGCGCACCGAGACCTTCGAGTGGCTGAGCCGGGTGAACCGCACCTTCCTGAAGGGCCCGGCGGCGGTGGTCCGGGAGCTCGCCCTCGAGAAGGTCAGTCACGTGGGCACGGCCTGGGGCGGCGCCCCGCTCTTCGACGGCGCCGGGCTGGTCAGCCGGGCGAAGTCCCGGCACGGGACGCCGCTGATCGTCTCCGAGTTCAGGCACGCCGACGGCGGCGACTACGTCGCGGTGGTCAACAACAGCCAGACCGAGAGCTCCCAGGCCGAACTCTGGGTGCGCGGCGCCAAGCCCGAGCTGCACCGCGTCGGCTGGATGGCCGAGGAGGCCAAGGTCTCCGCCGGCGACGGCTGGCAAGCCGCCTCGGGAGACGATTTCGTGAAGGTCACGCCCTGGCTGCACCCCGGGCAGATGGAGCTCTACCGGGTGGTCAACGGGCGGAAGGGCTGAGCAGCTCAGGCCCGATACGCCCGCACCTTCTCCATGCACCGGTTGGCCGCCTCGGCGCTCGCCGCGCCGCGGACGAGATAGAGCACGCCGCCGGGGAGCTGATGCTTCCCGAGCCGGCGCTCGAAGTCGGCGAACTCGACGCCGGCGGTCAGGGGCATGTCCCCGGCGCGGCGGCGGAGCTCGGGGAGCTCGTCGACCGCCGGCAGGAAACCCTTGTCGTCGCCGAGCATCACCGCCTTCAGGCCCTGGATCGAGCAGACCGCCTCGACCAGGTGCCGGCCGTTGCCGTGGATGTGGGTGACGCCGCCGTCGAACTCGGCCATGATCCGCTCACAGTTGCCCCGACCCCAGGCCTCGAAGTCCTCGACCGAGGTCATGTGGAAGGGGTCGACGCTCTCGGCCACGATCCGCCCGGGCAGCCACTGCACGCCGAAGCCGCAGGTGCCGCCGGCGAGTTCCGGGCCGGCGGCGAAGAACCGCCTCTGGATCTCGGCGTTCACCTGGAAGCCAAGCTCGACGGCCCGGCGGAGGTCCTCCGGCCGCTCGCGCATGGCCAGGTACGTCTCGGTGGCACCGAGGAGCTCGAAGGCGAAGTTGAGGCCGTCGATCAGGATGAAGTGGGACACGCCGAACCGGCCGCGCGCGCCATTCACAAAGAGCCCGAGCTGACGCTCGTAGCGACGGAACCACTCGTGGCCCGAGTCGAGCCGCAGCTTGCCGACGTCCGCCCAGTCGGCCAGGAGCGGCGCGACCATCGAGGAGATCCAGCCGGTCTCCGGCGTGCAGTTGAAGCGCACCTCGGCGCCAAGCACCCCGGCGTAGAGCCCCTGGTCGAACTCGCTGAGGTAGGCGCTCGGGACCGAGTCGTCCTCCAGCGCCGCGCGCTCGGCCAGCAGCCGGTCCCAGAACCGGAACCTCTCGGCCGGGTCGGGATACCCGCAGATGCCCTCGGCGTGGCTGCGCTTGAACTCGGCGAGCGCCGGACTCGGCACTTCGAAGGCCGCGAAGATCCGGTCGCCGGCGCGGCGCGCGTAGAGCGCGCGCAGGCGTTCGATGGCTGCCTCGGCGTTGGGCTTGTGGGTCAGAAGCGACATGCTCGACGCCTCCTGCTAGACTGGCCGGGCATTAGCCACAGATGAACACAGATGCACACTGATTACGAGAACTTTCACCGCAGAGGACGCAGAGTCTCGCAGAGGACGGCAGGGCAGGTGGAGAGGCGAGACCGCTCTGGCCCTTCAGCTCCGACCGGGGTCGGCCTGAAGGGGCCAGAGCAGTCCCTCCCGGGAGCGTTCCGCTCCCTGCGCGGCTGCGCCGCGCGCCTCCGGCCTGGGACCCGAGTGCGGGAGCCCGGCGCAGCTGGGCTCCGGACGCGTCAGCGTCCGGCGGGATGCGCTCCAGCCGCGCCGGGCGCTTGCGCCCGGAAGCGGACGGAGCGCAGCGCGCCCGCCGTCCCCTCTGCGATACTCCGCGTCCTCTGCGGTAGAGGCTCCCGTATCTGCGTTCATCCGTGTGCATCTGTGGCTGATTCTCTAGCCCGGGCCGAAGACGAAGTCCAGGGCGTTGGCGCCGCCGACCTTGGCGCGGAGCTCCGGTCCGAGCGCGTTCAGGGCCGCGACCTCGTCGGCGTAGGCGCCCTTGAGCCGGAACTCCTGGTAGACCCCCTCGCCCTGCTTGCGGCGGCAGATCCAGGAGTAGGCCGGCGAGTCCGATCCCCAGACGACCATGTCCGGGTGGCGGTCGCAGAGCGCGCGCATCACCGCGAGGTGGTCGGAGAAGTCGGCCTCCAGGAAGTCGCCGCGCGCGACCCGGCCGGAGGCCAGCTCGCCGCGCATGAACTCGACCTGGATCTTCATTGCCGCGGTGTCCACCCACACGTTGGGCGCCGCCGCGGCGCGATCCAACCACCCGCGATGGAAGAGCAGCCCGTGCGCCAGGCAGAAACGCAGCTTCGGCCGGCGCTCGATGATCCGGAAGATGTCCGCAGCCTGGGAGTACTCCTCGCCGGGCAGCGTGGTAGCGTGGAAGAGGAGCGGCAGGCCGCGCTCCTCGGCGAAGTCCAGCAGCGCCGCGCCGGCGCCCAGCAGCTCCGCCGCGCGCGACTGACAGCCCACCGGGTTGACCTTGATGCCGTAGAACGGGTGCTCGCCGGCGAGCCTGGTCAGTTCGCGGACCTGCGCGGCGACCTCCCGGGCCGGATCGATGCTCACGAAGGGCAGAAAGCGCCGGGACAGCTCCGGGCAGTAGTCGAAGATCTCCCGGAGCAGCAGTCGGTTCTCCGCGGCGTAGGGGGCCGGCGATAGCGGCTCGGCTGCCGGAACGAGCCGCCCCTCGGGCAGAGCCGCCGGCTCAAAGAAGAGGTCGGCCGAGAACGGGAATACCACGCTCGCCGCCACGCCGCCCGTGGCCTGCTGGGCGGCCAGCCCCTCGACCGTCTGGGCGTACGGGTACTCGCCGAGCGCGTAGGCCTTCAGCGACACGCCGGCGTGGGAGTGCCCGTCGATGACCTTGCCGGCGAGCTTCGCGCGGGTCAGCCTTTCGGCGGCCACGGATGGGCGCCCTCCCACGGCGTGGAGTCGAGCCGCAGCGGCACGTTGTAGTTCAGATCGTCGGCGACCTTGCCCAGGACGTGCAGCTCGCTCCTGAGCACCTGGAGGATGGAGGCCGGCACCAGCGGCGTCACCGGCCCGTGGGCGGCGAGCCGGGTGATGAACTTCTGCCAGGCGAAGCCCCCGCCGGCGTAGCCGGTGTTCCAGAAGCTGACGAGCCGGGAGTTCTTGAGGTCGCGCGGGCCGATGGTGTAGGCCTTGGGCGGCACGTAGGCCCAGTCGCCGGCGCCGGCGTTGTCCGAGTAGACGCAGCTCTGCATGATGGTGATGGGGTGGAGCTCGACCAGCCGCGAACCGGCCCGCAGATAGGCCTGGACGTCGCCGCCGAACTCCTCGCCGAGGTGGCTTTCGAAGAAGGCCACGTGGCCGCACCAGCCGATGCCGCCGTAGCAGACGTCGGCGCCGCCCAGGTCCTCGAGCATCCGGCTGTAGTCCTTGACGTTCTTCCGGCCCGGGAAGTGGATCTGCTTCTCGGGCATGCGCAGCTTGGGGTCGATGCGGTTGAAGAGGTCCCGCCACATCCAGTAGCGGAAGCCGCCCGGCCAGTCGATGGGCGCCTCGTTGCCGTCCTGGTCGGCCCACTCGTCCATGTTGAAGGTGTGCACGTGTCGGCAGTCGATGCGCAGGGTGTTGATCAGGTGGGCGACCCAGCGGTAGTGCGGCCAGGGGGCCGGCAGGATGATCACGTGCTGGCGGCCCTCGTCGGCGGCGCGCTTGATGCCCGAGACCACGTGGGTCACGAACTGGAAGAAGAGGTTGGCCTCGTCCTCGATGATCCGGATCTTGAAGTTCTTGTTCTTGTGCTTGCAGAGGTCCGCCCGTTTGATCTTCCGCACCCGGGCGCAGACCTTCTGGTCGCGGAACGACAGGAACTTGGCGGGCTCGAAATTCCACTCTCTGGCCATGGTCCGACTCCTTAAGATCTCGTGGTGGAGCAGTCCACCCATTTGCCCTGCTTGGCCGACTCGCGGCACAGCTCCATCAGCTCCTGGACGCGCACGCCCTGCTCGAGTCCCGGGTCGCCGGGGCGGCCGGCGGCGGCATTCTCCACGAACGCCGCCAGGCAGGCCAGGTGCGAGCGGAGCCAGCCGATGGCGAACTTGGGGCCGGGGAAGCCGGCCGGCGCCGGATAGCGCTGGCCGCAGTCGATCCGGGTCCAGCCGCGGTTGCCGCCGAGCGGCGAGTCCGGCACCGTGCCGTCGTAGGCCTCGAGGTGGTGCGGCGCCATGGTGTTGAAGCGCAGCGCGCCCTTCGAGCCGTGGATCTCGAAGCGCAGTTCGTCCTCCGAGCCGGTGGCGAGCTTGGTCGCCTCGAGGTGCCCGAGCGCCCCGCACTTCATGCGCGCGAGGATCATGACCGCGTCCTCGGCGTCAACCCGGATCATCTTGCCGGGCTCGTCGGCCGAGGGCCGCTCCGGATAGGCGATGTGCGTCGCCGCGAGGATCTGCGCGTAGTCGCCGAGCAGCCACTGCATCACGTCGAGCACGTGGCTGGCCAGGTCGGCGATGATCCCGCCGCCGGTCGCGGCGGCGAGCTTCCACTTGAGCGGCGCCTTGGGGTCGGCGCTGCCGGCGTGCAGGTAGCTGGCCCGGAACTCGAGCACCTGCCCCAGGAAGTTGCCGTCGACCAGCTGCTTGGCACGCATGGTCGCAGGGAAGAAGCGCGAGTGCAGGGCCATCTGGCCGGTTCCGCGGTAGGCCGGCATCAGCGCGGCGATCTGCCGCGACTCCTCCAGTGTGGCAGTCAGCGGCTTGTCCACGAGGACAGACTTCCCGTGGCGCATGGCCGAGAGCACAGGTTCGGCGTGGAGGTGGTTGGGAGTGCAGACGTGAACCAGATCGATGTCCGGACTCTCCGTGACCCGCCGGAAGTCGGTGACCGCCTCGGCGCCGAGGGCCGCCGCGCCCTTCCTGGCGACCGCCTCCACGCCGTCGCATATCCTGGTTATTCGACAGACCGCCGGGGCAGGGTCGTAGAAGATGGGCAGCACCTGGTGCCCGTAGGCGCGGACCTTGCCCATGAAACCGTAGCCGATGATGCCGACGTTCAGGGTTTTCACATCCAGTTCCTCCTTGTGTGGCAAATGTAGAATGATGAATTATGAATGGCGAATGACGAAGAGGAGCTTTGGTGCCTCCCTGCCGCTCTTTCTGCATTCATCCTTCATCATTCTGCATTCTCAGCTGTTTCTGCCGTGCTCACGGTAGTACTTGAATCCCTCGACCAGCGCTTGGAGGTTCTCCCAGGGAACGCCCGGGGCGATGGAACTGGAGGCCGCCAGGAAGAGCCCGGTCTTCGGACCGTTGTCCACCAGCCAGCGCAGCTGCTTCTTCACGTCGTCGGGCGTGCCGTGCGGCAGCGTCTGAGTCACCGAGACCCCGCCGACGATCACCAGGCTGCGGCCGTCCCTGGACTTCATCTTGCAGATCTTCTCGTAGTCCATCCCGAACTCGTACTGGAACCCCTGGAAGCCCTGCAACCCGCAGTCCAGCAGCCGCGGCACCATGTCCATGAGGTTGCCGTCGCAGTGCCAGACCAGCGCCACGTCGGCGTCCACGAAGGGGCGGATGCAGCGGGCGAACTCCGGGAACCAGATCTCGTCCAGGCTCTTGATGTCCACCAGCGTGCTGCGGCCATCGGCCATGTCGTGGTCCAGGCGGAGATAGGGCGGCAGTCCGCCCTCGCGTATGGCCCGCGCCCCGGCCCGGTTGCGCTTCAGGGCCAGGTCGGCCTGGAGCTTGAAGTGCCGGGCCATGACCTCCGGGTAGAGCGCATAGGCCATGAAGTAGTTCTCGTAGCCGTAGGCGCTGTAGGCGAAGGTCGGGAAGCGAGCCAGCTCCATGTACGGAGCCTTGAGGATCTCCGGGCCCATCTCAGCCTGGCGGTTCGCCTCGCCCTCGAGCATCTCCCGGACGACGGCGTCCTCGTCGAACTCGGCGGCCCCCTTGACCAGCGCCGGGAAGGCGAACTTCTCGAGGTGCTCGACGGCCGCCTCGGGCGAGTCGATGAGCAGGCCGTCGCGGACGATCTGCTTCAAGCCGGTGGTGGCGGTGCGCTCCTTGGTCTTCCCGTCGTAGCCGTCCTTCTTCATGGACAGCGGGTTCTCGGGTATCCACTGGTCGAGTTTGCAGGCGCCGATCTTCTCCTGCATCCGCCGGTAGGTGGGCCGCGGATCCTTCTCGTAGCTGCCCTCCGGGACCCCGGCCAGCCGGTCGATCATGGCCCACTCCATGGGGTTGATCGCGCCGGTGGGGATGCCCTTGGTCGGCTTGCGCAGGATGGTGTCCAGTGCAAGCTGCTGGCGTTCGGTAAGCTGGCGCTTCGTGGAAACGGACATGTGCCTGATCTCCTTCAGCCCCGGTCCCGGGACCACTTCTCGGCGTTCCGGAGGAGCGCCCGGGCCTCTTCCTCGGTTTCGCACGACGTGGCGATGAAAAGCCCGCGCGCCGAGAGCTGCTCTAGCGCCGGGCGGACCTCCTGCGCCGGAATGCTTATGTGCAAGTTCTTGCCGGCGGCTTGGACCTTCCTCAGGACATCCATGTAGTGCAGCGGGCTGGGCTTCCCCGCGCCGGGGAGGATCTGCAGGGCCTGCAGCCGCGGCAGCTCGCAGAGCGCGTCGACGTGGTTGAAGTTGCCGACGCCGTCGACGTGGTAGACGGTCTGATCCAGGAACTCGGTCTGCCGCGCGACCGCCGGCAGGAAGATGTCCCGGAACATGGCCGGCGAGATCATGTAGGCGAAGTCGCACTGCGCCGCGTAGAACTTGCCCGGCCCCCATAGCGGGAACCAGCCGGTCGAGCCGCCGTCGTTGACCGCGGCGGTGACGGCGTGGAACTGCCGGAAGACGTCGATCCACATGTCCATGAGCGCCAGTTCGGCGGCGCGGACCTCGTCCGGCCGCTCGACCAGGTCGTAGAGCAGTCGCTCGCTGCCGCGCAGCCCGGCGAGCGTGTCGCCGGCGCCGCCGAAGGCTCCGGTGGCCAGGCAGGCCCGGCCGCGGGCGGCCTCGGCGCCGAACTTCAGCGCGTCGAGGGTGAAGCGCCACCAGCGGTTCTGGGCTTCTATCCTCAGGCCGCCGACGTCCAGCCCCTCGCCGCCCAGGATGGGATCGATCCAGCCGGTGTCCGGACCGAGCGTGACCGCGGCGCCCAGGAAGGCCGCGACGCACTCCCGTCCGGGGTAGCCGCAGTCCCAGATGGGCACGGCCTCGCCGCCGTAGAAGGTCCGCCGGAAGTCCCACTCGTTGCGGCGCGCCCAGTAGTCCAGGTCGGTCCACTTGACGTCTGGATCCGCCGGTGCGACCGGCCTGGGCTCGTCGGGCGCATTGCGGCGCCGGGCGGTGACCCACAGCCCGCAGCGCCCGAAGTGCTCGTGCGCCCACCAGGCCTGGGAGCGCTCCATGGCCTGGTCCCAGTCGTCCTTGTAGAGCAGACTCATCGGCGGAGGTCCCCGCTCAACGCGCAGGCGCGCGCCGCTACTCCTTCTTCGCCGCCGCCGGCCTGGCCTCCTTGGCCCGTTTGTCCAGCGCGTCGGAGATGGCGGCCGCCACCTGCTTGCCCAGTTCGGCCGAGCCCGGCCCCGTGAAGTGGCAGCCATCCTTGGACTGCCACTCCTTGAGTTTCGGGAGGGCCAGGGCATGCAGGTCGTTGACCGCCACTCCGCGCTTGTCCATCAGCTCCTTGGCCGCGGCGTTGTTCTTCTCCAGCAGGAGCCTGGTGTCTTCTCCGTACGACACGTACGGGGTGGTGCTGGCCCAGATCAGCTTCGCTCCGGACTTCTCCAGGGCCGCGAGGACCTTGCCGAGATTCGCCACGTACTGCTCCGTGGTGTGCCGGCGCTTGAGGTCCTCGGCCTTGTGCTTGCTGCGGTCGCTGACCAGCTTGCCGTTGTCCAGCAGGTGGGTGTCCCAGATCCCGAAGTTGAAGTGCACGACGTCCCACTTGGTCTTGCCCAGCCAGGCCTCGATGTTCTTCGCGCCGGTGCCGGAGTCCTGGCAGTTGCACGGCGGGTGGACCACGTTGGCCTTGTCCTTGAGCAGCTTCTTGACCTGGTCCATGTATCCGAGGGAAATCGAGTCCCCGATGATCAGGACGTTGGGCAGCCCGGCGGCCGGCTCCGCCGGCGCCGGTTTCTGCTCCTCGGCGAAGGCGGCGGCCTGGAGCAGCCCCGCGGCCAGCGCGGCGATGATCTTCGTCTTGGTTCCAGTCTTCATTTCTCGCTCCTCTCCGGATCGCAGTTCGGCCGCACCGGCGGCTCAGCGGCGCTTCGGCGCGCCCTCCCAGTGGGGCACGTCGAGCATGACACCGCCCTTCAGGGCCGACTTGTGGGCGACCGCCCCGGCGGCGGTGAAGTGGGCCGCGTCCCAGGCGGTGCAGGCCGGGGTCCGCTCCTCGGCCACGGCGCTGACGAACTCGTGTACGAGATAAGAGTGCGAGCCGCCGTGCCCGCCCAGGAAGTCCTCGAGCTCCTTGGCGCTGAGCTTGGACGGGTCGGGCGAGGCGATCTTCCGCCAGCCCTGGAAGGCTCTGACCACCTCGGGCGGCAGCGGGTCGCGCATGTCCGACTCGGTGACCGGGGTCACGCCCTTCTTGTCGCACCAGGTGTTGTTCTCGAAGGAGCCCTGGTTGCCGTAGAGCCGGAAGATCTCGCGGCCGGGGTGGCCGATCTCGCGGTACTCGCAGATGCGCATGTGCGCGCCGTTGGACATGAGGTACAGGCCGGTCTCGTTGGACGGCTCGTCCTCGCAGTGGTCCTTGTGGAGCCGCGCGGCGAAGGGCAGCGCGCTGACCTTGACCGCGTGGGCGTTCATCACCGAGATCGGCCCGCCGGTCGAGTGTGTCGGGTAGTGCATCGGCCCGCTAATGATCCCGCGCTTGTCGTAGGCCTCGAGCTCCTTGGCGTGCGCCCGGCCGCTCTTGCTGCCCAGCCGGTTGGCCCAGACCTGGCGCAGGCCGTGGTCCACGTCGTGGAAGTACTCGCCCTCGGCGTAGACGAAGTCGCCGAAGGCGCCCTGGGCCGCGCGCCGGCGGCAGTACATGGTCTGCGGGCGGTAGTAGGTGGTCTCGCCGAACATGAAGAGCTGGCCGGTCTTCTGCGTGGTCCGGACCACCTGGTCGCACCAGCCCAGGATCTCGTCGGCGTCCGGCACGGTGATCAGCGGAACCGCGCAGTAGACGTGCTTGCCGGCCTGCATGGCCTTGACCGACATGGGCGCGTGCAGCCAGTGCTGGGTGATGATCACCAGCGCCTGGATGTCCGACTTGAGGATGTCGTCGAACTCGGTGAAGGCGTCCTTGGGGTTGAACTTGTCCCGGAAGGCGGGCTTGTCCGCCCAGAACTTCAGGCGCTCCGGCTCCTGGTCGCAGAGCGCGATGCGGTCCACGAGCGGGTGGCTCTTGAACAGCGGCGCGAAGCAGTTGCCGAACGACCCCAGCCCCACCAGACCCAAGCTGATGCCCATCTTCTTGCGACTCCTTAACCGTTCCGGCTGCCGTCGGCAGCCAAATGCCCGGCGCACAGCGCGCCGGGCCGTGGATTCATTTCGCGGTGTAGCCGATCTCCCTCCAGATCCGCCGGGCGTTGGCCAGCCCCCGGGCGGTCGGCTCGGGGGTGCCCAGGATGCTCGGCGGCGGCTGGCCCGGGCCGCGGTCCGCCGGGAACGGAGACCAGTGGTCGTCGGCGAAGGCCGCGCGGGACTTCTCGCTGCGGAAGTCCGGCACATCGATTGGGGTGCCGTCAGCCAGGGCGCTCTTCCAGGCCAGGATCCCGACGCTGCTCATGGCCACGCCGCGGTAGACGTCGAGGAACGGCTGCCGGCCGCTGCGGATGGCGTTGGCGAACTCGAAGTTGGTCCAGAAGTCGCCGCCGCCGTGGCCGGCCCGGCGGGCCAGGTCCGCGTGCTCCGGCCAGTCCGGGAGGTAGGTGCGCTCGCGGAGCTCGCCCGGCCGGAGGTCCCACTCGTCGTGCCAGACCCGGACCTGCCCCGGCCCGAAGTAGCCGGGCCCGCGGGTGATCTCCATGGCCCCGCGGGTGCCGTGCACCCGGTACCAGTTGCTGTGCCCGGGCAGCAGCAGCCCGAAGATCCGGAAGACCGCGCCGTTGTCCATGCGGCAGAGGATCACCGAACCGGGATCGCTCCGGCGGACGGTGAGGTCGTCGACCTCGCGCGCGGCGATGGACAGGCCGTTGACCTTCAGCGGCATGGTGTCCGTGATGTACATCAGCGGGGCCAGTGCGTGGGTGCAGTAGTAGGTCGAGGGGATCCAGTTCCGCCAGTGCTCCATGCCCGGGGAGATGCGCAGGCGGTCGTCCGGCGCCATCGGGTGGTTGTACTCGCCCTCGGCGTAGGTGACCGGGCCGAGCTCGCCGGTCCGGTAGACCCGGCGCATCTCCATGTTGAAGGCCGTGTACGGGTAGTTCTCGGCGAGCATGTAGATGCGCTTGCTCTTCTCCACCGCCCGGCAGAGCGCCACGCCCTCGGCCAGGGTGTGGTTCGTGGTGCACTCGCTCATCACGTGCTTGCCGGCGGCCAGCGCCTTGATGGCGAAGGGCGCGTGCTCGTGGAAGTAGTTGGCCAGCACCACCGCGTCCATGTCGTGTTCGAGGAACTTGTCGTAGTCGGTGTAGGTCTCGACCCCGTACTTCTTCCCGGCCTCGCGGAGCTTCTCCTTCCAGGTGTCGCAGATGGCCACCAGCTTCATGCCCACGAGGTCCGTCGCGCCGCGCGCGAAGGACTGCCCCCGGCCCACGCCGATCACGCCGACGCGGATGGTTCTACCCCTGCTGCCCATCCCGGTCTTGCGGCTCATCTGTACCTGTCTCCTTCTCTTGCCTTTCACCGCTCTCCGCCGGCCGGGCGCACGGTCCGCCCCCGGAACCCAACCCGGGCCGCCGCGTCCGCCTCGTCCGCGAAGATGCCTGTCCCCATGCCGGCGAGGATCGCCGCGCCCACCGCGCCGGCGTGGGCGCCGGCCTCGGGCAACGCCAGTTCGCTCCCCAGTGTGTCGGCCAGGATCTGCATCCAGGCCGGGCTCTCCGTCGGACCGCCGACCATCACGATGCGCTCCGCGCGGAGCCCGGCCGCGGACAGCGAGTCCATCCTGGCCTTCATCTGCCCGGCGAGGTCCGCCATGAGCGCGCGGCTCGGGTCGGTCGAACCCCGCGGGGCGCGCGCGGCCGCCTCGTCGAAACGGGCATACCGCGCGGCCTGGGTGGCTTCGCCGGCGAAGGTTGCGTCCACGAAGGCCTGGACCCTCTCGCCCACCCGAGTCAGGGAAAACAGCGCGCCCCACGGGCCCCGGGGAGACAGGAACGGGTCGATCAGCAGCTTCTGAGCGAGCGCCAGCTCCCGGTCGGCCACCGGATAGAAGCCCACCCAGGACGTGCCGCAGGAGAGCAGGACCTGCCCAGGCCGGAGCACGCCGCAGCCCCGTGCGGCGCTGGGATGGTCGAAGGCGCCCAGGACCACCGCGGCGCCGGCGGGAAGGCCGGTCTCGCCGGCTCCCCGGGCGGTCACCTGCCCGAGGACCGAGCCGGAGGCGAGCAATCGCGGCAGGCGTTCCTCGCCCAGGCCCAGCCAGTCGAGCAACGGCCGGTGCCAGCGGCGCTCCACCTGGTCCTGCAGGTAGAACGTGGTGGCGCTGGAGTGATCCATCCCGAAGGCGCCGCTCAGGCGATGGAGGAAGTAGGTGACGTCCATGGCCGCCAAGGCGGCGCGGCCGAAGAGCTCCGGCTGGTTCTGCCTGAGCCAGGCCAGCTGCACCAGGGGGAAACCGCGGAAGTACGGCCAGCCGACCGCCCGGTAGATGGCTTCAGGGGCAATGCCGGCCGGATCCACCCGCGGGTCGTCGGCAGCCCGGGAGTCCATCCAGTTGATGGCCGGCCCGAGCGGCGCGCCGCCCTTGTCGAACAGCAGGGTGTTGCCGGTAGCGCCGGATAGCGCGATGCCCCGGATCCGAGCGTTGGCTGGCGCGGCGCCGACCAGCGCGCGGACCACCTCGCAGAGCAGCTCGTAGGCCCGCTCCGGCGAGGATTCGACCCGGCCCGGAGCCGGCCGGACGAGTTCCGTGGCCCGGCGCTGGCGCGCCAGGATCCGGCCGTCGGCCGCCAGGAGCACGCCCTTGGTGGCGCTGGTGCCGAGGTCGATGCCGACCAGCACGTCCATCTAGTAGCCCAGTTCCTTCTCGGTTTCGCCGATGGCCTCCTCGACGATGTCCATCCCGAGCGCGGCCTCCTTCAGGTCCATGACGATGGGCGGCGACAGGCGCAGGATGTGCCCGGCCGGGATCCAGGCCAGGCCCTTGCGGAAGGCCTTCTGGTAGACGCGCTTGCCGGCCTCGTCGAAGGGCTCCTTGGTGGCGCGGTCCTTGACGAGCTCGATGCCCATCAGGCAGCCCTTGCCGCGGACGTGGCCGATGATCTTGTGGCGCGACTGCATCTCGGTCATGCGCTTGTCGAAGAAGGCGCCCAGCTCGCGGGCGTTCTCGAGCAGCTTCTCCTCCTGGATGGCCTCGATGCAGGCCAGGGCCGCGGCGCAGGCCATGGGGTTGCCGCCGTAGGAGGTGCTCGCGCTGATGGCCTCGAAGCTCTCGGCGTAGGGCTTCCTCACGCACATGGCCGTGACCGGGAATCCGTTGCCGAAGCCCTTGCCGAGCGTGACCACGTCCGGGACCACGCCGTAGTGGTCCATCGCCAGCCACTCGCCGGTGCGGCCCATGGAGGTGAGCACCTCGTCGGCGAAGAGCAGGATCTTCTTCTCGTCGCAGAGCTTCCGCAGCTTGGGGAAGAAGTCGTCCGGCGGGAAGACCGAGCCGGCCCAGCCCTGGATGGGCTCGAGCACGAAGGCGGCCACCTGGCCGACGGTGGCCTCCTGGATGAACTCGCGGTAGAAGGCGATGTAGCCGTCGGTGTCGATGGAGCCGTCGGCCTTCTTGAAGTGCGGGCGGTAGGGGTCGGGCCGCGGGACCATGTAGAAGCCCTGGGCGCGCCCGGCGCCGCTGGTCGGGTTGATGCGCGCCAGACTCGCGGCGTGGCCGCTCTTGCCGTGGAAGTCGCGGAAGCAGGAGAGGAACTCGTGCTTGCCGGAGATCGCCCGGCAGGCGCGGATGCCGGCCTCGACCGCCGCGGTGCCGGCATCGTAGAGCTGGATGCCTCCGGCCAGGTCGCCGGGCAGTATCTCGGTCATCTTCTCGAGCAGGCGCATCTTGATCTCGGTCGAGAAGTCGTGGCAGTTCATGAGCGTGCCGGCGTACTTCTGGACCGCCTCGGTGACCCGCGGGTGGCAGTGGCCCAGGGTGGTCACGTAGATGCCGCTGGAGAAGTCGAGGAAACAGTTGCCGTCGACGTCGCGCAGGTGCGTGCCGGCGCCGGACTCGAAGGCCACCGGGAAGAGCTTGACCTGCCCGGACAGGCCCTTCATGAGCTTGGCGGTGCGCTCGTGGACCTCCTGCGACTTCGGCCCGGGGATCACCGGGGTGACCAGCACCGGCACCTTCATGGTGCGCAGGTCGACGGGGCCGGTAGACGCGGAGGACTTCGCGGACTTGGCGGACGGAGCCTTCTTGCTGGCGGTGGTCATGACCTATCTCTCCTTGGATCTCATTGCGGCCTGGAGCAGCCGCATCCCGTTGTCGTGAAAAAGCCCGTTGAGGAACCTGCGGCCCAGGCCCAGCCGCGCGACGGCCTTGCCTATGCCGCGGAGCTCCTCGTAGGCGAAGCAGGTGTAGACCACCCGGCCGGAGGTGTCGTGGATGGCCAGTTTCCAGGGGGCCGGGGTGATGTAGCTGTACTGGTTGTTGATCTCGAGCGACTTGCCCGGCGCCACGGCGATGGGCTGGTCGGTGGCGTAGAGCACCCGGTCGGCGGGCACGGTGGCGAAGACGTGCTCGAGGACCTCCGGGTTGCCGACCATGGCCAGGTCGTACCAGAGGTTGGGGAGCTTCCGAAGGCGGTCGATGTGCCCGACCACGTTCTTCAGGAAGTAGGCCCGGCCGACGTGGGCCAGGACGATCTTCGCGTTGGGCCAGCGCCGGCAGAGCGCGACCAGCTGCTCCTGGTTGACCGGGTCGGCCAGCCGCCCCTTCCTGGGGATGTGCAGCATGACGATCAGCCCGAGCTCGTTGATGACCTTCATGAGCGGGGCCGGGAGCATGTCGTCGATCTCGACGTCGTCGACCGGCTTCCTGACGTAGTTGAGGTAGGGCTTCACGCCGAGGTAGGGCCCCGAGGCCAGATCCCGCCGGACTACCGCCGGGTCCTCGCTGGGGTCGAGGAGCCGGAAGGCGAAGAAGCGCCGATTGTCACAGCCGGCCGCCACGTAGCGGTCGTTGGCGGCCCGGTTGTAGATCCGGTCGGGCAGGCCGAAGCAGACCGCGGCAGTCCGGCGGCCGGGGTAGAGCTCGGCCAGGTCCCGGCGCAGCTCGGCGAAGCCGTACCGGCGCAGCGCGTGCCCCGCACAGTTGTAGGTCGCCCCCTGCGGCAGCGTCGCCGGGTTGAAAACGTGGACGTGGAAGTCCAGGATCCGCTTCGGCAGCCAGCCGGCGAACTCCTCGCGGAAGATGCTCATGTTCCGCTCGCGCTTGGTGGTCTCACGCCACATTGCTGATCCACTCCTCCGCGGTGCAGGGCCATCCCAGCCGGGCGCAGACCTCGCGCCAGCGCTCCGCCATCTCCGGGCGGTGCAGGAAGGGCACGAAGCCCAGCCTCAGGTAGCTCTTGACGGCCGGCAGCCGCCAGTCGTCGGTCTTCAGGTAGATGCGCCGGTACCCGGCGCGCAGGAAGCGGCTGACGACCGCCGCGCAGACCGCCTGCCCCAGCCCCCGGCCGTTGTGGGCCGGGTCGCCGGCCACCCAGCCGAGCTCCCCGCCGAAGGGGTGGAGTTCGCTCGGGTTGTGGGTGGCCATGGCCGTGGCGGCCAGGGCTCCCGTGGCCAGGTGCTCGATCCCGAAGAGCCCGTCGGGCAGGATTCTGAGGAGCCATGGCGCCAGTTTCTCGGCGGTCCAGTCGGCGAACCCGGCCCTGCGCATCAGTTCGGCGTGGGCGGCGGCCTCGGCCGGGCCGAGAGCGCGCACCCGGTAGCCATCGGCCACCAGCACCTCCGGCGGGCTGGCCAGCCGCGCAGCCGGCCAGAGCATCTGGAGCTGCTCCGGCTTGGCGGGCGCGGGTCCTGCGGTCACGCGTCGGTCCTCCTCAGATCCGCTCGAAGCCCAGGCCGGCGTGGGCCGCGAAGGCCGCCAGCGTCTCGGGTGTCTGCCCCAGGACCAGCGCGCTGTGGTGCGTGCCTCCGGCCCGCGAGTAGGCCTCGAGGAACTCCGGCAGCGGCCGGTCGGGTCGGATCCAGCCGCGGACCGTCTTCTTCATGTCCGGACGGGCCGAGTCGCCGAGAACCTTGACTCCCGAGGCCAGGATCGCGAAGGAATCGTCCGGCCCAGGCGCCAGGTTGACGAACACCGCCGGGCCCGGCGCCGGCGCGCAGGTCAGCGTGGCCACCGGCTTCGTGCCGGTGTAGGGCAGGTCGTTGGCGAAGACCAGCGGCCGGGCCGCGGCGACCTCGGGGTTGATCTCGCCCATGTGCGAGAGGAAGAGGCTGCCGCCCGCCCAGTCGGGGCAGAAGATCTCGGTGAAGGTCGTCCGGCCGAAGCCGCACTGCAGCGCGCCGACCAGCGCGGCGGTGAGCACGTCGCCCTCGCCGCCGTAGCCCACGCCCCGGGCCATGGCCTTGGACGCCTCCAGGAACGGCGTGGCCTCGATGCCGACCTGCTCCAGGCCGCCGAAGGCGCCGAAGTGCATGCTGAAGCCGCCGTAGCCGCCGCTCTCGAGGCGCCGGCGGAGGGCCAGCCCCGTGCGCACCGCGCGCTCGTGGCAGTCGGCGGGGAGCCCCGCGCAGTCGAAGCGCTGGCGGTCGAGCTCCATCTCCGCCCCGATCTCGTCGGCGGTGACCCGCGCGGCCTCGGCGCCAAGCTCCCGCGGCTCGATCTGGTCGACGGAGATGCCGAGCTTCGCGCGCATCACCCCGGGCTCGACGCTGAAGTCGCCCATTCCCTGGAAGGCCTCGGCCACGCGCAGCGTGCGCATGCCCCGGAAGCGCCGGGCGGCGGACGCGGCGCGGAGCTCGGCCGCCGCGCGGGTCCAGAGCGCCTGGTCATCGGCGTGGCCGGCAACGATCCGGAAGGGCCGGCCGCGGCGGCGGAGCACCGAGGCCAGGTCCATGACCCCGTGGACGCCGTGGTTGTACCCGATCCGCGCCGGATCCACGGCCGTGCCGAAGTCCCGGTCCATGGTGGTGTCGAGTATCAGGATGGGCAGCTTCGTGCCGGCCAGCGCGCCGACCGCCTCGAGCGACGGCGAGTAGGCCAGGTGCAGCGTGGCAATGGCGTCGACGGAAGCCTTCTCGAAGGCCGCCACGGCGGCGTCGAACTCCGGGGCGATCCGGCAGAAGTCGGCGCGGACCACCTCGAAGCCGGCGGCGGCGAGCTTCCCGGCCACCTGGTCGGTGAAGGTCCCGAGCGGTCCCCGCCACTGAGGCCGGATCTCGTCGTAGAGCTTCAGGTAGAGGGGCAGCAGCCCCACCCTGGGTTTGCGCTGGGACATCGAAAGCTCCTTGGTCGCTTCAGACCGCACAGTTCCCGCCTCCTCCGGACGACACCTGTTCGTCGGCCCCGGCCGCCGGCGCCTCCCCTTCCCCTCCGGCCGTCCGCGGCCTGGCGGGGTGGACCAGCGTGACTTCGGCCACGGCCTCGCGCAGCCAGACCTCGCTGGCCGGGCTGCAGCCGTCGTCGGTGATGAGATGGTCGATCTCGTCCAGCCCCAGGCAGCGCGCGAAGGCCGTCCGGCCAAACTTGCTGCTGTCGGCGACCAGCACGACCCCCTCAGCGTTCTCGGCCATCGCCCGGCAGATGCGGGCCACGCCGGTGTCGTTGGCGAAGGAGCCGTCGCGGGTGATCGCGTCGGCACCCATGATGGCCAGGTTGACCCGGAAGCGCTTGAGGTTGTCCTCGGTCAGCGGGCCGACCAGGTCGGGGCTGTTGCGGCGCGCGGCGCCGCCCAGCAGGACCAGGTCGCACTCGGCCCTCTGGTGCAGCACCGAGGCCACCGGCAGCGAGGAGGTCAGCACGGTGAGCCCCTTGATGCCGGAGAGCTCCCGGGCGACCGCCAGCGTGGTCGTGCCGGTGTCCAGCGAGACGGCCATGCCCGGTTTGACCAGGCTGGCGGCCTCGCGGGCTATGGCCCGCTTCTGCGCGCTGCAGATGTGCTGCTTCCGGGAGAACTGGAACCGGGCCACGTCCGGCTCGACCGGGATGCCGCCGCCGTGGGTCCGGCGGAGCTTGCCGCCCTTGGCCAGCTCCTCCAGGTCCCGTCGGATGGTCATCAGGCTCGTGCCCATCTGGCGGGCGAGCTCGGTGACCGAGACCCCGCCCTCCTGGGCGGCGATCTCGAGGATGCGGGCGTGCCTGGCGAGCTTGGTCATGCCGTGAGCCCGTGCTTCTTGGCCGAAGCTCTGGCGCTCGCGCCGCGCTTGACGATGTCCTGGAGCGCGGCCACGAAGGCCGGGGGCTTGGAGGCCTGCACCGCGTTCCGGCCGAAGACCACCCCGCCGGCCCCGTCGCGGACCTCGCGCTCGGCCAACTCCAGGGCGGAGAGGTCGGTCGGGGTCTTCTCGGCGCCGAGGCCCAGGATGGGGACCGCGCAGGTAGCGGTGACCTTCTTGAAGTTGCTGGTGTGGAAGGTCTTGATGCAGTCGGCGCCCAGTTCGGTGAGCATCCGGCAGCCTACCAGGACCTCCTCGCCGAACTCGTCGGCCGGCTTGGTCAGGTGGCTGTGCGGGAAGTACTCGCCCATCACCGGCAGGCCCAGGCGGTGGGCCTTGCCGCAGAGGTCCGCGAAGATCTCGGCGTTCCGCGCATCGACGGTCTCGCTGCCGGTCCGGAGGGTCAGGCAGACCAGGACCATGTCGGCGCCGGCGGCCAGAGCCTCCTCGGGCTGGAAGAGGTTCGAGATCACCGAGCCGGTGTAGCCCCACTGGAAGCAGAACACCGAGTTGAAGTTGAGCCGGACGATGGCGGCCGGGGCCTCGCGCCGCGCGAAGAAGCTCCTGACCCGCGGCAGCATCCCCGGCGAGAGCAGGATGGCGTCGGGCCCATCGCCGAGGCGCTTGAGCATCGCGCCCAGGTCCTCCATCCCCTTGTGAGGGCCGTCGAACATGCCGTGATCACAGGCCACCACAACGGCCTTGCCGCTTGTCCCGAAGACCCTGCCCTGGCGAATCTCGCGTCCCGACATTGTCTGCCCTCCGGCCATCTCGTCACTTCATGTGCGACATCGCACACAGAGATACACTGTACCGTTCGATTATGCAAGACAAAAGTGCTCTGCATCAAACACAGGACGGGAGTTGAGGCTACTTGAGTCTATGCGGCTGAAAGTTCGACAAGACTACTTACGCACGTATCATACGCATTACCGATGCTTAAGCAACGACGAGAGCTGACCTTATAGAAAGAAACCATTGCAGCAGCCAGTGTTCTAAAATGTTCGTTAGACTGCGATAAAATGGAGGCAAATCAGCGCCGTCCGCGCTACCGCACTGGCTTCTCCAACAGGTCTGCCTCCGTCCAGGTTCGCCTGCGAGGATCGACGCGCAGCGTCTTGATCTCGAACGGACGGAAGTAGACCCTGCGACCCATGCCGGCGAACGGCAGCCGGACGCGCGCAGTGCTGGCCCGGCCGGTGGCCTCGAAGAGCCGGACGACCAGGCCGCGGCCATCCTCGACAGGCTTGGCGGCCATGAGCTCAACGCCCGCCCCGTCGACGGAAACGAAGGGCTTTGGCCGGCGCCCCGCGCCGGAAGGGAAGAAGGAGAGCGCCATGGGCTTCTCGTTGTGCGCCATGGCTTCGTCGCCCACCGCGGACAGCCGCTCGGACCTCCGGCCGCCGGAGATCCAGAATCGGAAGAGCCGCTCGCCCTGCTCCTGGCGCGGCATGAAGCGGTCGGCCGGGAGGACGGGCCGGTCCTTGATGGGGTGCGCCGAGTAGGCCGGGGAGCGCAGCAGCGTCAGGCGCAGTTCCCCCGCCGCGAAGTCCGATCCGTAGGTCCCGTCGTTGGCCACGCTCAGGGCCATCCCGCCGCCGCGCGCCGGCTCAGCCACCGCCAGCCACTTCTGGGCTACGGCCTCGTCGCCATTGGCCGGCAGGCGCTCGACGCCGCAGGCCACCTGGCCGAGGAACTCCGCGCCTGCGCCGAGGTTCGTAGGCACGGAGAGCTTCAGGCACTTGTCCTTCTCGGCCCACTGGACACGCACCTCGAGCTCCATCTCCGCGCCGGACTTGGGCAGCTTGTAGCGCTGGACGACCATCGACTGGCCCCAGACGAAGACCGCCTCGACCACCGTGCGCACCGCGCCGTCCTCGACCACCCGGACGGACGGGACCGGCCGCGGCAGGCCGCAGCGCCGCGCGCCCTCGGCGGCCGAGGCCAGCCGGAAGCGACCGGCGACCTTCCGGAAGCTGCGCACGGTCATGCCCCAGGGGTCGAAGTTGTCGGCGATCACCAGCGGCTGGAAGGCACCCGGCCGGACCAGGTCCCGGCCGGCGACCCGGAAGCGGTCGACGAGCCCCGTGCGGGTGTTGATGACCACCTCGAGGTCGCGGGTCCTGAAGCGGAAGCCGCGCCGTCCGGAGGCGGCCCTCGGTGCCGGCTTCCCCGGGAGCAACTTCAGCCGGCAATCGAACCTGTTCATCTGCCCGGGCTCGAGTTCGGCGGCAAAGACGACGCGCTTGCGCCAGTCCAGCGGTATGGAACTGGCCTCCTTCTCAACCTGGGAGGCCAGCCGGCGGCCGCCGGCGAAGACCTCGATGTCCGTCCAGGAGTCATCCCAGTTCTGGTCGGGCAGCTGGAACTCGCACTCGACCACCGCCCGCGCCCGGCGGGGGTGCGGGTTGTAGACGAAGACCGGGATGGTCCCGGCCGCCGCGCGGGGCTGTCCGGAAGCCAGGGCGAAGAAGGCACGGGCCTTGGCGCGGGAGACCAGTTCCAGCCCGTGGTCCATAGTGCGCAGCGCCGCCTCCTCGGCCGGCTGGATCGAGGAGCCGGGGAGCACGTCGTGGAACTCGGTGAAGAGCAGGTCCTCGAGCGCCGGACGCAGCTCGGCGCCCGGGTAGACCATCAGGCCCTGGAGCGCAGCCGCCGAGCACATCTTCTCGGCGGCGTAGATTTCGTTCTCGAGCAGCCGGTGCTTCTGCTTGATCCGCACCTGCGAGGTGTAGCAGCCCTGGTCGTAGGGGTTGAGGCCAGCCGCGTGGCGCGGCAGCTTCGCGCGTCGCCGGGCGAGCTCCCGGAAATAGGCCTGCGGGGTCGAGTGGACGATCTCCACCTCGCCGCGCCGCTCGGCAGCCAGGCGGTCGAGGTCGCGGATGTCCTTGCGCGACGGACCGCCGCCGTGGTTTCCGACGCCCCAGCACTGGCAGGCCAGCCGCGCTGCGGCCTTCCTCTGCAGCTGGCTTTCGACCATCTTCCGCGCCCTGCCCAGGTGCGAGCCGTACCAGTTGATCCGGTGGGCCAGCACCTCCGAGCCGTCGTAACCGACCCACACGAAGTCGTCGGCTTCGAGCTTGCACCAGCTCTGGTCCGGGCGCATGAACAGGTAGGAGTCGTAGCCGCTCTTGGCCAGGATCTGGACCAGCCCCCGCGTGTGCCCGAAGGGGTCCACGTTGATGGCCGTGCGGACGTCGACGCCGAACTTCTCCCGGAAGTAGCGCTTGCCGAGGAGCGCCTGCCGTACGAAGCTCTCCCCGAAGGGCATGTTGCAGTCCGGCTGGACCCACCAGCCGCCCATGATGTTCCACTGCCCCCTGCGGACCAGCCGCCGGATGCGCCGGAAGAGCGCCGGCTCGTACTCCTCGACCCACTTGTAGAGGATGACCTCGTTGTGGTTGAAGACGAAGCCGGGGAACTCCTCGCAGAGGTCCGCCGCGGTCCGGAACGTGGACAGCGCCTCGGCAGCGCCCTCCTCCCACTCCCAGAGCCAGATGGGGTCGAGGTGGGCGTTGCAGATCAGGTGGAGGCGTCTGGCGGGCATGGAGTTCCTCCGGAAGGGTGGACGGCCGGATCCCGCTCGAGGTCTCGGCTCGTCGAGCCGCTTATCCTAATATTGCCCGTGCTCCTCCGCCAGTTCCGCGACCCGCCGGACGCGCGACTCGAGCCCGTCCGGCGGCACCTGATCAGCCACGCCCAGTACCATACGGCCGTCGCGGCGGCAGACGCCCAGGACCTCGATGACGTGGCGCTCGAATTCGGCCTCGGGCACGAGCGACGTGAAGTACGAGCCGGGCACCCCGCCCCACAGGATCGGTCCCGGGCCTGCGAGAGCGCGCAGTTCTCCGATGGGCACGTCGCCGACCGGCTCGGGGGTAAGCGCCTCGAGCACCGTGAAGCCGACGGAGCCTTCCTCGCGGAGCAGCCCGCGCAGCCGCCCGTCCATGTGGATCAAGGAGAACTTGCCGGCCTCGCGGATGCGCTTGGTCCACTTCTCCTGGTAGCGGCGCATGTGGCGCTCGAAGAAGTCCGGGCCGACCACCTCGGCGGAGAGGTTCTCGGGGATCATCAGGCATTCGGCCGGGGAGGCCAGGGCCAGCGCCGCGGCCTCGTCGCTCTTGGCCTCCATCACGTCGAGCACCGCCGCGAACTCCTCCGGCGCGTCGAAGGCCAGGGCGACCACGGTCTCGATGCCGGCCAAGAGCGCCACCAGCTGCATGAACGGGCTCTTCGGGAGGTAGCAGAGCACCACGCCGGCCCCGCCGACCGCCTCGCGCCGAAGCGCGGCCTCCCCATAGTTCGGCTCGTAGCGAGTGTGCTCGACGACGTAGCGCAGGACGCGCAGGTCCTCGAGGCTTCGGACCAGATGGCGCGTCGGCGCGGAGGTGAAGGACGCCGGCAGGTAGGTGTGCTCCTCGTCGAGCCTCCCGACCGGCGTCTCGATGATCCGGCGGTGGACGTTCCCGGAGCGCTCGTTCTTCTCCCGGACGGTCCCGTCGCAGACGGCCCGGAAGGGCTCGTAGCCCTGGAGGTAGTAGCCGACCCGCAGGCTCCGGTGCCACTCGATGTAGGCGGTCGCGCCCGGATCCTTGGGCGGCAGCTGGCCCCGCGCGCGCAGCGCGGCGGCCCAGTAGGAGAGGTCGCCGAACCAGGGCACCCGGTCGGGCCGGTCGCCGGAGAGCAGTTTGAGGACTCGCTCGCGATCGTTCACTGTTTGGCACCTCCGCCACTGGCTCCCGCGCGGTAGAGCGCGAGGATGTTCTCAACCGGCACGTCCGACTGCAGGGTGTGCGCCGCGGAGAGCACGTAGCCTCCGCCGGCGCCGAGGACGCCGATGAGCTCCCGGACCGCGGCGGCGACCTGCTCCGGCGTCCCGCGGGGCAGAAGCTCCTGGGTGTCCACGCCGCCGTAGAAGGTGAGCCGGTCGCCGAAGTCGCGCTTCAGGCCCTCCGGCTCCATGCCCGCGGCCAGCGGCTGAACGGGGTTGAGGATGCGCACCCCGGCGGCCACAAGGTCGGGGATCAGCGGCCGCACCGCGCCGCAGGTGTGGTGGAAGAAGGCCGCGTCGGTGAACCGGCCGATGTGCCGGATGCGCTCGGAGAAGCACGGGACCACCAGCTCGCGGAACATCTCCGGCGAGATAAAGGGCGCGGTCTGCGTGCCGAAGTCGTCGCCGCTGGTCGTGAAGTGCAGCCAGCGCCCGACTGCGCCGTAGTAGATCTCGTCCACGCGCTTCTGGTAGCCGAGGATGATCGCGAAGAAGCGCCGCACGAACTCTGGCTCGGCGGCCATCCGGAAGAGGAAGTCGTCGAAGCCGCACATCCAGCAGCCCAGCTCCATTACGCCGTAGTACGGGTGCCGGCCGCAGACCACGTAGGGGGTCCGCTCGAAGAGGAAGCGCGCCCGCTCGGCGATGGACGCGATTTGCCCGCGGTCGATCCGGTCCGGGTCGGGCCACGGGTACTTTTCAAGGTCGGCCACCGTAGCGCCGGCCAGCGGCCGGCCGACCATCTCGTAGTGGTGGCCGTTCCAGCGCGAGGTGATGCCCCAGCAGTCGACGACCTCGGAAGCCGAGATGCGCCGGGCGAGCGTCGACTCCGGAGCGAGGAGCCCTCCGACGCCGCGGATGTCGGTCTCGAGCGCCCGGAGCACGGCCTCGTCGGTCTCGGCCTCGGAGGCACCCGGGCGGATGCCCAGCTCCGGCGCCAGCCGCCGCGGTCCGCCGTCGATGCCGGTCATGTCCGTGGAGTCCAGGTCCATGGGCGGACGGTCCACGTCCCGGTGGGCCAGGGCCAGCGCGAAGCGCTCGCGGGGCGAGAGGGCGGCGCTCACGGCTTCGGCGCGGCCGCCCCACGGCGCGCCTTCCGGAAGGCCGCGCCCAGTTTCCGGAAGACCGGCTTGGGCCGGCCGCCGTACTCGGTGACCGCATCGGACTGCTGCGGCCAGCAGTCGCTCACGTTCCAGAGCAGGAAGCCGCCGAACTCCGGGTCGGCACAGTAGTGCTCGATGAGCGCGAGCACCCCTTCGGCCTGCAGTTCCTGCGAGGCCTTGACCGCCTCGCGGATATTCTTCGGCTCGGGACGACCGCAGGCCCTGAGTTCGTCGAGGATCTTGTCGGCCACCCGGAAGTACCCCGTGCGGGTGGTGTCCGTGCCGTGATACTTCCACATGGCGCTGGTCAGCGGCCACTCCGTGCCCTTGGGGAAATACTTGCGGATCAGCTGCACTGACGGGAGCGACAGCCGGCCGAACTCGGACATGAAGCGGCAGCGGGCCTTCCAGAGGTCGCTCTTCCGGTAGTCCTGGCCGTGGCTGTAGCAGTGGTAGTCGCCCTCGTTCTGAGCGCTCCAGTGCGCGCCGGACGGCGACCAGGGCGAGGTCGGCACGCAGGGCACCTCCGGCGACAGCTCCCGGCAGACCTGGGGCAGGACCTCGCGGTTCACGCGATTCCGGTTGGCCTGCTCGGGGGCGACTCCCATATCGCACTCGTTGTCGCCGGCCCACAGCGCCATGCAGGGATGGCCGCGCAGGTCGCGGACGACCTGGCGGGCCTCGGCCTCGAGCTTCGCGGCGAACTCGTCGGTCTGCGGGTACCAGCCACAGGCCATCATGAAGTCCTGCCAGATCATGATGCCCAGGCGGTCGCACTCCGCGTAGAAGTGCTCGCTCTCGTAGATGCCGCCGCCCCAGACCCGGAGCATGTTGCAGCCGACCTTGGCGAGCGCCTCGAGCGCCGCGGTGATCCGCTCGGGCGTCACCCGCGCGAAGATCGCGTCGAGCGGCGTCCAGTTGAGGCCGGTGACGAAGATGTCGCGGCCGTTGACGCGAAAGCGGAAGGAGGTCGCGCCGCTCGGCTGCGGCTCCTGGACGAGCTCAATGCTGCGGAGCCCGGTGCGCATATTCCGCCCGTCGAGCTTCCTGCCGCCGGCCTCGAGTTCGGCGGCCGCCTCGATGAGCACGGGTTTGCCGTAGCCGATCGGCCACCAGCGCGGGGCGGCCCTGACCAACACCTCGCGGGAGAAGGAGTTCCGGCCGGGCCGGAGCGCGACGGCCTCCTCCCAGGAAGCACCGCCGACCGTGCCGAAGAGGCGACCTTCGCCAGCGGCCGCGTCCAGCCACTCGACCTCGGCCTCGATGCGGGCCAACGCATCCCGGCCCTCGAAGCGCACCAGGGCCACGCGGAAGTCGGTGAGGCGAGCCCGGTCGACCAGCACCAGCTCTACCGGCCGCCAGATGCCGATGGTCACCAGACGCGGGGCGATGTCCCAGCCGAAGCTCATCTGCGCCTTGCGGCAGAAGAGCCGCTCGGGGCTCCAGATGGGCAGGCCCTCGTGAGCCGGGTCGACGCGGATGCTGTGTGCCGGGGCGGCCAGGCGCACGACCAGTTCGTTGCGGCCCGAGGGGCGGAGCACGCCGGTGGCGTCGAACTCGTGGCGCATGAACATGTTCGCTGCCGAACCCAGCAGCCGCCCGTTGAGCCACACCGAGGCGAAGCAGTCGAGTCCGTGGAAGACCAGCAGCGCCCGCCGGCCGCCGAGATCCGCGGGCGTCTCGAACTCCCGCCGGTACCACCAGTCCTTCTGCTCCATCCACAGGGCGCCGTCGGCGTTGGTGCCCACGAACGGGTCTGCGAGCATCCCGGCCCGCATCAGGTCGAGGTGGACGTCGCCGGGCACGGCGGCATCCAGGCGCGGCTTCAGCTTGGGCACCTCCCGAACCTCGCCACGGAACTCGGTCCAGGCGAGCTGCCAGCTGGAATCTAGGCTGATTGACTCGCGCATGTCTTCTCCGTTTTCACCGCAGCCAGCGGCTCGTCCCAGGCCTCGAAGACCGCGGCGATGTTCTCGGCCGGGTCCTTGATGCCCCACTCGCACTGGGCGATCAGCCCGCCGCGGCCGTCGTCGAAGGCCCGGCGCACCCGGCGGACGCCCTCCTTGACCTCCTCGGGCGTGCCGAAGGGCAGCAGGTGCTGGCGGTCGATCTCGCCCCAGAGGGTGATCTTGCCGCGGTGCAGGCGGGCCAGCACCTCGATGTCCATGCAGAAGAGCTGGCTGTTGACCGCGTCGACGCCGATCTCGATGAGGTCAGGGTAGATGGCGCTGATGTTGCCGTCGGAGTGGAAGAAGACGAACTTGCCGGCCTTGCGGAGGATGCGGCAGTACTCGGCGTAGAGCGGCTTGAAGATCTCCCGCCACATGTCAGGCGAGATCAGCAGCGCGTTCTGCGAGCCCCAGTCGTCCATGAAGCTGACGCCGTCGACGGCGGTCTTGGCCCACATCTCGAACTCGCGGACGTAGAACTCGTGGAGCTGACCTAGGAGCTTGAGCACCGCCGGCGTCCCGTAGGCCAGGTCGACGTAAAGCTGCTCGGTGCCGCGCAGGAACTGCAGGCGCTCGAACGGCCGGCAGGTGGTGCCGGGCTTGATGAACTTCTCGCTCTTGGCGCAGAATTCGTCGACCCGGGAGAGGTCGGCGCCGTCGAGCAGTTCCCAGGGCAGCTGGTAGGCGGCCAGCGCCGCGTCGTCGGCGAGGATCGGATGCTTGATCTCGCCGACGATCCCGGCCTCGCCGTTGGTCCAGACCACGCCCCACTCGTCGACGTACTCGCCGGTCGTGAGGCAGTCGCCGCGCGCGCGGCCGCTCTTGCCGTACTTGCAGGGCGGATCGCCCAGGTCGCCAGGGAAGCGCTCCAGCATTGCCTGGTATTCGGCCTTCCGGAAGCTGCAGACCCCGGGAAGCGCCCAGAGCGTGCGCGGGGCACGGTCGGGCTTCTCGAAGCGCAGGGCCCGGCGGACTCGTTCGCGGCTGGTCATGATGGGTTCCTCCTCCTTGCCCGCTAGTCTACGGCGTTCGATATGGAATTGCGTTCAAGCAGCGCCTTAATACAATATCAAACATGCGCTTGGTACTGCCTAAACCCGGCACCAGTCGTACGGCCTTGGAACTCAAGGACAAGGGCCTGCCCGAGGTGGCGCTGGTCGGGGTCCACAACCAGCCATTCGCCCGGGAGGGCTTGAGCCCCCACCGCCACGACGCCATGGAGATTGTCTACCTCCTGCGCGGCGAACTGATCTTCCACGTCGCCGGCCGTGACTACGCCATGAAGGGCGGCGACG
Organism: Planctomycetota bacterium; assembly: GCA_022703445.1. Classification (GTDB taxonomy): domain Bacteria; phylum Planctomycetota; class SZUA-567; order JAKLDR01; family JAKLDR01; genus JAKLDR01. The sequence goes on along the minus strand of JAKLDR010000008.1, from coordinate 45,087 downwards.
TCTTCTGGACCCATGCCGACGAGGAGCACAGCTCCAGCCAGAAGACCTACGGCAAGTCGCTGATCTACTGGACCCAGGTGCGGCTGCCGGAGAAGCCGGCGGCCTTTCTGGCCCTCGACGCCGAGGGCGCCTGGCCGTTGGTCGAGGGGCTGCGGGCACTACCCCTGCGGGTCTTCAAGGGCACTCGCCGCATGAAGCCGGTGTTCGAGGAGGCGCTCGTCCTGGCCGAGGGACCGGCCTCGCCGCTTTCTCGCCTGGGGCTGGCCGGACGGCTGGTCGAGTTCCTGCGCACGGTCACCGAGTGCGCCCGGAACCAGGCCGCTCCCCAGATATCCGAGGACATCGCCGGGGCGCTGAGACTGCTCGAAGGACGCGGCGACGAGCCGGCTTCCATCGAGGACCTGGCCAGAGCCGCCTTCCTCTCGGAGTCGCGCTTCAAGGCCAAGTTCCGCGAACAGCTGGGCATGCCGCCGTGGGAGTACATGCTCCGCCGCCGGGTCGAGCGCGCCCGGAAGCTGCTTCAGGAGGAGCGGCTCTCGGTCACCGAGGTGGCCCACCGGCTGGGGTTCTCGTCGTCGCAGTACTTCGCAACCGTCTTCCGGCGGTTCACGCTGCAGAGGCCCTCGGAGGTCAGAAGCACGAAGGATAAAGGGTAAAGGATGGCGGGATCCCGATTTTCCTGGAATTTGCTGCCATTCGCTCGGTGGCCGGCGAATAAAGGCGATTTCGGCGGGAGAGGGCATGCAGGATAACGGATGCCGGGTCATGACTGACGGCGAGCTTCTGGCACGCTACACGGGCCAAGGCTCGCAGCAGTACTTCGCGGAGCTCGTGCGTCGCCACAGCGACGCCGTCTACGCCTGCTGCCTGCGCATCCTGGGCAACCAGCACGACGCCGAGGATGCGGCGCAGGCCACCTTCCTCCTGCTGGTGCGCAAGGCCAGGGCCCTGCCCAGGGACGTCAGCCTGGGCGGTTGGCTCTTCTGGGCGGCGAGTCACTGCGCGCTGACGCTCAAGAGAAGCCTCGCCCGCCAGGGCCGGCATGACCGGGAGGCATCGATGGAAAGAGTTCAGACTCAGGCTCCGCCGGAGCCGGCGCTCGCCGAAGAGCTGCGGCCTCACTTGGACCTGGCCCTGGCCGCGCTGCCGGCCTCGGAGCGGGACGTGACCGTCCTGCGTTTCTACTACGGCAAGACCGAGGAGGAGATCGGCCAGGAGGTCGGCTGCGCCCGGCGCACCGTATCGCTGAGGCTCGCCAACGCCATGGAGAAGCTCCTCCGGAGCCTCTCCAGGCAGGGCGTGGCACTGTCCGCCAGTGCTTTGGCCGCCGGTCTGGGCCAGGGCCTGGCCATCAAGGCGCCGGCCGGACTGGTGGCCTCGGTGCAGGCGGTGTGCGCGGGCCAAGCAGCCGCCTCCCCGGCGGTCCTGTCGCTGACAAAAGGAGCGGTGAAGACCATGATCTGGGCGAAACTGAAGCTCGCGGTGACGGTGGTCGGGGCGGTGCTGATGATGGGCGGCGGCGGGGCGCTGATCGCCAGACTTGCAGCCGGCGAGCCGGCCGGTCCTCAGGCGCCGGAGAGCGCCAGGATCAAGGCCGCCCCAGCCAACACCTGGGTGAAGCTCGCCGAGGAGACCGACGGCGCCCGGGACGTGCCGCTCTTCTGCTACGCGCCGAACATCGGGAAGTTCATCCTGGCCGGCGGCGTGGCCGGCAAGCCCCAGCACTTCGACACCGAGCTCTTCGATGCCGGCGCGGAGAAGTGGACCAACGCCCACCCCAAGGACGGCCCCTACAAGAACGAGTCGGGCCTGACCGACGCGCCCAGCTCCGGCTACACCGGCTGGCCCACGGCGCCCTTCCAGACCGACAAGGCCGGCGTCAGCCGCATCCGCATGGACGGCGAGACCGCCGCCTACGAGACGGACACGCGGATGGGCTTCCAGTACGCCTTCGACCCGGTCGGCGGGAAGCTCTATACCTACTTCTTCGACATTACCGCGGCCTACGACCCGGCCGAGCGCAAGTGGACCGACCTCAAGGCCGACAGATTCAGCAAGACCTCCAAGGGTCTCGCCCTGATATACGGGTCGCTGGCCTACGACCCGGTCAACAAGGAGATCCTCTCCGTCGGCGGGACGAGCAACGAACCCGGCGGCACGCCCGGGACCTGGGCCTTCAACATCGCCGCCGGTGCCTGGAAGAAGGTCGAGGCCGGCTCCAAGGAGCTCAGGGCGCTCGGCACCGAGGCCGAGGGCCTGCGCGCGAAGATCAACGCGCTGGCCAACGCCGTGCGCAACCGGTTCTACGTCACCGAGAGCGAGGGCGAGTCGAAGGAGAACCTCGCTGAGCGCGCCGGAAAACTGGCTGCGGAGATCGAGACCTTCGCGGGCAAGCTCAAGGCCGCCAAGCTCGCCGGTCCGGAGGAGAAGTCCCCGCCGGCCGCCGCCGAGGAGGCCGGGAAGCTGGCCGCGGCGCTTAAGGCGCTCGGCGGAAAGCTCGGCACCAAGGTCGGCCAGGAGGCGCTGGCCGGGGCCCAGGCTGCGCAGGATCTCGCCTGGCGCGCCGCGCGCGCGCTCGACGCCGAACCCTGCGGCCGGGGCTACGCGCAGATGGCCACGGACCCGGCGGCCGGCAAGATCGTCCTCTTCGGCGGCAGCCGGCTGGACGGGTTCCTCGCCGACACCTGGGTCTACGACTGCAAGTCGCGCAGCTGGGAGCAGCGCCGCCCCAAGGCCTGCCCGACTCCGCGCGCCGGCCACACCCTGGCCTGGCTGCCCAAGAGCGGCGCGATCGTCCTCGCCGGCGGGGCCTCCCGGCGCGACGCACCGCCGCAGGACCTCTGGACCTACGACCTCAAGACCGACTCCTGGAAGCTGCTCGCGCAGCTCAAGGACGGGCCGGCCGGCGGCCCCGGCGCGGCCGACACCGCCGACCAGCTCATCGTAGTTAGCAACGATCCCAAGAAGCACCGCGCCCGCGTCACCTGGGGGATGCGCGTCGACCCGGCGGCGGCCGGAGTCGCGGTGGCCGGAGGGCCCGCTCCGGAAACCGTGGTCTTCGGCCTCGCGCCGGCCGACTACGACAAGGTCAGCCAGCCCGATCCGGAGGCGGTCGGCAAGTTCCTCAAGGAACTGCCCGCCAACACCTGGAAGTTGATGCCCAAGCCGCCCAAGGGCACGGCCACCCGTGACTGGGGCACGCTGCCTTACGACACCGACCGCCACCAGATCCTGCACTGGGGCGGCGGGCACTCCAGCTACGTCAGCACCGACCTGGCCCACTACAGCCTGCGCACCGCGACCTGGAGCCTGGGCTATCCCGCCGAGGACCCGCCCACCCGGGGATTCTTCCACATGGCCAACCAGAGCTTCAACAACCGCCCGCACGTGCCCAACCACGTCTGGGACGCGGCGGCCTACGATCCGGCCTCGAAGAAGGGCGTGTGGATGGTCCGCGGCGGGACCTGGACTTACGATCCGGCGTCGCGCGAGTGGGACTACCCGCCGGCGGCCAGCATCGGCGGCGAGCTGAAAGTCGCGTTGGCCAGCACACCCAGGGGGGTGGTCTGCTGGGGCAACGACGCGCTTCAGCTCTTCGACGCCAAGGCTGGTTCGTGGACCAAGCTGCCGTTGACCGGCGGCAAGGTCGGCGGCGCCTACGGCGACACCTCCGGCATGTGCTACGACTCCAAGCGCGACTGCCTGTGGCTGGGCCACAACGGCGACCCGATGATGCGCTACGACCTGGCCGGCGGCGCGCTCACCATCATCCCCGGCAAGGGCCGCCCGGGCTGCTTCATGCGCGAGACGGTCTACGTCCCGGAGATCGACATGCTCCTCAACGAAATCCGCGTCCAGGGCGATGGCGCCGCCGGCAACCTGGCCTACGACATCGAGGGCCAGAAGTGGGTGGGACTGAATCTGCCCTACGAGGGCAAGGAGCAGTACATCTCCACTCGCGAGTACTGGGCGACCACCGGCAGCCGCTCGCTGCACTACGATCCGCTGTTCAAGGTGGCCGTCTTCTACTACCGGGACCAGGAGGTGGGGGTTGCCCGGCTGGACAAGCCCGGCTTGAAGACCTTCGAGGTCAAGCTCCAGGAGCCGAAGAAATAGGCAACGCCTGCAAGGCAGGCGGATGAAGGGCTAGCAGCCTTCTTCCTTCCGCCTTCTCAGAGCTTTCCCTTGCTCGACGGCACGCCCCGCTCCCGCGGGTCGGCCGCGCAGGCCTGGCGGAGGGCCCGGCCCAGGGCCTTGGAGGCCGCTTCGAACATCTGGTGCTGGTTGGCGCCGCGGACCACCTCGAGATGTAGAGAACCCATCCCAGACCTCCGGCTTCGCTTGTGGCCAGCCCCGGGAAATGCCATAATTCCCGTGGGCTCTCCCGCCCCGGCGGCAGGATGACCTGTGAATGAGGAGCAGCGCAGCATGCGTCAGACCGATGCCGAACTTCTGAGCCAGTATGCCGGTCGGCGCTCGGAGGAGGCCTTTGCCGAACTGGCCCGGCGCCACGCCGGGAAGGTCTACTCGGCGGCGTTGCGCATGCTCGGAGACGGCCATCTCGCCGAGGACGTTAGCCAGGCGGTCTTCCTGGCTCTGGCCCAGAAGGCCAGCCAACTGGGCGGGCGCCCCAGTCTCGCTGGATGGCTGCTCGAGTGCACCAGGCTGGCCGCGACCTGCGCCCGGCGCGAGCGGGCGCGGCGGTCCAGGCGGGAGGATGCGGTTGTGAAGGAACCCGAGTCTATGGATGCGGTCGAGCGGGAGGCGGCCTGGCGGGAGGTAGTTCCGGTCCTGGACTCCGCCCTCTCAAGGCTCCCGAATCAGGACCGCGAAGCCATCGCCCTGTGCTACTTCGATGGCCTGAGCCAGTCGGAGGCGGCGCGGGAACTCGGCCTAAAGGAGAGTGCCCTGTCCATGCGCGTCAAACGTGGACTGGAGAAACTGCGCAGCATGCTCGGCCCGCAGGCTTCGGCGCTTTCCGCAACGGCGCTCGGAGCGCTGCTGGCAAGCAACGCGGCTGGAGCGGTCCCGTCCGGTCTGGCCGCTTCACTGCAGGCGGTCGGCCTCGGCCAGGCGGCCGCCAGTCCGGCGGTGCTGTCGCTGACGAAAGGAGCGATGAAGGCCATGTTCTGGATGAAGATCAAACTTGCGGCGGCAGTGGTCGGGGCTGTGGTGGCCGTAGGCGGCGGCGGGGCCGTGTCCGTGAAGTTTGCCGCTGCTGAGCAGGTGACGCCGCCGGCCATCCAGCCAGCCGTGGCCCCGGACACCAGCGCGTACGCTGCGATCCTGGACGAGAACAGCCTCTGGCGCATGTCCGTGGTATGTGGTCCTTTCTTCGTGCGCACGGCAGAAGGCAAACTGGTCCGAAAGAAACCGGTTCGTTGGATAAGCAACACGGGCCACTGGAGCCGACTGAAGGATGTGGATGTCCCAGTCAGCGGGCCACTGCCCGCGGCTGACTGGGCCAACCTGGATTTCAACGACAGCGGTTGGCGGCGCCATACGTTGCCATTTCCAGCCTGCAAGTACGACACGCAATACACGACCGGACTGGTCTTTCTGCGAAGCAGATTCGAGGTCCGGGACCCCGCGCAAGTTGCGGACCTCCGCCTGTCGGTCACCTACTACGGAGGCCTGGTCGTCCTAGTGAACGGCAAGGAAGTTACCCGGGGCAGCCTCCCCGCCGGGGCGTCCGGCCTGGACGCTCCGGCCGAGGATTACCCTGCCGAAACCGTAACGACTCCGGACGGCAAGCTCCTGCACCCCTTCGACAACAAGAACAAGGACCGGCTGGCGCTGCGCGAACGGAAGCTATCCGATGTGAAGATCCCCTCCGAGTTGCTCCGCAAGGGGACCAACGTGCTGGCCATTGAGGTCCATGCCGCCCCCGTGCCGGCGGTCGTTTTCAAGCACGACGTTTGCGGTGACGACTGCTGGCCGCCAGTGGGACTTCTGGCCGCCAAGCTGGCGGCACCACCCCAGGCCGCGATCGCCGCCAACCTCGCCAGGCCCGGCGGCGTTCAGGTGTGGAATTGCCAGCCCTGGGAGACGGTCGATGTCTTCCGTTACGGTGACCCACTGGAACCGCTCCGCCCCATCGCGGTCTTCGGCGCGCGCAACGGAGTGTTCTCCGGCCGACTGATGGTTAGTTCAGACCAGACGCTCAAGGGGCTCAAGGCCTCGGTGACGGAACTGCGGGGAGAAAATGGGGATATGATTCCCGCCGCGGCCGTGCGCCTGCGCTGCGCCGCACTCACAATGCCGGCTGATTCCCCCATTGGCAATGACCCCAACCTGGGCGTCTTGCTTCGCCGAGGACGTTTCGATGGATTGCTCGACGTGATCCCATCCGAGGTGGCGGTGAGCAAGGTGGCACCACCGCCCGGAAAGAAGTGTGCCCCCGGGGCTCTGGCGCCGCTGTGGGTGACCGTCCGGGTGCCCAAGGATGCCAAACCGGGCAGGTATGAGGGGACGGTAACCGTCGCGGCGGAAGGCCTGCCGGCCACGAAGGTGCCACTGAAGCTGACCGTCTACGACTGGGTCCTGCCCGATCCTCTGGACTTCCGGACCAGCGTCTGCGGTTACTCCTTGCCGGAGACCCTGGCGAAGTACTACAATGTTCCGCTCTGGTCGGACCAGCACTGGGCGCTGGTGGGCAAGTCACTGGCGCTCATGTCCGAACTCAACTCGCGGCAGGTGCTGGTGAACTTGGCGGTCGATTGGTACGGCCTGAGCGGAAACGAGCAGTCGGAGGTGCGCTGGATCAGGCAGCCCGACGGCTCTCTCAAACATGACTTCAGCATCCTGGACAAGCACCTGGACATCGTTGCCAAGAGCATGGGCAAACCGCGGCCGCTGCGGCTCAACTGCTGGGTGGCGACGGACAAGCCTTTCGACAAGATTTGGCCTGACCACCCCAAGGGGTGGGAAGACCCCTGGTTGCTCACGAAAATGGCTGGGTATGTGACCACCCTGGATCCGGCCTCGGGGAAGCTCGACCGGATGACACCGCCTTGCCCGGGGACGCCGGAGAGCCTGGCTTTCTGGAAGCCGGTGCTCGACGAGATTCGCAAGAAGCTGGAGGCCCGCGGCTGGTTCGACGTCACCTGCGTCGGGCACAGCGACTACGTCGGGGGGATCCTGCCGACGGTGGTCGACAACTACCGGAAGATCTGGCCGGACGGCGCCTTCGCGGTCACCGCCCACGGCGCCGTTCGCGGTGGCCCTCTTGTTGGCACGGACAAGACGCCCATGCCCGTAGTCAACGTGGAGAGCGTTTGGACCATTCCGAACCCCGAGATCAGGGGATACAGGAAACTCCTCGACCCCAAGGTGGAGAAGAGCCGTTGGTACAAGGCGCGGCATGGCCTTATGAATTCCTGGAATCTCGAGTCTTACCGTCGATACCAGGAAGCGACCATCATGTGTGCCCTCGATGGCAACCAGCTTGGCGCGGACGTCTTCCCTATCAAGGGGGAGAGCAAGAAGTACTACTTCGAGGCCGACTGCCGCGGGGGGCTCGGGCCCAGTGCGGATGGCACCCTGTCCATTCTCGCTCCGGGCGCCGACGGACCGATAGCCAGCGAGCGCTACGAGATGTATCGCGAGGGGTTGCAGCTCGCCGAGGCGATCATCTTCCTGCAGCGGGCGCTAGACGAGAAGAAGATCCATGGAGACCTGGAGAGGCGCGTCAACGAATGTCTGGACGCGCGCGGCGAGGACTTGATGAGAACGGTTTGGGGAAACGGCGTGATCTTGAACTGGGCCGAGTACGGTGCGATTGCGGAACGCGACGAGCGCATCCTGGCTCTGGCTGCGGAGGCGACCAGGGCTGGGGCGAAGTGAGAATCTGGGCGGATGGCGGAGCCGGGGCTGCATCGCCAACTCCGCCTTAGCCCTTAGGCCTTCGGCCCTCTCAGAGTTTCCCCTTGGTCGACGGCACGCCCCGCTCGCGCGGGTCGACCGAGCAGGCCTGACGGAGCGCCCGGCCGAGGGCCTTGAAGGCCGCCTCGAACGTGTGGTGCTTGTTCATGCCGCGCACCACTTCGAGGTGGAGCGTCATCCTGGCATTGGCGGTCAGCGCCAGGAAGAATTCGTGGGCCAGCTCGAAGTCGAAGGTGCCGACGCGCCCCTTCTCGGGCAGGCCCTCGAGCACCAGGTACGAGCGCGCGGAGAGGTCCAGCGCCGCCTCAGCCAGGGCCTCGTCCATGGCCACCCTCGCCCAGCCGTAGCGGCTGACGCCCTTCTTGTCGTCGAGCGCCGCGGCCAGCGCCTGGCCCAGGACGATGCCGGCGTCCGCCGGCCAGCCTCTGGAGGTCGCGCGCCGGCTCAGGGGCCTCAGACGGTCGCCAGGACGGCCTTCGCGCCTGAGGCCAGGAACTCGGCCGCCAGGCTGCTGCCGGGCTCAGCTCCGACCACCAGTATCGGGGCCTCGATGCCGACCAGGCTCATGGCTCTGAGGGTGTCCAGGCAGCTCATGGCGCCGCTCTCTCCGGCCGAAGCGCGGAGAGCCACCACGTCGAAGCTTCCGCGGCTGGCCCGCCGGAATCCGTCCAGGCCGTCGGCGACGACCTCGACATCGCACCCCAACTTCCGGAAGCCTTGGGCCACGGCCCCGGACGGCTGGTCCTCCACCACCAGGACCCGCAGCCCCGGCCGGGGCAGCCTACCCGCGAATATCATATACAGGGGCGTGCCTTGCAGGGTTGTGGGGGCCCGGCAGGGCTTCGGCCGTTGCGGGCATTGTATGGCCTAGGCCGTGAGCACGCCCCTGTGATCTCCAACCTTCCTCCGTCATCCGACCAGCGCGCCGGCCTGGTCGCACCACCCAGGCCCGGATTCGGTGCAACCGCGCACCACCGTGGTGCAGCCCTAAGGGCCTGGGCACTATGGGCCGCTCTCCGGTGCGTTTGACGCAGCGCAACGACTGTGCCAGAAACAGGTCATATGCGAGATCTCGATGGCGGATCATTGATCGTCCTGGCCGCCACGCTTGCCGTGCGGACAAGTTCCGGCACGCGCCGGCGTCAGGACATACAGATGGCGGACAGCCGCCGGGAGTCCGGCGATGCCCGGTCCAGTCCGCCGCCAGTGCTCTGCTACTTCACCTCGACCGTCTGATCCGCGGCATAGACCAGCTTCACCCTGCTCACCCGGTGGTTGCCGCCGTCGGCCACGTAGGCGTAGCGGTCGGAGACGCCCAGGCCCGTGAACCAGTTGACGGCCAGGTCCGGACCGGTGCTGTCCTGGTTGCCGTACTGCCCGAAGGCCGTGAGTTCGTTGCCGGCGGGATCCAGGACCACCACCCGGAAGCGCCCCTGATCGGGATAGAAGACCCGGCCGAAGTCATCGACATCGAACTCGGTTGCGGTGCAGTGGCAGCGCCGGTTGTGGCCAGGATGCATGTCCAGCACGTAGCTCATCCCATAGCGGTGCCACTCGGCGTTCTCCAGCTCGGCGGGGATCACCGCCTTGATGTCCGCCAAGCTCGCGTCCACCTTGACCTTGGCCCCGCCGGCGGGGAGCTTGGCCTCCCCCTCGAAGGCGTAGGCGTCGCGCTCCTTGTCCTCCACCGGGAACCAGATGGCGCCGCCCGCCGGCGGGAACTTGACGATGCTGGCGTACATCCAGCGGTACTGCTGCAGCGGGCTGCCGCGCTTGTCGATCTTCACGTCAGGCAGACGGTCCTTGAAGAACGCCGGGACGTGCTCGCCGGCCGGACGGACGGAGTCGGCCATGTAGATGTTGCCGGCGGCGTCCAGGCGCGGACCGTGGGCGCCGTCGCTGGTGCACCAGATGGCCGTGCGCTTGAGGTTGCCGTCGGCGTCGTACTCGTCGACGCGCATCCGGCCGTGGTAGACCTTGCCGCGGTCCTTGGTGAAGACACGCCCGGCACGGTCCACGTCGAAGTCCCTCTCCCAGCTGGTGGTGCCCGAGGGGTGGTTGCCGAGCATCCCGCGCAGCTTGGCATCGGCGGCGGTGGCCGGGAAAGGCAGCCCCTTGCCCTCGGCCGTCCAGCGGCGGATGCCCATGGCATGCTCCATGCCGTAGATCTGGTTGTTGGGCCCCAGCCGGTAGATGCCGGAGTTGCCCAGGGCCAGGTCGCGGCTCTTCCCCGTGTCCTCGTCGACCAGGCGCAGCGTGCCGTTGCCCACCTTGCAGCCGGCGGTCCGGCCGTCCAGGCCGACGGCCACGTTCCAGTAGGTGAAGGCCTGGCGGTAGCCGGCCCTGACGAAGTCGCCGGGGGTTCCGTCGGGCTTCTCCTCCGAGCGCACCAGGAGCTCGCCGCCGGAGGCCAGCCCCGCCCAGAGTTCGGCGCGCTCGCCGGAGTCGTCGAGCGCGAAGCTGCGTTTGGCGCCGGCCGAGTACTTGTCGGTGATCGGCGGGAGCCTGACCCGGCCCTTCTCGGCGGCCGCGCCGTCCGCGCCGAGGACCAGCTTGACGACCTCGGAGTCGTTGGCCACGAAGAGCGCGCCGCGCTTGCGGTCCAGGCCCAGCCAGCCGGGCGACTTGAACTCGATGGCCCTGACGAACTTGCCGGTCTTCTCGTCGAGGACGACGATCCGGTCGTTGCCGCGGTCGGCGACGTAGAGCTGGCCCTTGCCGTCGGAGGCGATCCCGCGCGGGTCCTTGAGGCCGGTCTCGCCGGCGCCGGCGGTCTTGATGTCTCCGAAGAAGACCGCGGCCTTGTCGCGCTCGGGCAGGGTGATCCGCCAGACCGCCGGGCAGTTGGGGCGGTCCTTGGAGTTCTCGCCCGGGCCGCGCTCGAAACCGGTGACGAAGACCGACTTGCCGTCGGAGGCCGAGGTGAGGTAGAGGTCGCCCGCGCCGGTCTCGGCGGGCATCTGCGCCCCGGCGTAATCGGCGAACGCCAAGCCGCCGTCGGGCCCGAGGCTGGCCAGGCGCTTCTCGGGTCCCACCTCGCTGTAGTAGCCGGCGTGGTTGACCAGGAAGTGGATGTTGCCGTCAGGCGTGACCGCCGGATTCTGGGCCAGGTCCTCGTGCGGATAGTAGCTCATGGCCAACACGCGGTAGACCACCGGCATGGGCCGGCCGTCGTCGGTAGTGAAGGGCGTGAGCTTCTTGACGCGCTCGGCGGGGACCGTCGCCGGGAACGGCTTGATGGTCTTCTCGTAGGCGCCGCCGCGGGCGAAGGCGTGGATGGCGGTGTTCCGCCACCAGGCGCGCCGCCAGCGCTCGCTCAGGACGTAGACGCCGCCCTCCGGCCGGGCCGCGAGGCCTATGACGTTGGTCAGGTCATCGGCCTTGGCCTCCGAGCCGAAGGCCGCGCCGTCGAACTTGGCGCCGAGACCAGCGGCGACTCTGACTTTGTATGGGCCGCCCTCGGCCTTCTTGCCAGCGTCGTCCAGGCCGTCCCATACCAGGCTCTGCTTGAGCACGCCGGCGGCCAGCGGCTTGGGGGCCTTCTCGCCCAGGAGCCCCGCCGCCAGGTGCCGGACTACGGCTCCTTTGGCATCAAGGACGTACACGGCCACGTCAGCGGCGCGATCGAGTTCGAACTCGACGCGCACGCGTTCGCCGTCGGCCCTGGCGGTCGGACCGGAGGCGAACGCGGGCGGCGGCGCGGCCGCCTTTCCGGGCGCCGGACTTGCCTCTCCGGGCAGGGCCGGACAGGCAAGCAGGGACATGGCGGTCAGCAGGGCGAGTCGTTTCATCGCAGGCTCCTTAGTGTGCGGGAATCATCCTCTTGCCATGGCATACACCGTCACGGCCCCACCGTTTGCCGAGGACAACCGCAACCCAGCCGCACCGCCGGGTTGCCGCGGGCCGGGCCGCGTGGTAATATGCGCCCATGGCCAAAACCTTCCTGATCCGCACCTTCGGGTGCCAGATGAACCGGCACGACGCCGAGGCCCTGGCCGGCCTCCTGGAGCGCGCCGGATTGGCGCCGACCGAGGACGAGGCGCGGGCCGACGTGATCCTCTTCGAGACCTGCTCGGTGCGGGCTCACGCCGAGGAGCGGGTGTATTCGCTGCTCGGCCGCCTCAAGCCGCTCAAGCGCCGGCGGCCGGAGACGGTCATCGGCGTGATCGGCTGCATGGCCGAGAAGGACCGCGGAGAGATCCTGCGCCGCGCGCCGCACGTGGACTTCACCGCCGGTCCGGGCCGGTTGGACGAGGTCCCCGCGCTCGTGGCCGGGCTCCTGGCCTCCGCTCCGACCAGAAGGCCGCCCCCGTATCCCGACCGCAGCATCCTGTCCGGCCACCGGCCTGATCTGGAACTCCCCTCGGCACTGGCCGACCGCAGCCAACACCCATGGTCGGCCTACATCGCCATCAGCCGGGGATGCTCCTGCCGCTGCGCCTACTGCGTGGTGCCTTCGGTGCGCGGCGACCTGGTCAGCCGGCCGCAGCAGGAGATCCTGGACGAGGCCGGAGCGCTGGTCGATTCCGGCGCAGGCGAGATCGTCCTTCTCGGTCAGAACGTCGACGCCTACGGCGCCGACCTCGGGCCGGAGGCCGGCGGGCGCAGGGCGGATTTGGCCGGCCTGGTGCGCGAAATCGGCCGGCTCGAGTCCCGCGGCCTGCGGCGCCTTTCCTTTGTGACCAGCCACCCGCGGGACATCTCCGAGGAACTCCTGCGGGCCATGGCCGAGACCCCGGTCGTCGCGCCCTACCTGCACATGCCCGCCCAGTCCGGCTCTGACCGGATTCTGAAGGCCATGCGCCGCGGCTACACCGCGGGGCGCTACCGGGAGATAGCCGCCATGGCCCGCAGGCTGGTCCCGGGGATCGAGATCGCCAGCGACTTCATCGTCGGCTTTCCCGGCGAGACTGACGATGACTACCTGGCCACCGAGCGGCTGGTGGATGAGCTGGATTTCCAGCAGACCTTCGTCTTCAAGTACTCCCCACGCCCGGGGACCTTCGCAGCCGGCACCCTCGCCGACGACGTGCCCGAGGAGGTCAAGAAGGAACGCAACAACCGCCTGTTGGCCGTCCAGAAGGGGATCAGCCTGCGGTCCAACCGGGCACTGATCGGATCGGTCCTGGAGGTCCTGGTGGAAGGGGAGAGCCCGCGAGACGCGCGGCGCCTGGCCGGCCGGACCCGCACCGGACGGATCGCGGTGTTCCCCCGCGATGAGCGCATCCGGCCCGGGGACTACGTGAGAGTGCGGATCGCCTCGGCCACTGCGCTGACGCTGATCGGCGAGCTGGCCGGCTGAGCAGCCAGGGCTACAGCGCCCCCGCCTCGACCAGCGCTCTGACCCTCTTGGCGTCAAAGGCCGGGACAGCCGCGCCCTCCCCCGTTTCGCCGCCGCCCCGCGGGTTGCGCAGGGCCTTGAGCAGCTCGGCGCAGCGCCCGGAGATCTCCGCGTCCTTGGACTTGGCCCCCTCCTCCAGCGCCGCTTCCACCTTGCGCCCCATGGCCCGGAGCGCGCCCTGGGCTTCTTCGCGCCTGGCCCACTCGTCGTCCCCGAGCTGGGCGATCAGCTTGCTCACCCTCTCGGCATCGGCGCCCTTGGGCGGATCAACGGCCGGCGCCCTGGCCCCGGCTTTTCCAGCCGCCACCGCGGCCGCGGCCCAGGCCTCGCGGACGCCCTCGGCCCAGGCGCTCCGGTCGGCATCCGGGGCGGTCACGGAGTAGCGGCACAGCTGGCTGATGTCGCAGTCCAGCAGCAGGTTGATGGCATTGCGCGACGCGGCGTTGACGTTCCGCCCGCTCAGATCCCCCGGGTTGAGACCGTCGATCAGGGCGTCGACCAGCCCGGCCGGGAGCTTGGGCCTCCGGCCCTCGGGAGCGGCCAGCCAGGCCCGCGCCAGCCGGTACGCGGAACTGATCTTCACAGCTGGATCTTTGGACTCGAAGCCTTTGGTCGGGTCCTTGGCGGCCTCGATCAGGGCCTCGGCCAGCTTGCGGCCTTCCACAACCCACCCGCCGCCTTTGGGCGGGTCGGCGGCCATGCGCAGCGCACCGTCCTCACCCAGCAGGCAGAGGACCACCGCGGGCTTGTCCTTCTCCGGCTCCTGCTCTCCGAAGCGGCCGGAGAAGGTGACCACCACGTCCCGGGCCTCGAACTTGCCGCGCAGGACCTGGACGGCCGTCAGTTCCAGCCGGCCGTCGGCGGCGGACTTGACCGTCCCGGCCAGGACAACCTGGGAGATGTCCAGAACGTCCTCGTAAGGCAGGGTCTGTTTGTCTCCGGGATAGGGCTTGCCCTTCTCCGGAGCCGGCACGACCTCATAGGTCAGGCCGACGCTCGCCCCCACGGTCATGGCCAGCACAAGCACGCACTGCAAGGGGAACCTGTGGCTCATCGCGGATCATCCTCCTGGCGCACCAGCAACCGCGCCGTTGGTCGACTGTAAACCGCTGCGGGGCCCTCCGGTAACCGGCATACGCCCAAGTATGGGCGAGCGTTGGCCGGAGCACCCCGGAGCTTGCATCCGCCGTGACTTCCGACTAAGGTAATGGGCATGCTGACGCGCCTCCTGCCGCTCGCCGTGGCCCTGTGCGCGGCACTCCCGGCGGCCACGGCCGGCGAGAAGGCTCCGCCCAGGACCGGGCCGGACGACGACTTCCTGTTCGACGAGGGTCTGATCAGGGCCACCGATACCAAAGTGGAGAAGATCCCAGCCAACCCGGCCGCCTCCGAGGGGCTGGAGGCCCGCGAAGGCTGGAGCCTGGCGGCCTGGGAGGACAGGGGCACGCTGGCCAAGGTCCCCGACCCGAACAAGGCCGGCAACACCCTTCTGCGCCTGTCCACCGAAGGCGGCAAGATGGGCAAGAGCGGCGCGGTCATCGGCAACGTGATGTTGCCGGCCGAGACCGGCTTCATGACCGTGTCGGTCTGCAACCCTGGCGACGCGCCGGTGAAGATCGCCCTGGGACTCTTCCAGTTCGGCGACCTCTATTACGAAACGTCGGCCCGCGACCTTCCGCCGGGCGGTTGGCAGGTGCTCAGGTTCGACCTGGCCGCCACCGACTTCAAGTGCGCGGCCAGCAACTGGAAGTACGCCGCGGCCCTTCCCAAACGGGTGCCGGTCAGGACCACCGTGCTGCTGCTGATCGGCGATGGCCGGAAGGTCGCCGTGTTCTACGACGGCGTCAGCCTGGACAGCATGAAGCTCCCCGAACTGAGGAACGGCGCAGTGGTGCAGTTCGGCAAGGAACCGGCCACCGGCCAGTACGCCGGCTACGTGGCCTCCGCGTCGGCCCAGGAGTTCACCGTGGCCAGCGATGCCCCGGCCAAGCCCGCTGATCGCGAACTGCAGCTCCAGGCGCGCAGCGGCGGCAAGACTCCCGAGGCCTACTACTTCGAGTTCGTGGACCGCTCGGTCTTCCGGCAACTGATGCCCGGAGATGCCGTCCAGGTTGGCTGGTGCCTGCTCGGCGGGGCGCGCCGCGCCTCCTGGATCAACCTGGTCGCGCAGTTCCCCCGGAAGGGGAGGATCGTCGGCAGGGTCCGGAGCGCCGACGCGAGCCGGGGCAGCGTTGAGCTGGAGATGACCGCGGTCCCGGCCGGATACCAGTACATGACCGGCAAGGTCCTGGCGGCACGGATGCCGCTCAACTCTGCCGGCGCGCCCGATCCAGAACGCGCGGCGCTGATGAAGCTCGTCAAGGCGGGAATGCAGATCGAGATCGACTACGAGCACTCCGCCGAGTACGGGGTGCTGATCAGGTCGCTCAGGCTGCCTGGCGGTGGCGAGTTGGCCCCCCCTCCGGCACCGGCACCGACTCCGGCGCCGCCTCCGCCCCCTGTGCCCGCACCACCTCCCCCCGCGCCCAAAGACCCCGGACCGGAGAAACCCGGAGGCGATTCCGACTACTGAGCTGCGGCCCCTTGCAGGCTGACTGGCCGTCAGCTATCCTCATTTCCGGGATTTGGGTCAAAGGACCGCCCCCCCGCCCCGTTGTGCCCTGCGGAGGGTCGGAATGGGCAACTGGGGCACCATCCTGCTGGAGGCCGACTTGCCGGCGACGGGCGACGAATCATTCGAGCGCCTCTGCCAGGAACTGCGCCCCCGGGCGTTCAAGTTCGCCACGGGCATGGTTCCCGACCACTCCCGCGCCGAGGAGTTGCTCCAGGAGGCGCTGCTGCGCCTGCACTCGGCTCGCGGCCGGTACGCCGAGACGAGCGACGACGTGCGCCGGTACCTCTTCCGCATCCTGGCCAACCTCTGCCTGGACGAACTCCGCCGCGGGCGGGTGGGCGGCGAGGTCCTGGCCGAAGCCCGTCCCCTGGAGCGCCTGCGTCGGGAGCGGCAGCAGGCCGCCCCGGACGCAGCCCTGGGTCGTCGCGAACGGGCCGCCGCGGTGGAGGAGGCCCTCGGGAGGCTCCCCGGCCCCGAGCGCGCCGCCCTGCTGCTGCGCGAGATAGAGGGGTTGAGCTACGCGCAGATCGCCCAGTCGCTGGGCACTTCGGTCTCGGACGTCAACAACCTGATCCATCGGGCGCGCGGGCGTTTCGCCGAGCTGATGCGCCCCTGGATGGAGTGATTGCAGTGAGCACGGAAAGGAAGGTGTCGATGATTGACTGCAGAGGGGTTGATACCATCCTCGACCGATATCTCGACGGCGAGACGACCGTTGAGGAGCGCGCCGGCGTCGAGGATCACCTGAACGGCTGCGCGGCGTGCTCGCGCCTTCTGGCCGAACGGCGCTCGGCCATGGGTCTTCTGGCCGAGTGGGCCGGGAGCGCGGCTCCGGCCACGGTCCGACCCGCGCCACGGCTGCCCTGGCTGCGCCTGGCAGCCGCCGCGGCGGTCCTGGCCGCCGGCGGGATCCTCGCCTGGCAGCTCCTGGACAACCGCCCGGGCCACACCCAGGGTCCGGCCCGCTCCGGGCACCAGCTGGTGATGCGCGCCATGAACGACGGCGTCACCGTGCTTCCCGGCCAGGCCGGCCAGCCCGACGAACTGGTGGTCGACGCCTTCCCGGTGCAGCTCTGCTGGCAGCCGATGTCCGAGGGCGTCAAGGTGGTCCGTGGTGAATCCGGCGCGGCCGACGAACTGATCGTCGACCCGTTCCCGATCAAGATGCGTCCCATGTCCAGCGGCGTGGTCATGGTCTCCGGCCGGTCCGGAGAGCCCGCCGAGCTGGTGGTGGACCCGTTCCCTGAGGAGGGAAAGTAAATGCTGCGCATAGCGACAGTCGCGATGGGACTGGTCCTGGCCGGTGCCCTGGCCATGGCCGGTGATGCTAACAACGGCAACGGCGGCAACAATGGCAACAACGGCAACGGAGGGCAGACGGTCAAGCGCGACGCCGGGCTCGTCGCCCACTACTTCAAGGATCCCATCGAGTGGGACGGCAACTGGAAAGAGGGCGCCAAGCCCACCGTTGACGCCATCAACTGGACCTTCCGCGAGTACAAGTACTCGCGCATCGAGCCCCTGGTCAACCACTCCTTCATCCGCCGCGGCTGGTTCAGCGTCCGCTGGGTCGGCTCCATCGACCTGGCTCCGGGCAACTCCGGCCAGGGCGCTGGCGACGGCAAGGTCAAGGGCGTGGTCGTCCCGGCCGAGGGCGTCGAGGTGACCTTCGACCTGCTCTGCGATGACGGCGCGCGGATGTACGTCGACGGCGAGAAGGTGATCGACGACTGGCGGCCCTGCGCGGCGGAGGCCGATCCCACCGCCCACCGCATCGCCAAGGTCAAGCTCACCCCCGGACCCCACAAGATCGTGGTCGAGTACTTCCAGGGCGAGAGCCTGCTCAACGACGACCGCGACCCGGCCAAGCTCTACTGGAGCTGCGACGCGCTGAAGATCCCCAAGCAGGTCATCCCCGCGGCACACTTCAGCCACACCGAGGAGGATCTCAAGGACTACGAGCCGTCCATCAAGCCGGCCGACGCCAAAACCGAGAAGGTCGACGTCAATCTGATCACCGGTCCGGAGAAGGACAAGGGCGGCAAGAAGTAGAGCCCTAACAACACCACAGCCAGGAAGCACGGGCGCGGGAGAGACGATCTCCCGCGCCCGCTTCTTGTGTGCCCGCTGCGCTCAGCCTTCCCTGATCTGGATCTTCCTGGACCTGACCTCGGCGCCCTTGGGGACCTTCACGGTCAGCACGCCGTTCCTGAAGCTGGCCTGGGCCTTGTCCTCCTGCACGGCCGAAGGCAGTTCGATGACACGCTTGAAACTGCCGTAGCTGCGCTCGACGATGTGGAGCGACCGGTCCTTGTGCTCCTGCTCGGACTTCTTCTGGCCGCTCAGGACCATCCTGCCCTGCGCCAGCGACACTTCCACGTCCTTGTCGGTCAAGCCGGGAAGCTCCGCCGTCACTGTGACCTCGCTCTCGTTCTCGGTCACATCAACCCGCGGCAGGAAGGTCCCGCCCGCCCCCGGGCCCGCCAGGCCGCTCATCAGACCCGTCTCTCCCCAGAAATCATCGAAGAGCCGGTCCATCTGCCGCCGGAACAGGTCGATGGGATGACCGATCTCCGCCCCTTCCTCGCGCCGACGCCGCGGAATCATGTTCATGCTCATGGGTCCTCCTTTCCGCCCGGCTCTCAGCCTTCCTTGACGGCGATCCTGCGGCTGGCCGGCACGGCCTTGGGCAGCCGCACCCGCAGCACGCCGCGACTCATTGAAGCTTCGATGGCGGATGAGTCGATTTCCTCTCCGAGCGTGAAGCTTCTGGAGAAGTTCCCCGAGCGGAACTCTCGCCCGGTGCAGGCGTACCCATCCTCCAGTTTCCTGTCCCGAGCGCGCCCGGTGATGGTGAGCACGCCGGCCGACAGGTCCACATCGACGCTCTGCCGGTCCACGCCCGGCATGTCCGCCACCAGGACCAACTCCTTGTCCGTCTCGTAGATGTCCGCGTCGGGCACGAACTCCATCTCCTCCCGGGTACGTTCGGCCGGGCGCGGTTCCTCTTTCCTCTCCATGGAGGTCTTGTCCTGTTCGTTCATGGCGTCCCTCCCTCCGGCACCATCTCAGACCGACTTGACGGCAATGCGGCGGGCCCTGGCTTCCGGAGCCTTGGCGATCCGCGCGGTGAGCATCCCGTCCACGCACTGCGCCTCAACGTGGCTGGAGTCCAGCTGCACGGGGAATCGCAGGCTGCGCGCGAACCGGCCGGCAAGACGTTCGCGGCGGTGAAAGGCACCGCGGACCTCATCCGGCCGGCGCTGGCCCGCGATGGTCACCACGTTGCCCTCAACGGTCAGTTCCAGATCCTCTGGGGCCACGCCCGGCACCTCTGCTTCGATCCCGTAGGCCTCACCGGACTCGTAGACGTTGACCGGAGGGAAGGCCTGCGTTCGGGCCGCGGTCCGCAGCGTCGCCCATGGATCCCAGTCCCAAGCCAGATTCCACAGAGCCATGACAGCCTCCTTTCGCAACCATCACCGGCATCGGAGCCGGAACATTTCCCAAAAGCCGGAAAAAGCAAGGCGCGTGCCAGCGCTTTTCGGGGAACACCACGCGGTCTTGCGAGGGTTGGCGTCGGGCCTCTCCGGCAGACGCCACGGGAGTGCCTGTCAAAATGACACGGCGCGCCATGATGGCGCGCCGTG
This sequence comes from Planctomycetota bacterium, assembly GCA_022703445.1. Lineage (GTDB taxonomy): Bacteria > Planctomycetota > SZUA-567 > JAKLDR01 > JAKLDR01 > JAKLDR01. The sequence goes on along the minus strand of JAKLDR010000008.1, from coordinate 25,598 downwards.
TGCAATTGGGCCGGATCGGACTTGGCTACTTGTTGTGCTCGCGGTCCCAGAGCTGGGAAGCCAGCCTCTCAGCAGTGGCGTCGTCGACCTGCGCGCTCCCGTCGCCCTCGTTGTTGCCGGGCGCCCAGACGCCCATCTGCGCGGCCGGGGACGCGTGCTCGCCAGCGGCAAAACGCTCGGCGATGGAATCCGCGGCGCGGCCGCGGGGAGCGAACCCTTCGGTGTTGCCGGCCGCCTGGGCCGCCAGCTCGGCCTCGAACTTCTTCTCCTTGAAGAGCATGGCGTCGTCGATGGCCACGAAGGCGTGGGCCACGTTCATGAGTTCCGTGGCGGTGTTCTGCGGGAACCCGACCACCTCGGTGCGGACGCCCAGGACCTTAAGGCGCTCGACCAGCGGCACGTAGTCGCCATCCCCGGTGACCAGGATGACGGTGTCCAGTCGCGGAGCGACGGCCATGACATCCAGAGACAGTTCCATGGCCCAGTCACCCTTGGCGGTGCCATCCGGCCGGATCTTGAGATACTTGACCTTGATCTCGTAGCCGAGCCTGGTCAGGGCGTCGACGAACGCGGTCTGGTCAACCTCCGGCTTGGTCACCAGGTAGGCCACGGCCCGAACCAACTGGCGGCCGGCGGTCAAATCGTCAAGCAGTCTGCGGTAATTGATCTTGGCCTGGTAGAGGTGTTTCGCCGAGTAGAACATGTTCTGCACGTCGACGAAAAGCCCAACGCGCTGTCCGCGCTGCCGTCCAGGAATAAAGAACACCCTCTCCTGCCGCTCCACTCTTTCGGGCTTGCTTACGCTGTTGCTAACGTTCTCAGGTGCCATCCCAGTGCCTCCTCAAGATACGGTGCCATGAACGGTATACCACCGACGCACGCGGTCGGTCCCACAGGCCCACCGTTTCAACACCGTCTATGTCTCGTCCCGTGACACGGGGATATTAGCTCTCGGGCGGTCGGGTGTCAACACGAATCCATTCTGCCCAGTCGCCCGGATTCCAGGCTCCAGAGGGTTAATGGGCACAACAGGAACTAATGGGCTTGGCCCACTTGAACCACAAAACGCCACTTGGCGCCACATGCATCAACGCTGCGGTTTGCAGGCCTCGGAGGTTCCCGCTTGGCGTGATGTGCCGACCACTGAATTTCAAGGCGCTGCGACCCCATCCCGATCAATGCTTATACGAACTAACAACCCAACCTGGGAATCGGAGCCGCCTGCGGCCGGCACAACGCAGGCTTGTGCATTGACATCGGGACAGCCAGCGCCTATAGATAGGCGTGATGATAGAAGGCGTGCGCAGCGAGGCTGCCCTCAAGGCCCTGGGACTGCCCAGGCGGACGGTCATCCGCCTGGGTGCGCTTCTGACCAAGGGCCTCTCGTGCTCTGAGGCCCTCCTGGAGGCAGCCGGCAGGGAGTCCCCTCTCGAAAGACTCCTCTTGAGCCAACCCCTCCTGGACGGCGCCGGGGCGCTCGATGACCAGACCCTCTCCCGCTTGGCCTCCGAGGCCGGAGTGACAGAGAAGCTGGCCCTGGTCGGCTCCGGGGTCGAGCGGATCATCGCGCTCGAGGAGGAGCTGCTCGCCCAGCAGGGCTGGGACCGCGATTCAGCCGAGCCGGGCTCGCCGCTGGCCGCTCTGGCTCGGGCCCCGGCCGGAGCCCTGACCGCTCCGGAGCCGTCGTCGGTCCGGAACGACCTCTTCCCGCCCGAGGAGGTCGAGCGGCTCCGGCTCGCCGCTCTGACCAGCGCGCGCACCGAAGAGGCAGTCTCCGCGCTGCGCCGCCTGGCCTGCGCCCCCATCCCGACTGAGAGCCGCGGCGACATCTTCATCCGGGCCCTGGCCGTCCCGGAGGCTGCGGTGCGGGCCGAGGCCGCCCGGTTGCTGGCCGGCCTGGGCCTGGGTGCGGACGTCTGCGCCGCCCTGGGCGCCCTGGCTTCCGGCGACGACGGAGAGAAGCGCCTGGCGATCGACCGCCTCGAGCGGCTGCTGGCATCGCGCGGGGCCGCCCCGACGACCGGCACGGACATGGAGATGATCGCCGCCCTGGTGGGGATGAGCGCCGCGCTGACCGGGGAACGGCGTTCCGCCCTGCGCGCGCGGATGCTCTCGGCGCTGGCCGGCGCCGCGGGGGTCCTGGTTCTCTTCCCGGAGCGGGTGGCCGAGGCCGTCCGCCAGTCACTGGAGCTCCTGTCCGCCGACCAGCAGTCCGGCTCGGCCTCCGCCCGCGTGCTGTTCGCTGCACTGGGCGAGCGCGCCCCGGAACTGCTCTGCCGGCAGCTGCGCACCGAACTGGACCGGGCCGCGGATGGGAGAACCCGCTCCTTCCTTCTGGCGGAGCTGGCGGCCCTGCGCCGGAGCGCCCCGGGGGTGATCTCGGCCGAGGAGCTGGCCGGCCTGCTCGCCGCCGGCATCCGCGGGCGGAACCCCGGGGAGTTCGAGCAGCAGATGCTGGGCGGAGAGCTCTTCTCCCTCCCGGGCGGGGCTGCGGCCGAGGCGATCATCTCCGAATTCGGAGGGGCCGAGATCCCCGCCCGGCGCTATTTCCTGCGGCTGCTGGCCGACCTGTGCCGCTTCCGCGACGTGCCCCCCGAGTCCGTGGAGCGGGCCGGACGGGTCTTCCTGGACAGCCTCAAGGGCGGCAGCAAGGAACTGCGCCTGGGCGTGCTCGAGACCATGCTGGCGGCCGACCCGCGGCTATCCGACGGCCTGCGCGGGGAGCTGGCCGCCGCCTACCTGGAAAGCTTCGGAGACCTGTCCTTCCGCACCGACGTCGAACTGGCCGAGTCCACCGTCGCCCGCATGGGCCGGCCGGCCCTGCCCCTGCTGCTCGACCGGCTGGCCCCCGCCTGGCCCGCGGCCGAACGCTCCCGGGCCTGCCGGATGATCGGCGGGATCGGCCGCAGCCTGGCCACTGCCGGGAAGCGCGACGCTTCCCTGGCGGCCGGCCTCCTCGACGCCGAGCGGCAGATGCTGGATCTGGCCACCGGAGAGTTTCCGGACCGCCGCGAACTGGCCCTGGCCATCGCCAAGATCGCCGGGGCGCTGGGGAGCGACCGCGCCGCCCTGGAGGCTTCCTGGCGCCGCGTGGAGACCATGGATATCCCCGCGTCGGCCCGGATGGAGGCCTGGTCCTATCTGGCCGCCGGAGCCGCGGCCACGCGCGAGATGGCCGAGGAGGCCGCCCGGGCCCTGCTCGAGGCCCTGTCCGCCCGCGAGCCGGAGAGCCTGGGGCGGGCCGTGGAGGTGGGCTCCGGCTCCGGGCGCATGCTGGAGCTATCCGGCGAGGCCTCGGAGTTCGTCAATTCCCTCCCGGCCGTGGTGCGTTCGCTCGTCCGGGTGGCCCTGGCCCCGGCCGCCGGCCCGCATCTCGGCCGGCGCGTGCTGGTGGCCATGGTCAACCGCTGGAAGGAGTTGGCCGGGGGCCGGCGGATCTGGGGACCCGCGGCCGCCACCTCCATGGTGGAGGGACTGCGCGACCTGGCAACCAGCCCCCTGGCCAACGCCGGGGACCGCCTGGGAGTGATCCGCGCGCTGGGCCTCAAGCTCTCCGATCCGCCGGCCATGAAGGCCATCTCCGAGATCCTGGCGGCCGACGACTCGAGCCCCGACCTGGCCGCACCGGCCTCCTCGGCGGCGCTGGCCCTGCTGGCCCTCCGCGACAAGCACGGCCGGCTGCCCGCCGAGGACCGCGCCGAGATCCTCGCGGCGCTGGCCCGGATCCTCGGCCGCAAGGTGCTCGAGACCGCCACGCCCCGCTCCGCGCGCCTCCGCGAGCGGATCGCCGCCGAGCTCTTCGAGGGGCTCAATGACGAAGTGCATGGCGTCGGCGACGCCCTCGCGACCCTGGCCGCCAACCCCGCGCTGCCCGAGGGGCTCCGCAAGGAGATCGGCGAGCGGCTGGCGGCGCGAAGGGCGCTGATCACCCGCCCGCGCTGACGAGATTCAGCCGCCGCGGCCGCGGCAAAGAAGGACAGAAGGCCGAGCCCCGAAGCCGTCCGTCATGCCTCGCGTCTCCGCCCTCTGCCTTCTCCTCATCCGCTCTCATCCTCCCGCGCTCAACATCCCGCCGTCCTCCGCGACCCTTCGCGCCACCGGCGGCCGGGGCGCGCCGTCTGGCGCCGCGGGCTTCGGCCTGCCGAAGAAGGCGAACCAGTCGATCCTGGCGGTCACCCACATGAGGATGCCGAGCGTCAGCACCGCGCCGACCGTCACGGTCAGACCGGTCATGCCCTTCAGGAAGAAGCTGTAGGAGAAGAGGATCAGGTAGAAGAACTGCCCGGCGGCGGCGAGCTTCCAGGGGAACCCCCGCCCCAGGGCCGCCGCCAGGTATCCGGTCACCAGGAGCACCGTGGCGACCGCCGCTATGGCGAAGGACCCGTGCACCGGCACGTGGTCCACCAGGTACGCGAAGAGCAGGTGGAAGGCGAAGAAGCCGCCGGCCACGAAGAGGTAGTGCATCGGGTGGATGCCGATCCCCCGCAGGATCCCGATGGTCCCGACCACCAGGAAGAAGAAGAGCAGGCACACCGGCGCGAAGAAGGTAATCCGGGCGGACAGCGGCCCGGGGTTGAGCTTGTCGGGCATGATCACGCCGATGTCCTGGTTGGTGATCAGGTCGCCGGCCTGCCAGGTCAGGATCATGCCCTCGCCGGCCGACTCCTTCTTCATGGGCGAGAGCGCTCCGTCCGGAAAGTCGACGGCCGCGAAGTTGGTGGTCACGGAGAGATCCAGGTCCTGCACCTGGCGCCCGGCCCCGGCCGGCTTGTAGCGCCACTCGCCCAGGCCCCGGGTGCGGTAGCGGACGGCCACGACGCGCTTCTGGCCGGGAGCCACCTCGATGATCTCGCTGATGCCCTGGGACGGATCGACCGGAAGTGTGACCACCTTGCCGTCCAGCCGGAAGCTGAAGTGGTCGTAGGTGCCGTCCAGGGCCGGGAACTTGAAGTGCATGCGCACCTTCTGCGCGACCTCTTCATGATTGAACAGGGTGTACTCCCCGCTGAAATCACAGTTGTAGGTGGGGTACCAGTTCAGGCCCCGCCGGCGGTGCTCCAGCCCCAGTTCGACCTTGACGCGATTGGCGACCGGGAACACCTTGCGGCTCTGCTCGCCACCGGGGATCTTCACGGAGAAATCAGGGGCTTCCTGCACGAGCGGACCGCCCCAGAGCCTGCGAACGTCGGCGCCGAGGCTGCCCGACAGCTGGTCAGAGCGCATCATGGTGGTGGTGCCCAGCAGCATCCACCCTCCGCAGGCCAACAGGTACACTCCGCCGATGGCCAGAACCCGCACGAAGCTCATGGTTCCCTCCCTTTCTCCATCCCCGCCGGTTCGACCGGCTCCTTGTAGGCCAGCGCCACCTTCAGGGCCTCGCCCCGGTAGAAGGACCGCGAGAAGTGGTAGCGCCGGCCGGCGAACTCCGGGGGCGCGGCCCAGGCCTCGCCCTGCTCCGGCGACAGGTCGCCCTCCACCGAGGTCAGGTCCACCCGCGGGGGCAGGGCGGCGCCGAAGAGCAGCTTGCGGGCCGACAGTCCCGTGGCCGGCACCTCGGTCTCGAGGCGCCCCTGGAGCCCGAGCCTGGCTCCCCGGCGCAGGAAGGCCAGTTCCACTTCCGAGTCGCGCCCGCGGGCCAGCGGCACGATCCAGGTATCCTGGTCCAGGCCGTAGACCTCCCGGCGCTCGCCGTTGACCTTTAGGGACCACACCTCGGCGCCGGGGATGCGCCGCACGGTCAAGCGCGAGCCGGCCTCGGCCGGGAGCCTCATCCGCAGCACCGAGAGCGCCCCGCCGCCCTCCTCGAAGGCCGTGAGGAAGCAGATCGAGTCGAGCACCACCTCGGGGCTCTTCACCGCCTGGAAGCGCCGGACCGACATGGTCACCCGGCCGCCGGCGGCGCGCAGGGCCATGCCGCGCTTCCCATCCTCGGCCAGGCCGGCCGGCAGCCGTGCCGGCGCGGGGACCGCGGCCGCTTCACCGCCGGAGAAGCGCACGTCGGCGTCCTCCGGCTCTTCCAGGACCAGGAATCCCTCACGGCCGGCATTGCCCTCGACCGCCGGCAGTGCGAAGGAGAAGTCCCCGTCCTCCGCCGGGCGCTCCAGCGCGCAGGCGACGGTGAAGGCCTCCGAGAAGCCGGCGGGCAGGGCGATCCTGACCGCCCCCCCGGCAGCGGGTTCCACCCAGGAGCCGCGCAGCGACGATCCGGCGAACCCCGCGCCCTCCGGCAGCCGCACCGTCACCGGCCCGCCGACCGCCCGGGCCGGGGCCAGCCTGGCTTCGAGCAGCACCTTGCGCCCCTGGAGGCTGACGCAGGTCAGCACGTCGATCTCCGGCGGGACAGGCGCCGTGGCGACTCCGCCCGGAGGCGCCTCCCGGCGTTCCTCGAAGCGGAGCTCCACCCCGCTTCCGGAGGCGAAGTGCAGCGCACCCTGGCGGTCGGCAATCCCCGGGTGGGACAGGAGCCGCAGGGCGGCCGGCAGTTCCACGCTCAGACTGTTGCGGGCCGAGGGTGGCGTGGGAAAGGTCACGAACCTGGAGCGATCGTCCTCGCGCACGGGCACGAGCAGCTCGAGCTCCACCTGGAACTCGGAGTTCCCGGCCGGCAGCAGGCAGAGCCATCCGTCCGCCGCAATCAGGCTTCCGCCCTTGACGCCACCCACGGAGCCGACCACGGCATCGCCAGGAAAAAGCCTGAGCAGCTCGGGGCGCCCGGCCTGGATCCGGCCGGTCAGAAGGATCCGGAGCGAGGCGCTTCTGTCAGCCACCGTCAGCCGGTAGACCGCCTCCTCTACGGCGGCGGCCGCCCGCGGCTCCCTGACGGGCAGTTCCTTCATGACCTCCCTCCTGACGCTCTCGCCATAGAGGCGCTTGAACTCCTCCCACGGCATGGTCACCGACTCCCCCGCCCGGGCGTGGCCCGCGGCGAGGAGCCAGATCAGCAGGGCGATTCCGGCGCGCATGGGGATTCCTCCTTTCCGGTCGAAGCCTATCCGGCCGGTTGGAAGGCAGCGTGAAGCCAGTGTGAAAGTCCGGTGAAAGCGCGGCGGGAGAGCGCCTGCCGCCGGCCGTGGCGGGGAGGTGGCTAGCGGCCCGGGGCCGACCCGTCGGGCAGGATCAGGGTCGCCCGGGCGCCGCCCTCCGGCCGGTTGTCGATGCGCGCTGTGCCGCCGTGCAGCTCGGCCACCTGGCGGACCAGCGCCAGGCCCAGCCCCGTGCTCTTGCGCCCGGTGTCGGGCCGCGGCAGGGAGTAGAACTTCTCGAAGACCCGCTCCCGGGCGAAGTCGGGGATGCCCGGCCCGGAGTCGACTACCGTCACCCGGACGCCGCCGGCCTCGGACGCCACGGCCACGGCGATCGTCCCGCCCCGCGGGCTGAAATCCGCAGCGTTCTGGATCAGGTTGGCCATCGCCTGGCGCAGCAGGAAGCGCTCGCCGCGGACGACCGCCGGGCCGGCCGCTTCCACCGCGATGTGCAGCCCCCTGGCCTCGGCCAGACCGGCGTGCGCCCCGGCGACCTCGCCGGCCAGGCTCCCGAGGTCGACCTCCTCAACGTCGCGCAGCCCGCGGCGGCTCTCGAGCGAGGCCAGCTCCAGCAGCCGGTCGACCACCTGCCGGATGCGCTCGGACTCGGCGCGGACGCTCTCCGCGAAGCGCGCGCGGCGCTCCGGCGGCAGCTCCTCACCCAGCAGCTCGGCCGCCCCGCGGATGGCCGAGAGCGGGCTCTTGATCTCGTGGGTCAGGGTCTGGACGAACTGTTCTGCATAGCGCCTGCCCTCCAGGGCCTCGCGCATCTGGTCGAAGGCCGCGCCCATCGCCCCGATCTCGCTGCGGTCGAGCCGGGGAAGCTCCGCCCGGCGGCCGTCGCGCACCGCCCGGGCGTAGGCGGTGAGCCGCTCGATGGGTTGCGTCACCCACAGGGCGATGGCGTAGCTCAGCACCAGCAGGGCCGCGCCGGCAACCAGGGCCGCCAGCAGCACCTTGCGCTGGGCGCTGTCGATGAAGGTGTAGATCAGCTCGGGCGGCTTGCAGACCGAGAGCGCGCCGACCACCTCGCCGCCGACGCGCACCGGGGCGGCCACGCAGTGCACGCTGGTCCGCGGGTCGTCGGGGTCGCTGCGGGTGGTGCGGGCGCCGTAGCTGCCGTGCAGGGTGAGGGCCACGTCCCTCCAGCGCGAGTAGTCCTGGCCCTCGGCCCGCCCGCCGTCGGAGTCGAAGACCACGATGCCCCGCCGGTCGGTCACGTAGACGCGCAGGTCGACCCGCGTCTTGGTGAGGTCGTAGATGCGCGCGGTGAAGGCCTCGCGCTGGACCCCCTGGAATGCCCGCCGGAGCTCGCCGGAGTCGGGCTGTCCGTCCTGCAGGCGCCCGGCCAGCATCGCCGCCAGCACGTTGGCCGTGTCGATCAGCGACTCCTCCATGGAGATCAGGTAGTACCGCCGCACCTCGTCCCGCGTCCAGGAGGCCAGCAGCCACAGCCCGGCAGCGCCGGTCAGGAAGAAGGTCAGGAATATCCGCAGCCGGATGCTCATGGCGCGATCATCGAAGGCTGAAGGATGAAAGCTGATGGATGAAACGCGGAGCGGGACGCCGCACTGCCCGTTCTTCCCTTGGCCCTTCCGCCTTCATCCCTCATCCTTCCGCCTTCAGCCCCAGTCTTCCCGGAGGGAGTACCCCAGCCCCCGGTGGGTGACGATCGGGTCGGGCTCGGCCCGCACGGCGCGAAGCTTGGCGCGGATCGACTTGATGTGCGCGTCGACGGTCCGCTCCATGCTCGCGCCGGGATCGGACCAGACCATGTCCATGAGCTTCTCGCGGGAGTAAACCCAGCCGGGCCGCTCCACCAGGACCCTCAGTATCTTGAACTCGTAGCGGGAGAGCGCCAGCGTCCTGCCCAGGTAGGCTATGGCGCAGCGTTCCGCGTCCACCTCGAAGGGCGCGCTCCTGGCCGCTTTCCGGACGGACTTGGTCTTGGGCGGAGACGCCTCCTCGGAGCGGCGCAGCACCGCCTTCACCCGGGCGGTGAGCTCCCGCGGGCTGAAGGGCTTGGGCACGTAGTCGTCGGCGCCCAGCTCCAGCCCGACCACGCGGTCGACCTCCGCACCCCGGGCGGTCAGGAAGATGACCGGGACGGACGAGCTCCTCCGGATCTCCCGGCAGACCTCGAAGCCGCCCAGGTCCGGGAGCATCACGTCGAGGATCACCAGGTCCGCGCCGCCGGCGGCCAGGGCGGCCAGCCCCTCCCGCCCGGTGGCCTTCCAGACCGGCTCGAATCCCTCGGTGGACAGCGCGTAGGTGATGGTCTCGGCGATGGCCGGCTCGTCCTCGACGACCAGGATGCGCTTCGCCATGGCTTCCAGCCCCCTCGACGGCGGCTAGCGTAGGGCGGAGCGGGGGAGTGTCAAGGGGAAGAGAACCGACGAGGAATGCAGAATGATGATTGCTGAAGGATGAAACCCGGGGCAGGATGCCGCACGTCTCCCTCGCTTTCTGCATTCATCATTTATAATTCTGCATTCCGGACGCGCGGTTCGATTGCAGGCTGGAATGCGCGAAGTAGAATGAAACCCGGTGCGAAAGGAGCGCCTCATGAACTCACTGGAACGCGTCCGCCTGTGCTTCAGCCACCGGGAACCCGACCGGGTGCCCATCGACTTCGGCGGGTGGCTGTCGGGCATCAAGCCCAGCGCCCACGCCAAGCTCACGAAATACCTGGGCCTCGGCGCCGATGGCTGGAACGTCTACGACCCCGGCGAGGCGCTCCAGCAGCGCTTCGGCGCCGACTTCCGCCGGGTGACGCCGGACAAGCCCGCCTCCGCGGCCAACCGCAGGAACCCCGACGGTTCCTTCACCAACGAGTGGGGCATAACCCGGGTGATCGAGAACGAGGATGACCAGATCGTCGGCTTCCCGCTCAAGGACGCGGACATCGCCGCGCTGGAAAAGTTCCCGTGGCCCGACGCCTCGGGGCGCGGCCGCTACGAGCGGGTCGCGGCCGAGGCCCGGGCCATCCACGGGCGAGGCTTCGCGGTTTCAGCCCAGCCGGACATCAACGGCGTCTTCGAGCTGGCCTGCTGGCTCTGCGGCTTCGACCGGATCCTGATGGACATGGTCGGCGATCCGGACTTCATCCGGGCGCTCTTCGAGAGAATCACCGTCATCCAGGAGCGCTTCGCGGCCAACTACTACCCTAAGGTCGGCGACGGCGCCGACATGGTCCAGCTCGGCGACGACTTCGGCACCCAGAACGGGCCGTTCTTCTCGCCGGACATGTACCGCGAGCTGATCGTGCCCTACCAGAAGCGCTACCACCGGGCCATCCGCGCGGGCACGCCGGCCAAGATCTTCCACCACAGCTGCGGTTCGGTCTACCGCCTGCTCGAGGACATGATCGAAGCGGGGGTCGAGATCCTCAACCCGGTCCAGACCAACGCCGCCGAGATGGACCTGGCCACCCTCAAGAAGGAGTTCGGCTCGCGCCTCGTCTTCCACGGCGGGATCAACGTGCAGACCGTCCTGCCGCGGGGCACGCCGCAGGAGGTCCGCGACGAGGTGAAGCGGGTCATCGACATCCTGGCCCCCGGCGGCGGCTACGTGCTCGCCCCCAGCCACAACATCCAGGGCGACACCCCTCCCGAGAACATCGTGGCCATGTTCGAGGCCGCGCTGGAGTTCGGCCGGTACCGGTAGCGGCCCGTGACCGAGGGTGAACCGCTCCTCGAGGTCCGCAACCTGCGCGTGGAGTTCCGCGCCGACGGGGCTCCGCCAGCCAGGGCGGTCGACGGGCTTTCCTTCTCGATGGCGGAGGGCGAGGGCCTGGCCCTCCTGGGCGAGAGCGGCTCGGGCAAGACGGCCACGGCCCTGGCGGTGGCCGGACTGCTGCCCGCCGCCGCCCGCATCACCGGCTCGGTGCGCCTGGGCGGCCGCGAACTGCTGGGCCTCTCCGACCGCGAGATGCGCCGGCTGCGCGGCTCGAAGATCGGCTTCGTCTTCCAGGAGCCGTCGTCCGCCCTCAACCCGGTGCTGCCCGTCGGCGAGCAGGTGGCCGAGGCGGTCAGGCTCCACGGCCGCCATCCCAAGCTCGCCCGGCACAACGCCCTAGACGCCCTGCGCGGCGCGGGCTTCCCCGACGCCGCCGCGCGCTTCGGAGCCTACCCGCACGAGCTGTCCGGGGGGCTGCGCCAGCGGGCCTGCATCGCCATGGCGGTGGTCAACCGGCCCCAGCTGCTGATCGCCGACGAGCCGACCAGCGCGCTGGACGTCTCGGTGCAGGCCGGCATCCTCGACCTCTTCGCCGAGCTGCGCACCGGCTTCGAGATCGCCCTGCTGCTCATCACCCACGACCTGCGCATGGCGGCCCGCGCGGCCGGGCGGGGGCTGGTGCTCTACGCCGGGCGGGCGGCGGAGTGCGCCCGGATGGGCGCGCTGCTGGAGCGCCCGCTGCACCCCTACACCAAGGCGCTGATCGCCGCCCTGCCCCAGCTGGGTACCGGCCGCGGCCGGCTGGGCGGGATACCGGGGTCGGTGCCCTCCGCCGGCGAGATCCTGCCGGGCTGCCGATTCGCGCCGCGCTGCCCGGCGGCCGCGGAGGTCTGCCGCCAGGAGGCCCCGCAGATGGCCGAGGTCCTGCCCGGACACTGGGTGGCCTGCTGGCAGATCGGCAAGGTGGAGGCCCCCTCCGGGCTGCCGGAGGTGCGCCTGTGATTGTGCCCACGCCCATTTTCAACGCAGAGGACACAGAGGGTCGCAAAGTACGCAGAGGACAACAAACGATATCCTTGTGTAACAACAACGACAGGAATTCCCCTCTGCGTACCTCTGCGTCCTCAGCGTTGAGTCTGACCGTCCGGATAGCGGAGGACGCCGGCTGATGGCAACGGCGCCGTTGCTCCTGGTCCGCGACCTGACGGTCGAGTACCGGCCGGGCGGCTTTCTGGCCGGCGGGGAGCCCTTCCGGGCGGCCGACGGCGTTAGCTTCGCGATCGACCGCGGCCGGACTCTGGCGCTGGTCGGCGAGAGCGGCTCGGGCAAGTCCACTGTCGGTCGGGCCCTGGTGGGCCTGGCGCCGATAGCCGCCGGATCGGTCCTCTTCGACGGCAGCGAGCTGGCGGGCATCGACCAGGCCGCGCGCCGCCGGCTGGCCCGCCGGATGGGGGTGCTCTTCCAGGACCCCTACGGCTCGCTCAACCCGCGCATGACCGCCGGCGAGGCCGTCTGGGAGGCACCGGTCGCCGCCGGCCTGCCGGACTGGCCGGAGCGCCGCCGGGAGCTGGCCGGCGAACTGCTGGCACGCGTGGGGCTCGGCCCGGACGCCCTCGCGCGCTACCCCCACGAGTTCTCCGGCGGGCAGCGCCAGCGGATCGCCCTGGCCAGGGCGCTGGCCATGGGCCCGGAGTTCCTGGTCCTCGACGAGCCGACCAGCGCGCTCGACGTCAGCATGGCCGCGCAGATCCTCAACCTGCTCGGCGACCTGCAGCGCGAGCGCGCCCTGGCCTACCTGCTCATCGGCCACGACCTGGCGCTGGTCGAGAAGGCCGCCGACCGGATCGCGGTGATGTACGCCGGCCAGATCGTGGAGGAGGGCGAAGCAGCCGTGATCCTGGGCCGCCCCCGCCACCCCTACACCCGGCTGCTCCTGGACGCCGCCAAGGGAGGCCGCGCGAGGATCGCCCCGGCCGAGCTGCGCCGCGCCCAGGAGCTGCCCGGCTGCCGCTTCGCCCCGCGCTGCCCGGCCGGCGACAGCGGCTGTCTCGAGCGCGCGCCGCAACTGGTCGAAACCAGCCCGGGCCACGCGGTGAGGTGCCCGAGGTTCGGATAGAGGCACGGGCTCACGCGGAGGCGCGGAGGTCGCGGAGGGGCGTCGGCTTTGGGCTTTAGGCATTGGGCTTTGGGGACAGCTAACGGACAGATTGATGGGCCGATCTTGGCCGGCTCAGTTCCATCTGTTCCCAAAGCCAAAAGCCCAAGGCCCAAAGCCCTCTACTGGGCATTCTCCTTCAACGTGTAATACGACGTCCGCGGCGACGGCGTCGGATCGACGCGCCGGACCAGGCCCTCGGCCTCAAGCGCATCGAGCAGCTTCGCCGCGGTGGCCGGGGCGCAGGGCAGGAGGTGGGCGACGTCGCCGCGGCTGAGTTCGCGGTGCGCGCTGAAGAGCTCGCGCAGGAGGCCCGGGCGGTCGCGGCGGGGCACCTTGCGAGCTGACAGGGCGCCCTGGACGGTCGCTGCGGCCACTGAGGCCGGCGCGGCTGACGGGGTTGTGGCCGTCCCGGCCCCCGCGGCGGTCGATTCCGTACGATTCCGGCCCGAGGGTCGGGCGGCCGCCGCAACCGGCTCCGTCGCCGCCCGCAGCAGCCCGGCGCCCAGCACCCGTCTGTCTCCAGCCATGAGCACCAGCCGCTGGATCTCGTTGCGCAGCTCGCGCACGTTGCCCGGCCAGTCCCGGCGGGCGAGCTCGGCGAGCAGATCCCCGCCGAGCACCACCTCGCCGGCATCGCAGTGCTCCTCGAGGAAGTGGCGGGCCAGCTCCGGGATGTCCCCGGGCCGGTCGCGCAGCGCGGGCATGGCCAGCTCCAGGCGGGCCAGCCGGTAGTAGAGGTCCGAGCGGAACTCGCCGCTCCGGACCTTCTCGGCCAGGGCGGAACTGCCGGCGGCAACGACCCGGGCGTGGAACTCGCGGTCGCGGCTGCCGCCCACCGGACGGACCCGGCGCTCCTCGAGCACCCGCAGCAGCGAGCCCTGGACCCGCGGGGACATCGAGTCGATCTCGTCGAAGAGCAGCGTGCCGCGGCCAGCCGCCACCAGCAGGCCGTCGTGGTCGCGGACCGCGCCGGTGAAGGCGCCGCGCACGTGGCCGAAGAGCTCGCTCTCCAGCAGCGTGTCGGAGATGGCCGCGCAGTTCACCGCCAGGAAGGCCTCCTTTCCACGCGGCCCGGAGTCGTGCAGCAGCCGGGCGGCCAGCTCCTTGCCGGTGCCGGTTTCGCCGGTCACCAGCACGGTTTCGTCAAGCGGCGCGAACCTGGCGATCTCCGAGCGGATCCGGCTCATGGCCGGGCTGCTGCCGACCAGGGCGGCCTCGCGGCCGGCGCGTCTGCGGGGGGAGGCCGGGCGGGGACGGGGCGCGGAGCCCTCTCGGCCGGATTGGCCCCCGGCGGCTCCATCCGGATCCAGCCCGGCCAGTGCCCGGGCCTCGCGGGCTTCGCAGGGGATGATGGCCAGCCGCCAGAGCATGCCCAGTTCGTGGGCGGTAAGCTCGTGAACGTCGACCGCCACGTTGATTATCCGCTCCATGGCGCCCTGCTCCAGGACGCGCCGGAAGTGCTCCGCGGCCCGGGCCAGGTTCCCCTCCTGCCAGTGGAGCCTGGCCCACTCCATGGCGTACAGCGGGATGGCCTCCCCGGGATCGATCACCTCGAGGATCTTGCGGGCGGCGCGCGGGCGGCGGTCGTTGAGCTCCATCGCCGCCAGCGTCCAGGCGGCGTGATTGACGTCCCGCGGCCTCAGGCCCGGGGCGGCCATCGAGCGCTGCAGGTGGGCCCGCGCGGCGGCGAAGTCGCCGCGCAGGCTGGCCTCCAGCCCCTGGCGCATCTCGTACTGGAAGGGCGTCACCCGGTCGCGGTGCTTCTCGAGCAGTTCCATGGCCTCCCGCCCGCGGCCGATCCTGCTCAGGAAGGTGATCCGGTCGATGGCGTACCGGGCGTTCTTCCCATCGAGGGAGCCGCCGGTGACGCGGTCGAGGAGCGCCAGGGCCTCGGCGTGCCGCTCCTCGGCGTCCAGCACCTGGATGCGCAGGAACTCGACCGGCGCGCCGATGATGCCCGCGGGCGTCGGCACGCTTTCCAGGTAGGCCAGGTCCGCCTCGGCCTCGGGCAGCCTGCGGGCCTGCACCGCCAGCGTCAGGCGGTTGGCCTTGAGCATGAACCACAGCCGCGGCCGGTCCGGGGAAACCGCCTCCAGGGCCGCGGTGGCGCTGACGAAGGCCGCGGGATAGTCCCCGCAGTGAAACTCCACGGCGCTCCGGCACATCCTGGCCAGGGCCAGCATCTCCGGCCGGCAGCCGCCCTCCGCGGTTCCCTGGTCCAGCAGGCGCAGCGCCCGGCGCGCCTCCGCGAGGAAGCCGGAGCGCAGCCCGAGCCTGATCAGGCGCTCGAGCAGGATGAGGAACAGCTCCCGGTCGGATGGAGGGGCGTCCACCAGCGCGGCCAGCCGCCGGACCGCCGCGCGCCTGTCCGCCTCGGGCTTGTCGAGCACGGCCCGCGATTCCAGAATGGCCGCGTAGTACTTGCAGAGCTGATGGCCCTCGCCCGCCGCCCCGACGACCTCCGCCATCCGCGGCAGATCCGAGTCTATCTCGGCCTCGACCACGGGGTCGGGACCAGCCACCGCACCCCCCCCGGCCCCGCCAGGCAAGCCAACCTCGCCAACCTTGTCAGACTCGCCGCTTATGCCAGCCTTGCAGACCTGACCCGCCTCGCGGGCCTTGACGGCCTCGCCGGCATTCCGAACACGACCCGCCTCGCCGTTCTCGCCGGCCTCCCGAGCCTGACCGGGCTCGCCGCCCTCGCCAGCCTTGCGGTCCTGACTCGTCTCACCATTCTCAGCCATCGTCCCCTCCAACGTCTAACATGAGGCTGCCAGCATCTACCGCTTTTGCATCCAACTGCATGCAACTATGATTCTGTACTGTAACTCTGGTAAGTCAAGGCAACATCCGCATTCACATAACGCGCGCTTTTACGGGCAGTTATACGCGATTGATGTTTGGCTTGCAGATTGCTCTTCTGGAGGGCAGCACTCAGGAGGGCAGATTCGATGCGCTTCACTGGAAGACTGACTCATGAACGTGCCGGGCGGGCGCTGGCCGGCGGCTCAGTCGTCCTCTGCCTTGCACTCGCCTGGCTGGCCAGCCCATGGTTCCTGCTGGGCGCGGCCGGCACGGCGCTCAACCTTATCATCTCCGCGATCACCGACCGCTGTGCGGTCAAGAGCCTGCTCATCGGCCTGGGGCTGCCCGGCGAGCGCGATCTCGGCCGCGCCGAGGCGCTGGCGGGTTTGGAGGCGGCACCAGCGGCGGAGCAGAGGGAACCGAGCGCCCGTCGCACCGGCTCCAAACTTCTGGCAGAGCGCCTGGGCGTGAACGTCAACTGAGCGGACACCTGGGAACGGAACGAGGAGGGCAGACCATGCGCATCCGGAAGGCGACCACCCTGAAGGACCTCGAGGCGGTCTGGCGGCTGACCCACGACATGTACGTGGCCGAGGGCTACGCCGAGTCGCAGCCCGACGGGATGCTCCGCCACTACCCGCACCTCGACGCGGTCCCGGAGACGACCGTGCTGATGGCCGAGGACGATGACGGGACGCTGCTGGGCTCCAACAGCTACACGTTCGACGGCCCCGCCGGCCTGCACGTCGACGACGACTTCAGGGACGTGGTTGACGCCGTCCGGGCCGAGTGCCGCGCGACCGGCCGGCGCCTGGGCGCCTCCTGGCGGATCGCCACCCGGCCGGGATGCCGCGAGCACCTCTTCGTGGTCATGCAGCTGATCAGCGCGACGCTCGAGGGCGGCCGGGGCCTTGCCGACACGGTGCTCTTCACCTTCAACCCCAAGCACGAGAGCTTCTACGGCCGGATGCTCGGCCTCCGGACCGTCTGCGAGCCCCGCGCCGGCCGCTCGGTGCAGAGCGCCCCGGCCATCCTGATGCGCGGGGAGATGAGCGAGATGTCCGCGCGCTGGGAGAAAATCTGCGCCCGCCGCTCGAGCGCCAGGCTCAAGCCGGTCGCGGCCGAGGCGGCGGGGTAGGGGCTACGACGCGGGCCGGCTTTGGGCTTTCGGCTTTGGGCTTTGGGGACAACAACGGCCGAAACGCTCTTGACCCAAAGCCTAAAGCCCAAGGCCCAAAGCCATCTTCCTACGGCCGTCCGAACGACCATGCCCCGGTCGAGGGGATGCCTTCCTGGCCCAGCGCGTCGACGGCCACGACGTAGTAGCGTCGGCGCTCGGCGCGCGGCGTCTCCGGCCAGTCGACGAACTCGGTGCCCCTGATCGGCAGCGGGTTCAGGCGCACCGGCAGCGTGGTCCGGAACTCGTCCATGCGGTAGACCGCGTAGCCGCGCAGGTCCCTCTCCGGAGGGAGCGTCCAGGTCACCCGCGTCGAGCCGTCGGGCCGCTCGACGGCGGCGGCGCGCGGCACGGAACTAGCCAGCGTCAGGACCGTGGCCGACGGACCGCTCTCGACTCCCGCCTTGTTCACCGCCCTCACGTGGTAGGCCCGGATCTCGTGATTGAAGAGCCCCGCCGCCTTGGCGAGCTTGCGCACATCGACGAACTCCGAGCCGGTCACGGGCTGGTCGGTGAGCCGCTCGACGGGCCCGAGCTTCCTGAAGACCTCCTTGTGGTGCATGCGCTCGCCGGCCTCGACGGCAGCGGCGTAGACGTGGCAGCCGACGACGTCGGCGGCCGGCGGCTTCGCCCAGCGGACTTCGACCGTCCGGTCCGCCAGGACGCTCACGACCACGTCCTCGGGCAGCGGCGGCTCGGGGCGCACCGGCGGGCGCGGCGTCTCCGGGACCGGCGCGTCCTTCGGACGGTTCCGGAACCGGTAGGTCCATACCTCGCGGACGGCGATGTGGTCGGTGTTCCAGTTCACGTGCCCGCCGTCCATGATGAAGACGTTGTGCTTCGGGTCGTAGCAGACGTCGACCGAGTCCTGGTGCGGGCTCAGATCCACAGGCGAGTCGAGCTTGGCCCAGGAGTTGGCCGCGGGGTCGTACTGCCAGATGGTCGTGCCGTCGGCCGCGGCGTGGAAGGCCAGCGCCGTCCCGGTGACCGGGTCGCAGACCAGGGGCAGCCCGAGCTTGGGCGGCTTTCCAGAGGCGCCGGCGTCCTTCCACTGGCCGGTCCGCGGGTCGCACAGCCAGGTCTTCGTCTCCTTGTCGCCCGGAGCCAGGAGCACGCGGTCGACCCCGGGCAGGTAGCACATGCCGTGGCCGGTGCGGTTGCCGGGGGACTCCTTGCTCTCCGGCAGCATGGTCCAGGTGTTGGCGTGCAGATCGTAGAGCCAGCTGCGGCCGGCGACCTCCTTGGGAGTGTTGCCGCCCCAGACGCCGCCGTGCAGGAAGACCCGGCCGGGGCCGTCGGTCCACACCAGCGGGCCGAAGCCGCGCAGGCCCGGCCCGCCCAGGGCGTGCAGCGGCTGCATCGCCGTCCAGCGGTCGCGCGCCGCGTCGTAGACCCAGGGCGCGCTGCCGCGGAGCGCCCGGCCCCGTTCCCACTGCCAGCCGTGGTGGCCGCCCTCGGCCTCCATGGCCACCACCTTGCGTTCGGCGCGGTAGTAGGCCACGTTCCAGGTGCCGCACATCCCGAAGGGCACGACCGGCGAGGACGACTCCCGCCAGGAGTTGGCCGCCGGATCGTAGAGCCAGGTCTCGCCCAGCTGCGGCACGTCGCAGCGCTGGCCGTGGCCGTTGGTCTTGACCGCGACGCCGCGCGACTCGTCGAAGGCCATGCCCGCCTCGTAGGTGGTGTTGACCGCGCGCTCGTCGTCGAAGTCGACCGGCCAGAGCCGGCAGACCCAGGTGTTCTCGGGCTGCTCGGCCAGGGCCGGCGGCGGGGTCACGAAGGCCCTGAAGACCGGGTGCTTCCCGAGCGCCTCGCGGACCTCCGGCCGGGGCCAGTACCAGCGCCAGCGCAGCGCACGCAGCGCCTCGTAACGCACCCAAGGCTGGCGGTGGTCGAGGAGCGCGAGCAGCGTCGGCACCGCCCGCGGGTCGCCCGAGCGCCCCAGCGCCTGCAGCCCGAAGTGCAGCCGCTCGCCCTCGGCCGCGGGCAAGACCTCCAGGAGCGCGTCGACCGCCCGCGGGTCCTCGGACTCCTCCAGGCCGTGGGCCGCGATCCAGCTCCTGCCCTTGCGAACGATCTCAGTGAGATGCGCGCCGGCGGCCGGCGAGCGGCCGGCCAGGCGCACGGCGGCGTGGCCGGCGTAGCGCGCGGCATTGTCGTACTCGTTGAACTTGGTCATGATCGCATCGACCGCCGCGGGCGTCCCCAGGCGGGCCAGGCCCGTGTAGGCGTAGGCGCGGAGCACGCAGTTGGCCTGGCCGTGCTCGTCGTTGTCCGGCACCTTGATGCCGGCGACCAGCGGCGCCTCGGAGGCGGGGTGCTCCGTCCAGGACAGCGCCAGCGCCGCTGCGGAGATGGGCTTCTGATTGTCCTTGAGGTAGACGGCGAGCTCGGCGACGACCGCGTCGGAGCCGATCATCCCCAGGCTCATGGCCGCGAGGTTGCGGTACTCGGCCGTGAGCGAGCTGGCCGAGGCCGGCGTGCCCTTCTCCTTGCCGGTCTCCGGCTCCGCCGGTTCCGGACCGACCAGGATCTTCATGAGCGCGCCGACCGCGCGCGGGTCCGGACAGCGCGAGAGCGCCCGGATGGCCGCGCGGCGCGCGACCGGCTCCTGCGAATTGAGCTCGGCGAGCAATACGTCCCAGGCCGGCTTGCCGCCCGCGCGGCCGAGGCGGAGGAGGAGGTCGGCTCGCACCTCGGGGGCTGCAGCGCCGGCGAGCGCCCGGACGAGCGCGGCAGGTTCCTCGCCGGCGTACGGGGTCCCGGGGCCCGGAACGTTGTGGCATGCGGTGGCCTTGCCAGCGGCTTCGTCCAGCCGGGCGAGCGCCCAGCGGGCCGTTTCGCGGGTCCGGGCGTAGCCGTTGGTCAGCCCCTTCTCCAGCTCGGGGCGGGCCGACTCCGGCCGGCCGGCCCGGCCGATCAAGCCCGCCGCCCAGATCCACTCGTTGGTCGAGGTGTCCGACGCGGACTTGAGGGCGGCCACCAGCCCTTCGGTCGGCAGGTCCTTCGCCAGGGCGAAGATCGAGACCCGGCCGGGCGGGTGGTGGGCGGGGTAGTCGCGCTCCAGCCGGTCGAGCGCGCGCAGGACGCCGAAGCGAACGGACTCGTCCTTGTCGCCGAGCGCGGCCATTAGCGGGGCGATGGCGCGAGTCGACTTGGTGTTGCCGAGCTCGTAGGCGGCCAGGCGCCGGTCGGCGGCCTCACCGGAGGCGAGCCGGCCGGAGAGCTCCTTCAGCCGCGCGTCGGACAGCTCGGCCTCGAGGCGCAGCGTTCCGGCGGCCGCAGGAATCCGGGCCGCAATATCCTTGGGCGAATCTTCCGGCCGGGCCGCCAGCAGGAAGGAGCCGTTCTCATGGACCAGCGGGGAAAGCTTCCTGAGGACATCCATGACCGTGGCCTCGCCCCCGAACGGCGTCGCGTCGATCTGCCGGACAAGCGCGCCGGTCGGATAGGCATGGCAGGTGACGCCGGTCTGGGCGTGGACCTCGCGCAGGACCTCCTGGGAGGTCATCAGCCGCCCGGGAAGTTTCACTCGGACGTCCCTGTAATCGGCGGGCATGGTATTCTCCACGCGGCCGAGCCCCGCGCATCCGGCAAGGGCCAGAGTCAGGACTCCAGAGATGGTTCCACAGAAGAAGGTGCGCATGGCGATTCTCCTCGGCTCGACAAGCAGCTACCTGTTCCCCATCACCCGGCACTTCGGCAGCGCCCGGCGGACCTCGTTGATCTGGGCGGCGCCCAGTTCCTGGCAGCCGTAGATCGCCAGGGACTTGAGGCCGGAGAGCTTCTTGAGCGGCGAGATGTCCGAGAGGCCGTCGCAGAACTGGATGTTGAGATCCTCCAGCCTGCCGAGCTTCTCGAGCGGCGACAGGTCGACGAGCAGCCTGCACTGCACCAGCCGCAGCGAAGCGAGGTTCGGCGCGGCCTCGGCCAGCGGCGCCAGATCGGTGAGGTCCCCGCAGGAGCTGAAACACACGGCGCGCAGGTTGGGCGTCCGGCGGAGGAAGCCCATGTCGCCGAGCTCGCGGCAGTCGACGATCACCAGCTCGGCGATCGAGGCCGAGGTCGGGATGCTCCTGGCGAGCTGGGCCCCCGAGCCCTTCGGAGGCGTCAGGGAGCCCAGCGCCGTGAGCTTCCCGAGCGGGGCGAAGTCGGTGATGCGCCGGTTCAGCCGCAGGCTGAGCCTGGCGAGCCCCGGGTGGTCGCGGATCACGGCGGCCAGGGCCGCGTCGTCAGCCTCGGGGGGCAGGGAGAGATCCTCCAGCGCCTTGAACTTCGCGAGCGCCGAGAGGTCGCGGACCTCGCGGGCCCACTCCAGGTCCAGGCGTTTGAGCTTCGGCGAGCCGGCGGCCAGCAGCTCGAGCTCGCCCTCCGTCATCGCCGCCGAGCAGGTGAGGTCCTCCAGCGCCGGCAGCCGGCCCAGCGCGGAGAAGTCCCTCACGTTGTCGCAGCCCAGGAGGCTCAGCCGCTTGAGCCCGGGCAGGGCGGCCAGGGGCGAGAGGTCGGTGAGCTTCGAGCAGTAGCGCAGTTCCACCCAGGTGGCGCTGGGCTGGCTCCGCACCGCCGCGGCCAGGCCGGCATCGTCCGCATGGCTGGCCAATGCGATCCGCGGGCTGCTCTCCGCCGCGCGGGCCTCCCCGCGCTTCTGCTTGGCCAGGGCCAGCAGCTTCTGGGCATCGCCCGAGCGCGCCCCGCCGGAGCGCACCGCGCGCCGCGCGGTCTCCTCGGCCCGGGCCCAGTCCTCAGAGCGACCGGACTGCTCCGCGGCGGCGAAGGACTGCCGGGCCGCGGCCAGGTCCCGGGCATAGGCGTCGGCCGACGGCGGCCGCGGCACCTCGGGGATCGGCGGCGCGGCCTGGGGCCGCTCCGGCGACTGGCCGGAGCCCTTGGTGTTGAGGCTCTCCAGGAACGACCGGAAGGTGGCGTCCGGGTGCTCCTCGCGGTAGCTGCGGTACATCGCCGAGACGGTGAGCGCCGCCCCGGCCAGCAGCGCAACGACCACCCCCAGGCAGCAGCAGCCCTTGCCCTTGGACGCGCAGTGCGGGCACTTGGCCGCCCCGCGCATGGCCCGTCCGCACTGCCGGCAGTTGACCGTGCCGGACTCGGCGCCAGGGTCGGCCTGCACGAGTTCGACCGGCACGCGCGCCAGGAAGGTCTCCTCCCGGCGGTCGATCCAGAGGACGTCGGCGCCCGGGGGGAAGACCCCGCGGGCCGACTCGCGGCTCGCCGGGAAGAGGAACTCGCAGGAGCCGTCCTTCGCAGCGCAGCCGATGCAGCCGATTGGCCGGGGCTCGTCCTCCACCTTCAGGAAGAGGTGGCCGGCCGTCTCGCGGAGGTCGAGACCGCCCTCGGAGCGCATGGCCAGGCGCATGGCGCCGGCGCCTCCGCCGGAGGAGTGGATGACGATCCTCTGGAGATCGACGTCCACCGGGCCGGCGGCGAGAGGCAGGGTCACGACCATGGGGCGGCTCCTCCGGGGGCGCGGGGGCGTGTGTGAGCGTGTGGGCGTGTGAGTGTGTGGGTAACGAGGCGGGCGCTCACGTACTCACACACCCACATACCCACGCACCCACACACTCTTCGTTCGTCCCTACTTCTCGGCCCGCTTCTGCTCGAAGAGCCACTTGAGCAACTCGGGCTCGGCGAAGGCCTTGTTCCAGCTGAAGTGGTCGACGCCGGGGTACTCGGTGTACTTGGGCGTCCCGCCGGCCTTCTTGAGGGCCTCGACCATGTTCCGCGAGCGCACCGTCAGGACCACGCCGTCCTTGTCGCCGTGGAAGGTCCAGACCGGAACCTTGGCGATCTTCTCGGCCTGCTTCTCGTCGGCGCCGCCGCAGATGGGCACGCCGGCGGCGAAGTACTCGGGCCTCCGGCAGAGCGCGTCCCAGGTCCCGAAGCCGCCCATGGACAGCCCGGCGACGTAGCGGCGCGCCGGGTCGATGGAGAGCTCCTTCTCAATGGTCGGGAGCAGCTCGAAGAGCAGCCGCATGGGCACGGACGGGTCCTTGGGCATGTCGTGGGCCTTGGCACCCCAGTCGACTTCCACCCACCGCGCGCTGCCCGGGCACTGCGGGGCGACCACCACCGCGCCGTGCTCCTTGACCGCCTTCTCGAGCCAGGCCTTGCCCCAGGCCAGCTGCGCCTTGTTGTCCGCGCCGCGCTCGCCGGCACCGTGCAAGAAGACCAGCAGCGGGTGCTTCTTGGCGGCGTTCCAGTCGGCCGGCTTGGCCAGCCGGTAGGGCAGGCTCTCCTTGGGGTTGGCGGCACTGGTGAAGACCCGGGCCTCGAAGATGTCCGGCGGCGGCCGCACCCCTTGGGGCGCGGGCTCCACGGACCGGCCCGGGGTGGCTGCGCACGCGGCCAGCAAGACTGCGAGGACGGCTGCAGAGATCGCCCGGCGTACGTGCATGAGGTGACTCCTTCCAAACGAGAGAGGGCGTGTGTGAGTGTGTGGGTTTGTGGGTGCGTGGGTAACGAGGCGGGTGTTCACGTACTCACACACTCACAGACCCACACACCCACATGATCCCGCGGCTACTTCCGCCGATCCACCCACTTGGTCGACTCCTTGGCGTCGGGCAGGACCGGCCCGATGCAGGCGCTGGCCGGGTCGCGCTTGGTGCCGAAGAGGTCGGTCGGGCACTCCTCGGCCGGGATCGGCGAGCCTTTGCCCACGAGCGCCGCCTTGCCGGCGTCGGTCAGGCGGAAGTCGCAGTCGTCGGGGTTGACGAACCACTCCTTCTTGGGTGCCAGGGTGTTCTTGTTCTCGGAGGCGCCCTTGACGCCGCCGCCGATCAGGTTGTTGATCAGCACCGGGTCCTTGGGGTAGCTGGCCTGGCGCTGGAAGGTGTCGCCGCCCCAGGCCAGGTTGTTGTAGAACTTGCAGTTGGCGCCGTTATTGGAGTGGTACGAGGAGTCGGCAGCGTTGATCACGATGTTGTTGCGGGCGATGCCGCCGTCGGCCTCCGGCCCGAGCTTGCCGTCGGCGCCCATGGGCAGCCACTGTTTGCCGGTGAGCCCGCCGCCGAAGGAGATGCCCAGGGTGGTGTTCTTCTTCTTGCCGTCGACGATGCAGCCCTCGATGATCCCGTTCTTGCCGCCGCCCTTGAGGAAGATGCCGTAGGTCACGCCGCCATCCTGGCCGTAGTCGTGGACGTAGCAGCGGCGCAGGGCCCAGTTGTCGCCGGCGACCAGGTCGAAGCCGGTGGCCCCGGTGTCGAAGAGCTCGGTGAACTCGATGACCACGTTGTTGACCGGCTTCTCGCGGAGCTTGGCGCCCTTCATGCCGTGCTCGGCCGAGCCGGAGATCTTGCAGTCGGTGAAGCGGACGTCGCCGCCGCCGCCGGGGCCGTCCAGGAAGACCGCCGCCGAGGTGCCCTTGCGGTCGCCGTTGAAGTGGATGCCCTGGAAGACCCAGAACTTGTTCTTCACCCGGAAGGCCACCTGGCCTCCGAGGTTGAGCTTGGCGTAGCCCTTGTCACCCTCGCAGCGCAGGGTGATGGGCGCCTCCTTGGTGCCGTCCTTGCCGGTCGACGCCCCGCCGCCCAGGTTGTACTCGCCGGGCTTGATCACGATGGTATCCCCGGGACCAGCCGCCCCCAGCGCCGCCTTGATGGCCCCGGCGTCCGCGGCCTTGATCTCCTGTGCGGACGAGACGCCCGCGGCCAGCACCAGGAAGCACACCGCGCCAAGGAAGGCTCTCATGATCGCTCTCCCCGCAAGCTCCGGATCACCGCGCCGCGGAGCACACCCGGCCCGCGTCGACGGCCTCCGCCCGAGGCCGATTATGCCCGCGCGGGGCCGGGAAGCAAGGCGGGGACCGCCCACGTCCTCCCCGGTTTCCACGGCGCCATCGTGTGCGGCGGTCCGGGACGTGGGGTGACCAGACCCTGCTCCCGCCCGGCGCCCGGATTCCTGTTGCCCCGGGCGCCCGCCCGGGATATGCTCGGCAGCCGAAGGAGGAGAACCATGCGATTCCCCGCGTCCGCACTGCCGGCTTTCGCCACCTGCCTGCTCCTGTCCGTCCAGGCGGCTGCCGTCGAAGCCGCCGCCCCGGCCTCCGAGGCCAAGCCCAATCCCAAGATCACCGAGGCCGAGGCCAACAAGTGGCTCAAGCTGCATGAGCAGACCGCCTCCGACGCGGTGCGCTTCAAGCGCCAGGAGCACGGCGGCGGCTGCTTCGACTCCAAGCGCGGCTGGATCGTGCTCTTCGGCTCGAACACCCACGGCAAGGAGTGGACCAACAGTCCGCTGATTTTCGACGTGGCCGAGATGAAGTGGACGCGGCTCTACCCCAACGACGACAAGTCCACCTACAAGGCCAACGCCGAGGGCCTGCCGGTCGCCGGGGAGAAGGGCGACCACCCCTGGGCCATGCACACCTTCGGCACGGTGATCTACGACCCCGGCCGCGACGAGATGGTGGTCTGCATCTACGACAGCCACATGGCGCCGGGGCGCTTCTGCAACGACCTGGCCGCGGTCTGGGGCACGGTCAAGCGCCACCCCACCTGGACCTTCAGCTTCGCCACGAACGAGTGGAAACCGCTGCCCGGCAAGGCCGCCCACTTCTTCCCGAACGCCGTGGCCTGGGACTCCGACCGCAAGGCGGTGGTCGGCTACGGCGGCTCGGGAATCTGGGAGCTCTCCGGCGAGCCGCGCGCCTGGAAGCAGGTGCCGGGCTCGCCGCTCTGCGGCTGGCACAACAACGCGGCCTACGACTCGAAGAACAAGGCCGTGCTGGTCTTCGGCTCCAACG